>WBUO01000436.1 GCA_008933675.1 Dechloromonas sp.
GCGTGAGTGGTGTGACTACGCGCGATCAATCGACGTCGCCACGGCCTACTTTGAGATTGGGTCCCTACTTGGCTTGGACGGTCAGTGGCAGAAGCTTGACAGCCTACGCGTCCTTATGGGCGATGAAGTCGCGGCCCGGACCCGCCTGGCCTTTGATCAAGCATTGAAGTCGCGCTGCGAGCGGTTAGACCAGAGTCTCGAAGCTGAAAAGGAACAAGACGATTTCTTGGACGGCGTCCCGGCGATCGTCGAGGCCATCCGATCAGGGAAGATCCAATTCCGCGCCTACAGAAGGTCCCGTTTCCACGCGAAAGCTTACATCACGCACGCTCGTAGCGAGGTGATCGGCGCCGCCGCGCTGGTGGGCTCGTCCAACTTTACGCGACCCGGCTTGACCCAGAATATCGAGCTAAACGTCCAGATTACGGGGCAACCCGTCTCCGTTCTCCAAGAGTGGTACGAGGAGCATTGGGAACAGGCCGAGGACGTGACTCCCGAGATGCTGCGGGTCATCGAGCGCCACGTTCAATCGTTCACGCCGTTCGAGGTCTGGGCGCAATCGCTAAGGGAATATTTTAGACGCTGGGAGATCTCAGCCGGCGAGTGGGAACGAAGCCAATCGCAAATCTGGCGCCTGCTCGATGGGTACCAGCGCGAAGGCTATGGCCAGTTGATGAAAATCGCTGGCGAATACGGAGGGGCATTCCTCTGCGATGGCGTGGGCTTGGGAAAGACCTTCGTCGGCTTGATGCTGCTAGAGCGGTTGGCCGTTCATGAGAAGAAGCGCGTCGTGCTCATTGTCCCGAAGTCAGGGCGCGAGTCTGTTTGGGAGGCCAACCTAGATCGCCACTTGAAGGACGTCGGTCGCGGTCCCTGGGACAACGTGATGGTCCTGAACCATACCGACCTGAACCGAAGCGGCGATATCGCAAAGGCGGTCGAAGCGGTAGGAAAACATTTCGACGCGATCATCATCGACGAAGCCCACAACTTCCGGAACCCTGGCCTAGCGGGAACCGGTCGCAAGAAAGAGTCGCGCTACCGCATTTTGCAGCGGATAGCCCGAGGCAAGCAGGTTTTCATGCTGACGGCGACGCCCGTAAACAACGGCGTTTTCGACCTGATGCATTTGATCGAAATCTTCGCCACCGACAGCAACGCATTCTCCGCGTTTGGTGTGCATTCCCTGCAGGGCCATTTCCGAACCCTTGAGAAGTCCATTCGGAAGGCCAACGAAGCCGATAGCGACAGCGCTCCGGAGGACGACGTTGATCAGACTGTTGATGCCGGGCCCGCTCGCGAAGTATTCGCCGCAGACCCACTTGTCCAAAACCTCGTCGTTCAACGTAGTCGCGCCTATGTGAAGGCCAGCCAGAAAACGGAATCTAGGGGCGAAGCCGTCTTCCCGCGACGCGAGGATCCGAAGGTCGCCGACTACGAACTCTCACCACTACAGCAACGACTGTTGGATCTGGTGGAAGAGGCCTTCCAACACAAAAATCCACTGTTCCGCCTGGCTCTTTACGATCCTACGGAATGGCTAATCAGCCCGACTGAGGAAGATGACCTTGTACTCGGCCGGCGAGCGCAGGTCGTCCGGCTCATACGTATTGGCTTTCTGAAGCGGCTAGAGAGTTCCACGGCGGCGTTCGAGCTTTCGTGCTATCGCCTGATGATCAAGCTCCTGGCGTTCTGGGAAGCTCACGCAGAGACGGAAGCTGAAAAAGCCGACCTTGAGGTTTGGAAAGACCGGCATAAACAACAAATCAAGCAGGTGCACGAGGGCCTAGGTCGGCACTCTGGTGCCGATACGGATGCCGAGATTGAAGACGACGCAGACCCGCTCATCACTGGCGATATGCTTGATCGCATCGAGCGCTTACCCCGGAATGAGTATAAGATCCCGCAGCTGATCGCCGAGACGCGCGAAGATTTGCAGCAACTGGTCAAGTTCCTGGAAGCGCTGAAGGGCTTTGGCGCCGGCCAGGACGGCAAGCTTAAGGCCCTATGCCGGATGCTGACCGAAGATCTGGTGCTTAGCCAACAAAAGGTCCTTATTTTTACCGAGTACCAAGGCACTGCGCGCTACCTCAAGCGTGAGCTGATCCGCGCCGGTATCGATGGGGTTGAAGAGATCGACTCCGGCTCCCACAAGGGGCGCGACCGCGAGGGGGTGATCCGCCGCTTCGCGCCATACTACAACGGCTTGTCTTCACCGGAGCTTCAAGGGGCCGGGAAGAGAGAAATCCGCGTCTTGATCGCCACCGATGTGCTTTCGGAAGGCCTCAACCTTCAAGACGCCACGCGACTGATCAATTACGATCTGCACTGGAATCCCGTCCGACTAATGCAGCGCATTGGGCGTGTTGATCGGCGCATGAATCCCGCCATTGAGGCCACGCTCATAGCGGATCACCCTGAAACCGCGCCGCTTCGGGGTCACGTTGCGTACTGGAATTTCCTGCCGAACCAAGCGCTCGAAAGGCTGCTGGGCCTCTATCGGCGTGTCGCCGGAAAGACGCTTCGGATCTCGAAACTGTTTGGCATCGAGGGCCGCCGACTGTTGACTGAGCGAGACGACTACGAGGACCTCAAAAATCTCAACGAAAGCCTAGACCAGAAGCCGTCGGAAGAAGAACTGTTGCGTAACGAGTTGCGCCAGCTCTTGGTCAATCACCCGGAACTTGAGGCGCGCCTCGCTGACCTGCCCAACCGCGTGTTCAGCGGAAGAGAAGCGGCGAGCGCTCGCGGCGTTTTCTTCTGTTACGCCCTACCGGGACGGTCGAGAGGTCCGGAGGGCGAGGAGCGCTGGGATCTCGAC
>WBUO01000437.1 GCA_008933675.1 Dechloromonas sp.
ACGTAATATCTCATCGAAGCTCTCAATCCGCACCAGCCCGCACTCAACGCCCGCGTCGCTGGCGCGCTGGAGAAGTCGGATGACCCGCCCGAGCGGTGGATCGCTACCGCGATGCAGCCAGAACAGTCCGCCAGGATAACCGCCCGGCTGATTGAGCGCCGTTTCAAGCGCGTCCATCACTGAATCGTCGCGTCCGCTGTAGCCGGCGACTACGAGGCCGGATCGTCGGCAGGCATCCACGAGCTGCTGACGAAGCGCCGCATCCTGCTGGCGCAGCTCATCGGTCGTGTTCTTAAGCCGACGCGAGCGGAAATCGCCGTGCAGCTTCACTGCGATGGGCCATTTTTGCGCGCCGATCAATTGCCCCGCCAGTTCCGGAGCGTCGAGTGCAACGACGCTCAACGTGCCCGTTGTGCCATACGTTCTCGCGCAGGCATCTTCGATCAAGTGGTCGAAATTGGTCGTCCAGACGAGCTGAGTGTGGCCCGCTTTTAGAAGCGAGGCGAGGGCAAGATGGCCATAGGCCAGCTTCGCGCCGCTAATCATGCCTTGAATAAAAGTCGTGCGATCGCGCTCCACCGGGTAGGTTGCTTCGAAGAGCGCCGCGTATTCATCCGGTGAACCCGGCGACGGTAGTCGCTCGGAACTCGCAATGTGCGAGTCTAACAGCGCGCGGATCGCAGGATTACCGAGATCGGCGACACTCTGCGGCGACGCCTTGCGTTGGGCAACGAACAACGTTTGCTTGAATTGCCAGATCATATCCCAAGCGCTGGGGATGCCGGCTGAAACCGACGCACCCGCGCCAAGGAGCCACATTAATTGGCCGGGGCGCAGCGCGAAGCGCCGCACAAAGTCATCGCTCGATAGCTCGCTCGGGCTCGTTATGCTCTCCATCCGCCCATGCCTAACCGATCCACAAGCCTTCGCCAGCAGATTTTGTTCTCTAATGGTTCTCTAGGCTCAACCTTGTGATCGGCAGGTGCGGGAAGCGACGCCACCGTTGTAAGCGCCTGGGCTTCCGAGCAGCCGTAGCGCAGGTCATTCGGGGGGTGGTGGCAGCAGAGGCGGCGCCTCGTAGGCTTCTAGCTGCCACGGCCCCTGGTAGTTCTCAATGATGCCTTCGGTCGGCACGGGCATGCCGGCAATGAGCGCGATCTGCCCGAGACACCGGCTCAGGTGTCCGCGTAAGATTTCGAGGCCGTCGAAATAGGCTTGGCGCACGTCCGGCGGTCGATGAAACTCGCCGAAACGTGGATGCGGGGGCGCATCCTTGTCGCGCCGCAACAGCTCCTCGTAAGTCATAAACTGTCGAATACCAGTCGCCATCGCATCGAGCAGAAGGAACAGCGGTCCGTCCTGCAACTCGGCGAGTTCCACCTCTTTGTCGACGATCAACTGGCGGATTTCCTTGAGCGAAGTGAGAGCTCTCTCGATGCAATCGTCGCAACATTCCCACGCAGATAGGACGCGCCGATCGCGCAAACGGAGGACGATCTCGCGCGCCACACGGCGCTCGCGATCTTTAGGGCTGACCGCAATGCTGATGAAAGGCAAGTTCAAGGTGACGTCACCTATCCGGCCAGCGACTTGGCGGCGAGCGCGGGCGAGGAGATCGGTCAGATCGAACTTGAAGGGGATATCGCCACTTCGCACGGCTCAGGCCTCGCCCGGCAGGGTAATTGATGCAGCGAGAGCCGCCCCAATGGGCCCCGATCGGCGTTCGAGGAAATAGCGGACGCGATCGTCATTGCTGTCATCGAACTGCTGTCCAACCTGACAGGTCAGCAGCAGATCGGCAGCCCAGGTTTCGAGCAGCCAATCCCGCCCGACGCAGGCGGATTTCAGCAGGCTGAAGGTGGGAGATTGGCCGTCATTGAGTTCGACAAGAGCGCGGTGGAGGTTGTCGGCATCGACCACCCGATTTCCGACCGGCATGTCGCCAACGCGGATTCGTTTTCGCAGGGGGTAGGTAACTGCGTAGGGAAGCTCAGGCGGTGCGTAGAGCAGGTAGAAGACGGCCTTGCCGAAATCCCGATTGAGCGTGTCGATCAGTTCGACCTGTCGGTGTCCAGCCTGAATTGCGGCGAAGGTGCAGGTTTCGTCGAAGCTGTAGGTTCGGTGGAGTGCGGCGGCTGCTTGCTGCCCATCGCGGCGGATGAACGCATTCATGCCATGAAGGAAACCAATTTCATCTTCGTCTTCGACATCATGGTTAGTCGGAAAGAGACGTTTGGATTGGAGCAGGCCAATCTTCATCGCCACCAGCTTGTCTTGTCGATAGACGAAGACGAGGATCGCAATATCCGCCGTTTCCCAACGCCGGCGTTGCGGAAAATCCCAATCCCAATGGGGAGCGCCTAGGCGCCGCAAACCACCGATGTTGTGAGTATCCATGCGGATGATCGCGCCCGAAGGCAGGAGCGTCGGCGCACTGTTGGGGATCAGCGCTTCAATCAATCCGTCATCGAGCGATGTCTCGCGGATATTGGGGAGATTGGCCAGGCGCTCACATACGTGGCGGTTTGCGTCCGCGAAGACGCCACGGAACCAGGCAACAACGTCGGCGGGTATCACTGGCCAAGGATTCAATCGCGTTCCCCTCATCTGCCGAGGTAATTGCACTACGCAATCCGACCAAGCGGTATCTACGGCGGCGGCAGAGGCAACTTGCCATCGGGAGGCTCGAAAGTGTGGGCCGTTGATCCTACCCCCGATGCTTCTCGAATAATCAGCGGCGTCGCACTACGCCATAGGGCGGCTACAGGCGCGCGGCGGCGGTTCTATAGGAGTGCAAACGGCGATGTGTATTCGTTATGT
>WBUO01000438.1 GCA_008933675.1 Dechloromonas sp.
GGGGCGGTGCGACTTCATCGCGGAGTTCGCCTTTCCGCTGCCCATCCTCGTCATCAGCGATCTCTTCGGCGTGCCGCGCGCCGACCGCGACCGGATCAAAGCCTGGTCGGAGTGCATCACCGACCTCGGCTCCCGCCGCAAGCCGCTGGCCGAGCTGGCGCGCGATGCGTTGCAGGCCACCCGCGAGATGAAGGTCTATTTCGAGGCGATCCTCGACGAGCGGCGCCGCGAGCCGCGCGACGACGTGATCACGCTGCTCCTCAACGCCGAGGACGCCGGCGAGCGCCTCAGCCGGTCGGAGCTGATCGGCATGGCGATCCTGATCCTCGTCGCAGGCCACGAGACGACCACGAGCCTGCTGAGCAACGGCCTGCTGCTGCTCCTGCAGAATCCCGAACAGCTGGCGGCGCTCCGCGCGGACCCGACGCTGATGCCGACCGCGATCGAGGAGATGCTGCGCATGGAGCCGTCATTCCTGCGCACGCCGCGCCGCGTGAAGGCCGACCTGGACTGGGGCGGCGTGCAGCTGCAGCGCGACCAGATGGTGTCGGTGCTCAACGGCGCCGCCAACCGCGACCCGGCCGTTTTCACCGACCCCGACCGCTTCGACATCCGCCGCTCACCCAACAAGCACCTGAGCTTCGGCCACGGCCCGCACATCTGCCTCGGCGCGCCGCTCGCCCGCATCGAGGCCAGCCTCGCGTTCCCGCGCCTGCTGGAGCGCCTGCCCCGGATCGAGCTCGCCGGCGCGGCGCGGTGGAAGGAAGACTTCTCGACCCGCCGGCTGGAGCGGCTGGACGTGCAGGTCGGGTAGCGCCCGGCATCGCAGCGGCGCACACCGACCCGATTTCGGATCAGGTCGACGAATAGAAGGTGCCGTCCTCCGCCGTCGTCTCCAGGACGATCTTACCCAGCTCACGGATCGCCTCGTTTTCGATCGATTGGCTATCGATCGCCTCGAATTCGGCCGCGGTGTCGATCGCCTTGTCGCGTTCGCGCAGCAGTTCGTGGAGGTCTTCGCAGTTCATAGGATCGCCTTTTTTGTCTGTGCTTCAATTTGCAATCTCAGGCCAGTTAAATCCGCCTCTGTCCCGCAAGCCGGGCATGAAAATTTGTTGTTTTTGGGGAACGGCAAAACGGGCGCCTTGATCAGTTGCCCAACCCCAAAGTTGGCCTGCAGTTTCGTCACGGTCCTGCACTTCGAGCAGGCGAAATCGATGAGCAGGTTTTTTGCCTGCGCAATGCCAGGCGTTACGGCCGGCGCATGCGAAAAGCGATAGATCTGCGACTTCGCGGTCTCAAACAGCTTCACCATGTTGCCCTCAAATGACATCCGCAGGAGCGTGTGGTAACGCCGGATCGCGTCATTTAGATCAGGGTTCTGCTCGTAGTTCGTGATACGAATCCCCATCGCCAGCAGATCTTCAGATTTGATCGAGCGACCGTGCGAAAGCCATTTGGCATGCGAGCCCAGCGCGGACGCGATCTTTTCGGCACGCTGCTTCCTTTCCTCCACCGTCACGGCCGCACCGGTGGACTCATGCACGGTCCAGTGCCGAAACTTGTGGGTTTCCAGCCACCGTGCGGCGAGCGACATGCCAAACTTGAGGGCATTCCGCGCCGCTTCGATCTCGCCGGGGGAGATCCCCTGCAGGATTGGGATGTAGGCCCGGTTCAGGTGCTTCTTCTCATCCGATTCCTGCTTGATCTTCTCGAGACCTTCGAGGAACGCCTCGGCGGAGAAATATTTCCCGTTGCGCGCCACTTGAGCATCGATCGGGCCCAAGGCCGAAAGTGATCCCATCATGATCTCATCGCCGGACATGACCATAATGGTGCCGGCGCTCTTGGCTGTTCCAGGCACGATGAAATTCACCACCGTATGCCGCCTGCGCAATAACTTGACGATCTCTTCGGTGACCTCACCGGATCCGCCCGGAGTTTCGAGAATCACGTCGAGCGTACCTCCGGTTAATCCGTCGAGTTGATCGGCAATGGGGATGAGATCCGAGTTATCGATCGAGGCACTGGCTTTTTCGATCGCGGCGGCGATTACCAAGACATCACTCTTTCGCAGTTCCGAGATTCGCCTTAGCTGCTTTTTACGCTCCGCCGTGTACGCTTCGAATCCCTTTAGGGCATCGAGGTATTCCGAGTATATTCCCATGCCCAAGTTGTGGAGACTCCCCACGTGTTGGTACCAACCAAAACCCGCGCAGATCGCTTATAAAGCGCAGATTACGCCAGTAGTTGTAGGCTTGGACCGTGGGAGGATGACCGCCGACGATGTTCCAGTCCGACCTCGCGCTCAGCACGGAAACCGCCTTTCGGCCGCGTTGACGGAGGTGGGATTTGGTTCAGCCTGCCTCGGCAGCGAAACAAGGACACACCCCCATGAACAAGAATACGATTTGCCTGTGGTATAACCACGATGCGGAGGAGGCCGCGCAGTTTTATGCGCGGACGTTTCCGAACAGCACGGTCAGCGCGGTGCATCGGGCGCCGACCGACTTTCCCGGTGGCAAGGCCGGGCAGGTGCTGACGGTCGAGTTCACCGTGTGCGGCGTGCCGTGCCTGGGGCTCAATGGCGGCGACGCGTTCAAGCACAGCGAGGCGTTCTCGTTTCAGATCGCGACGGAGGACCAGGCGGAAACGGATCGCTATTGGAACGCGATCATCGGCCACGGCGGCCAGCCCAGTGCCTGCGGCTGGTGCAAGGACAAGTGGGGCCTGTCGTGGCAGATCACCCCGCGCGTCCTGGCCGAGGCGCTGGCCCAGGGCGGCGCGGCGGCCAAGCGCGCGTTCGTGGCGATGATGGAC
>WBUO01000439.1 GCA_008933675.1 Dechloromonas sp.
CCGTCGGCGCCCGCGAGAAGGAACTGCAGTTCAGCTACCGGATCGCACCGGCGGTTCCCGAGATGCTTTACGGCGACCCCGGGCGCTTGCGCCAGATCCTGACCAACCTGACCGGCAATGCCATCAAGTTCACCGCCAGTGGCGAGGTGAGCGTCGACGTCGACCTGCTGAATGCCGATCCGGCTACCGTCCGCCTGCGCTTCGCCGTGCGCGACACCGGCATCGGCATTCCGGCGGAGCATCTCGACGAACTGTTCCAGCCCTTCGCCCAGGCCGACAGCTCGATCACCCGGCGCTTCGGCGGCACCGGACTCGGGCTTTCCATCAGCAAGCGGCTGGTCGACCTGATGGGCGGCGAGATCGGCCTGAACAGCGAGGAAGGCAAGGGATCGACATTCTGGTTCGAGCTGCCTTTCGACCGGGTCGAGGCTGCCTGGCAGGGGCATCTCGACCTGGACGGCAGTAGCGAACACGGCCGGCCGGCGGCTTCCGCTGCCGATCCGGCCCGTCAGCCGGCAACGGAAAACCTGCCGGACAGCCTGCGCATCCTGCTGGTCGAGGACAACCGGATCAACCAGAAGGTGGCCGCCGGCCTGCTCGGCCGCCAGGGACATCGCGTCGACATCGCCGGCAACGGCGCCGAAGCGCTCACTGCGCTGGCCGGCGACGACTACGACGTGGTGCTGATGGATTGCCACATGCCGGTCATGGATGGCCTGGAAGCGACCTATCAGTTGCGCCGGTCGACGACGGTGCGCAACCCGGCGATCCCGGTCATCGCCCTGACGGCCAGCGCCATGCCCGAAGACCGGGCGGCCTGCCTGGCCGCCGGCATGGATGAATACCTGGCCAAACCGCTTGTCGACCAGGCTGTCCGTCAGGCACTGGCCAAGGTCATGGCCCGGCGGACCTAGTCCGGAACGCCTTCATGGTTGACGCGCCGCCCGTCAGCGGCCGGACGACAGGCTGCCCGGGGCAAAGGCCAGCGGCACCTCGCCGGCCAGGCGGGCAAAGCATGCGCGCAGGTGGCCTTCGTCGGCGCCCATCAGGACGCCGTCCTCCAGAGCGTCGACCAGCATCTGCCGCAGTTCGCGGAAATTCTCGTCAAGCACGCGGATCTTTTCATGGCAGCCGATGGGCCGGCCGTCCGCGGCCAGCCACAACGGCGTGCCGGCGGCCGGGAGCGCGGACTGGCCGGTGATCGCCTCCCGGCTCATGGCAGGACGAAGCTGCTCGGCTCACGCACACCGCTGGCCGGAGCGTGTTCCGCCGAAATATCGAAGACGATCGGCCGGATTCCGCCGGGCGGCGCCCCGGCTGGTGCCGAGACAGTGACCGCGACGGGCCGGATGCTGCCCGGCTCGACGGCGAACTCCCGGCCGCCGACGATTTCCAGCCCCGGCAGCCCGCTGACGGCGACGCGGTAGTGGCGGACCACGTCGTCGAGGTTCATCAGCTGCAGCGTGTAGGCGTTCTCGATGCGCCCGTCGGCCGTTTCGCGGGATAGCGCACCGCGGTCGCGCAATACATCGACGCGCAGCAGCGTGCGTTCGGCGAGCAGCCAGCCACCCAGTAGCACACCGGCAAGCAGCAGGCCGGCATAGACGGCCACCCGCGGCCGTCCGGCAACGCCCCGCGGCGCCGGCACACCGGCCAGCTCGTTCGCCGAGGCAAAGCGGATCAACCCGCGCGGCGCGCCGGTACGGTCCATGACCGCGTCGCAGGCATCGATGCACAAGCCGCAGTTGATGCACGGGTATTGCAGGCCGTCGCGGATGTCGATGCCGGTCGGGCAGACCTCGACGCACAGGCCGCAATCGATGCAGTCGCCACCCGCCCCCTGGCGCCTGGCATTGCGCGGCTCGCCGCGGCGGCGGTCGTAGGCGACGTTGGCCGTGGCCGGATCGAACATCACGCCCTGGAAGCGCGAATACGGGCACATGTGCTGGCACACCGCCTCGCGGGCCAGGCCGGCCTGGACGTAGGTGAAGGCAGCATAGAAGAGCAGCCAGAATGCCTCCCACGGCCCGACGCGCCATTCGCCAAAACCGGCCAGCAATTCGCGGATCGGCGTGAAATAGCCGACGAAGGTGATCGCCGTCCAGATCGCAACGGCCGCCCAGATGCCGTGCTTGACGGCCTTGCGCACGAACTTGCCGGGGCCCGGCGGGCGGCGGTCGAGCTTCAGCCGGGCCAGGTGGTCGCCTTCGACCCGCGCCTCGATCCAGACGAAGATCGCCGTATAGACCGTCTGCGGACACAGGAAACCGCAGAACACCCGGCCGGCCAGCGCCGTCGCCAGGAACAGCGCCGTCGCCGCGACGATCAGCGCCAGGGCCAGCAACAGCGCATCCTGCGGCCACAGCACGAGGCCGAACAGGTACAGCTTCTCGTGCGCGATGTCGAACAGGATCGCCTGGCGCATGCTGCCGTTGCTCTCCCAGTTCAGCCAGCAGGCGCCGTAGAAGACGATCTGGGTCAGCCAGACGAGCGCCCGGCGCAGGCTGTTGAAGCGGCCGGCGACGGCCCGGGCGTGGATTTTCCCCTGCTGGCGGTAAAGCTCCAGCTTGGCTGCGCGCAGCTTGCTGAGCGGCTTGTTCATGTGGCGGCTCCCGATTGGTAAACGACCGCCAGTAGACCAGTGGCGCCGCGACAGGAACAGATTCAGAAAATGCTGTTTTTGATAGGCACAGATTGCCGACCGGGACACCTGCTGTGCCGGCCGGATATTCCGCCATCTGTTCCTGCCATTTCCGCCGCCGCCTGCAACAATGGCGACATCCACCAAGGAGTCTGCCGCCATGACGGCCATCACC
>WBUO01000440.1 GCA_008933675.1 Dechloromonas sp.
CGTCCTGCTCGATCGCGTGCGGATACTGGAGACCGGCGGCCTTGCGCACCCCGGTCCGCGGACGGAAATCCTGCGGCGCAGTCGGGATCGGTAGCCGCGCCAAGCGCGTGTAGGTGATGCCGTCCTCGGACACCGCAAGGCAAAGCGGGATGCGCTGTTGCGGCGCCGGATTTGCATTCGAGATGAGCACATAGTAACCGCGCGACGTCCGCAGCGTGAAGAATTTCGACGTGGCGTCGGGGAAGTTGGTCACCAGCGGCTCGCTCCAACTCCGGCCGTGGTCGATCGAAAGTGCCCGATAAAGGCGCTTCGAGCCGCCGTTGTCGCGGAAAAGCCCGAGGACACGCCCGTCCGGCAGGACCGTCAGGACCGGTTCGTCGGCGCGGAACTTGCTGCCGGCCGGGATGGCCAGAGGTATGTTCGCCCACGCCTGCGGCGACTCCTTGCCGCCAATCAGCATAGACACCTTGAGATCGTGCGCCCGCCTAACCATCGCCCAACTGCCGTCAGCCAAACGAGTCGGAGGAAAGTTGTTGATCGTGTCCCGGGCCATGACTCCTAAGGGCTGCCAAGACTCCGTTGGCTCGTCCCAGCGGTAGCACCGAAGCTCGAGGCTTGGGCCGAAGAGTTTTTTCTTTCCTGTCTCGTCGTAGGATTCGTCGTGGCTAGCAAGGGCAAGCAACTGTCCGTCGTAGATCCAGAATCCGCGGGCAATGTAACGAAAATCCTTGTCCGGCGATGGGCCGACGACGGGCTTGGCTTCGGTCCAGTTCAGGCCGTCCAAGCTGGTGGCATACTGAACATGCTGCTCAGGGTAGTCCTCCTGCCGCAACCCATGGCTCCACATGGCCCAGTAGCGACCGCCGAACCACACCAAGTAATTGTGATTGCGGAAAGGCCAGGGGAGATTGCCATGAGAAATGATCGCGTGCTCGCCTTCCAAGATGGGAAGGGTCGAGAAATCGATCTGCATTGGATCCTCACCCGCATCGGGAAGCCGTAACATGGACGCCAAGTCCTGAGCCCTGACGCCCAACGTAGCGAGCAGGAGGGCGCCCGTGATGATGAGGGTGTAGAGGGATCGATGCATGGAGAGAAGCTTGCTATCGAGGATGGTTTTCAAACGCAAAGATGATACAGGTGAACGGTCCTAATCTGAAGGCATCGACCGTGATGCGATACGCCAGAGAGCGAGCAACAGGTCCCCCCGAGTCACTGCTTGGTCGCCAGCTTTTGGGGACCCACCGCCGTGCAGCATGGCGTTCATGGTGGCGCTACCCAAGGTGGGACCCGGCGCCAGGTCGGCGGCCAGGGCTTTCTGGGCCAAGGCGTTCGGGTCGATTTCGACGGCCCCAGTGGCAGCCTGCACCCAAAGCTGTGCAGTGGCTGTCTTTACCGCCGCATATAGGCTGGCATCGTAGGTAGGGAAGAAGCCGCGGTTGGCAAAATACTGGACCGCGGCAGCGAGTTCGCTCCCCGGATGTGATTCGACATCGTTGAAGAACGCCAGTGTCACGCCCCGTAGGGCCAATGTTCGAAGCAATGCGTCGTTATTAACGGCAGCTGGAGCCCGGCCTTGCCGCACGGCCATCACCGCCACCCATGCCGCGGCCTCCGCAATGTGCATCCAAGTCGGTTCGAGCCGAACAGTGTTCCACGCAACATGCGTGGTGCTCAGATTCACGGGCACGAGGAGATTGTCGACATCACGCGGAAAAATCGCTCGGAGCGGCACCTGGCCAGGAAAAGTTTCCTGATAAAGCATCACTTTGCCCTCTTCCAAGCTGTTGGGCAATCGGCGTGCCGTACAGGCATGCGAGTCCACATACCACTCGGTGAAGGCAATGCTATCCGGATGGATGGGAGCGCGTAAAAGGCCGGGCGCAATCATAGTATCAGCCTGGGTGAGCAGGCATCGGCCCACTAGGCGTCGGCCTTCGCGGAAATAGATCTCGTAGGGCCGGTTCGCATTGTCGGTGAATTCGTCACTGGCCAAGCCGTACGCTTTCCACCGCGCCCTCTCCTCTGGAGGAACCGCCGGGTCATTCTGGCGGTGCCAGAGAATCGCCATGGCTGCCTGCCAGTGCGCATCCATCACGCGCCGGCGTTCCGTCCAGTTGCCTTCAATGTACGCGAGATGCGGGCCAACCAACTGCGGCCGATTGAGCCCCATCTTTCCATTCGGCAGCCCCTCGATCTCTGCACAGAATTCGAGGGCATTCAGGGCGGCGGCGTCGTAACCTTCCGGACACGTGATCGGACGACTGCGCCCGGGCTCCTTCGAAAGGATCACCCGGTAATTCATCGCCTGCACATTTCCATCGCCGGCACCGGTACTCTCGGGCAGCAGCCGCTGAAAGCCGGCAAACTGACGGAGCTTCAGCCGGGATTGGCACGCCGCACACTTGGCAACGACTGCATCCGGCGGCGCTTCGGATGGTTCCATGAAAATGACCCCAGCATGGGCTTCGCCATGAGCCTCCCTCGATTCACGACCCACCCGGTAGGCCAGACCAGCCAAGGGCAGAATGTCGGCCTCATAGGAGCAATCTGCGAACACCTTTGCCGCCGCCTTGAAAGACCCCGTCTGGTCCATGCGCGCAAAGGTGATCTGGTCGATGCGCGCCCCGTCCCGCTCAATCGCCGCCGGATAGTGTTCGAGCAACACGGTGATGCGGGGCTCCGCTCGCACGAGTTTGGTCAGGATCGCCTCCGCTACTGCCGGCTCAAATTTCCCATTCGTGTGGCCGGTCTCCCCTGGCAATGCGTCACGGTATTGAGCCGAATCGGCGCCATAGGTAT
>WBUO01000441.1 GCA_008933675.1 Dechloromonas sp.
CGATGATCTGGTTGGTCTGAGTCAGACCGACGGCGCCCGACGAATTCAGCGACTGGGTAGCGAGCTGAATGTTGGCACCGCCGTTGAAGGTGGCCGTGGCCGCCTGGGCAGCGCCGGCGGCAACCACCAGCGCCGAGACCGCCAAGGCCCCCGACAGTGCCGTCGAGGACATGAGCGAACGAGTGTTGGTCATTTAGTAACTCCCTCTAGAGCTTAAGAGCGTAGGTTAACCTAGCCGGCGCCGCTTCTACTACCGACAGGCGGAGGAAGCGGGCTCGGTTCTCTATAAGGGAGTTCAAATACGAATGCAACGGGATCACCAGCGGTTCACTGCAGCGATAAACGCGTTTTTATCGTGCGCGGCGATAATGCAACAGTGGCGCATCCGACTGAACTTACCCGCGGCATCGGTGTGCGAATTTGAATGTGCGGAGCCGCCAATCCTGCCTTCGTCCAGGGCTTGGCCGTCTACGCGTGCCAAGCAACGGGAGTATTGCGCACCATGTGTGAAAGCGTCAATTATCCGGCCTCTTGAACATCCCAGCCACGGGCCAAACCGACGCGAGCCATGAATTCTCAACCGAGCAGTATCATTCCAGTCTGCAGGCCCCTGCTGCCCACCACAGCCGAATTGGCACCTTATCTGGCCAGGGTGGACGCGCAGCGCTGGTACAGCAATTTCGGCCCGCTCAACACCGAGTTGACTCAGCGGCTCGCCACCCATGCCGGCGCACAGGTCGAGCATGTCGTCACCGCGGCCAATGCGACCGCGGCCCTGACCTGCGTGATGCTGGACTATGCTAATCCTGAAGGCGGCCCACGGCCTCGGGCGCTTATGCCCGCCTGGACTTTCGTAGCCACCCCTCAGGCCGCGACACTCGCCGGACTCGAACCCTACTTCGCGGATGTAGACCCCGTCAGCTGGCAAATCACCCCGGCAATCGCACGATCTGCCGTCGCGACGTCCGATATTCCCGTGGCGGTTGTCGTCGTTGTGGGACCGTTTGGCGCCCCCGTGGAGACGGCTGACTGGGAGGATTTCGCCGCTGAGACGGGCATCGCAGTCATTATCGACGCAGCAGCCGGCTTCGATAGCGTCGCCGCCAGCAAGCTGACGACAGTTGTCAGCCTACACGCAACCAAGGCACTGCCTGCGGGAGAAGGTGCGTTCGTGCTGTGTCGCAGCGAAGCCGAGGCGATAAGGCTCAAGCGCCGCCAAAACTTCGGCTTTCACGGCTCCCGCACAGCCGAGATCGCTGCACTCAATGCAAAGATGAGCGAGTATCATGCGGCAGTGGGATTGGCCGCCCTAGACCAGTGGACAGCGCGGCGAGCCGGTTATGCCAGGGCCTTAGCCACCTACCGGCGCCATCTGCCCGGGAATCGTGCGCTCATGCCCGACGGTCTCGGGACCGGCTGGATCACCGCCACCATGGTGATCGCGTTGGAACGAGCCCGGGAAGCCGCTGCGATGCTTTTCAGCCATGGGATCGAGACTCGGGCCTGGTGGGCGGATGGGTGCCACCTGCATCCCGCTTTCACGGCCTGCCCCCGCACTAGCCTGCCGGCCACCCGTATTTTGGCGGATACGACTCTCGGCCTGCCACTGTCACTCGACCTGCCCGACACCGACATCGAATGGATCTGCGGCCTGATTGCCGGTGCAGCATGACGCTCCATCGCTCAGCCGGCGCGTTTTAGCGATCACAATTGGCTGGAAATCATGCGAGCCGCGGTGATGCAACCATATTTCTTCCCGTATGCGGGATACTTCCGCTTGGCTGCGGCAAGTGACGTTTTTGTCGTTCTGGATAATGTCCAGTTTCCACGACGTGGCTGGGTTCACCGGAATCGACTTCATCTGGCGAACGGCGATCTTGAATGGCTCACTTTGCCTATCGCCAAAGCCGCGCAGTCAGTACTGATCCAGGAACTGCAATATCAGACGCTTAGCGGATCGGAGCAGGAGGATTGGCGTAGTCGACAATTACGTCGCTTTCCCGCGTTGGCGAGCGTACTGCACCTGCACCCTGACATAGCGTGCCTGGCCCTGGAACCCGCAGGATCGCCGGCCGCGCAGATCGAGTCGGGTATCCGCCGTGTCCTGGCCCTTCTCGATATCGAACGGCCCCTGGTAAAGGCCAGCGAACTCGGCATACCGCAAGGACTGCGAGCCCAGGAACTGATCATCGCCTTGACCAAGGCAGTAGGCGCCGATAGCTACATCAATGCGCCAGGCGGTCGCGACATCTATAACGCACATGATTTTGCCAGGGCGGGGGTGGATCTAGGGTTTCTGCCTCCATATCAGGGCAGCTTCGCGAGCGTCCTGGAACGCCTAGCCACGTCCACCCCTTCGAAGATCGCGCAGGAATTGCTGGCACAATGCCAAATCGAGAAATAGGACATGTACATAAGTCGGGCGATGCAGGTCGCCTTGGCGACTACTTAGCGAGACTCGTCTAATTTTTAGCGATTCGAGCGTGGCGACTCGTTTATCGGCGTCATGAACATTCGCAGCTGCATGGACCCTTCTCTAGATAGCGATAAGAATTGATTCTTACCCCCTGGAGAGCTGATGGGCTGAACTCCCGATACGTTCGTCGCAGACTTTCCAAGCGCAGCAATGGAGTGCTCAGTACGCAGCCGATGCGGCAAGGAAATTGCGGCCGGACGACATGTTGGTCAGACGAGGTCACCTACCAGCTGCGCCAATCCGAATCCGCCTCGGCTGAAACCGTTTCCGCAGTAGAGCATCAACCAGTGTCCATCGTGCTCGAATACGAAAGGATAGCACAC
>WBUO01000062.1 GCA_008933675.1 Dechloromonas sp.
AACCGTGCCATTGACCGTCTGCTGGGTGTGGTCGATCAGTACCTGCAGCGCCTTGCGCTCCGGACTCCACCAGTAGCCGTTGTACACCAGACTGGCGTAGCGCGGCATCAGGTCGTCCTTGAGGTGAGCGACTTCGCGGTCAAGCGTGACCGACTCGATGGCACGATGGGCGCGTAGCAGGATGGTGCCACCCGGGGTTTCGTAGCAGCCGCGCGACTTCATGCCGACGTAGCGGTTCTCGACGAGGTCGAGACGGCCGATGCCGTGCTTGCCACCCAGCTCGTTGAGCAGGGCCAGAACCTCATGAGCCTTCAGCTTCTTGCCGTTGACAGCAACGACGTCGCCCTTGGCAAACTCGAGATCGAGATATTCGGCCTTGTTCGGCGCCTTTTCCGGCGATACCGTCCACCGCCACATCGACTCCTCGGCCTCGGCGGCCGGATCTTCCAGGTGACGGCCTTCGTAGGAGATGTGCAACAGGTTGGCGTCCATCGAATACGGTGAGCCGCCCTTCTTGTGCTTCATGTCGATCTCGATGCCGTGCTTTTCGGCATAGGCCATCAGCTTCTCGCGTGACATCAGGTCCCACTCACGCCACGGAGCAATCACCTTGATGCCGGGCTTCAGCGCATAGGCACCGAGTTCAAAACGGACCTGGTCGTTCCCCTTGCCGGTCGCACCATGGCAGATGGCATCGGCACCGGTTTCATTGACGATCTCGATCAGACGTTTGGCGATCAGCGGCCGGGCAATCGAGGTCCCGAGCAGGTACTCGCCTTCATAGACGGTGTTGGCGCGGAACATCGGGAAGACGAAGTCGCGGACAAACTCCTCACGCACGTCGTCGATATAGATGTTCTTCGGCTTGATGCCTGCCTTCAGGGCCTTTGCACGCGCCGGCTCCAGTTCTTCACCCTGGCCGAGGTCGGCCGTGAAGGTGACGACTTCGCACTTGTAAACATCCTGCAGCCATTTGAGGATGACCGAGGTATCCAGACCGCCCGAATAGGCCAGCACAACCTTCTTGATGTCGCTCATTTCCGTTCCCTTTAATTACAGGATTCAGGATCGAGGGGCCAGAAATAGCCACCATGACCCTGCCTTCCCCGATTCCCAATAACTCGATCCTAATTGCTGCCTTCAGAAATGCGGCCGAGCAGCAAATACTCCATCAACGCCTTCTGCACGTGCAAACGATTCTCCGCCTCATCCCAGACCACCGACTGCGGCCCGTCGATGACTTCGGCAGTGACTTCCTCGCCACGATGCGCCGGCAGGCAATGCATGAACAACGCCTGCGGATCGGCTACCCGCATCATGTCGCCGTCGACACACCAGTCGGCGAAGGCCTTGATCCGCGCTTCGTTCTCGGCTTCGAAACCCATCGACGTCCACACGTCGGTCGTCACCAGGTCGGCATCGCGACAGGCCTCCATCGGATCGGCAAAGACTTTGAAGCGCGAGGCATCGACGCCAGCAATGAGTTCCGGCTGCAGTTCGTAGCCCGGCGGGGTGGACACATGGACCTTGAAGTCCAGCACCTCGGCTGCCTGCAGCCAGGTATTGCACATGTTGTTGGCATCGCCCACCCAGGCCACGGTCTTGCCCTGGATACTGCCGCGATGCTCGATATAGGTATAGATATCGGCCAGGATCTGACACGGATGGTATTCGTTGGTCAGTCCATTGATCACCGGCACCCGCGAATTGGCAGCAAAACGCTCGATGATGTCCTGCTCGAAAGTTCGGATCATCACAATATCGCTCATCCGCGAGATCACCTGGGCCGCATCCTCGACCGGCTCGCCGCGCCCCAGTTGCGAATCACGGGTATTCAGGTAGATCGCCGCCCCACCCAGCTGCTGCATGCCGGCTTCGAAGGAAAGGCGGGTACGGGTACTGGCCTTCTCGAAGATCATGACCAGCGTCCGGTCGCTGAGCGGCCAGTACTTCTGGTAAGACTTGAACTGGGTCTTGATCCAGCGCGTACGCTCGAACACGTAGTCGAGTTCGTCGCGCGTGAAATCCTTGAACTGCAGAAAGTGTTTGATCGCCATGGTTCAGGCCGCCAGAAATTCCTTGATCAGCGGCGCGACACGCTCAACCAGCTCACGCGCGTCGCTTTCGCTGAAGATCAGCGGCGGCAGGAAACGTACCACGGTATCCGCCGTCACGTTGATCAGCAGACCCGCCGCCAGCCCCTTGCCGACCAGTTCACCACAGGGACGATCCAGTTCAATGCCGATCATCAGACCGTGACCACGGATTTCCACCACGCCCTTGACACCAGCCAGTGCCTCCCCGAACAACTGGCGGATCAGGGCACCGACACGGGCTGCATTATCCAGCAGCCCCTCCTCCTCGATGACCTGAATGGTCGTCAGCGCCGCCGTGGAAACGAGAGGATTGCCGCCAAAGGTGGAACCATGATTTCCCGGTCCGAACAAACCTGTCGCACGACCGCCAGCCATGCAAGCACCGATCGGCACGCCGGAACCCAGGCCCTTGGCCAGCGTGGCAACGTCCGGAACGACTCCGGCCTGCTGAAAACCGAACCACTTCCCGGTGCGCCCCATGCCGCACTGAACCTCATCACAGATCATCAGCCACTCATGGCTATCGCAGATTTCGCGAACGCCACGGTAGAAGGAAGAATCAACCAGGTGGATGCCCCCCTCGCCCTGAATGATCTCCAGCATCACGGCAACAATATTCTTGTTGTGCTCGGCAACAGCCTTGATCGCATCAAGGTCACCGTAAGGTACGCGAACGAATCCGGAAACCAGCGGTTCAAAGCCAGCCTGTGCCTTGCGATTGCCGGTTGCCGACAAAGTCGCCATGGTGCGCCCATGGAAAGCCTTCTCCATGACGATCACTGTCGGCAGCTCGACACCCTTCTTGTGGCCATAGAAGCGTGCGAGCTTGATCGCTGCCTCGTTGGCCTCTGCGCCGGAGTTGCCAAAAAAAACCTCCTGCATGCCGGACAACTCGCAAAGCTTGTCAGCCAGCAGCTCCTGCTCGCGGATGCGGTAGAGATTGGAGGTGTGCAGCATGCGCCCTGCCTGGGCAGCAATGGCAGCGACCAGCTTGGGATGGGCATGACCGAGCGTCGAAACAGCAATCCCGGACAGGGCATCCAGGTATTCGCGTCCTTCGCAATCGAAGATCCGGCTGCCTTGACCATGACTGAAGGTGACGGGCAAACGGGCATAGGTGTTCATGACATGCGACATGAGGCAACCCCAAAAAACGAAAACGGCGGCCATCGCCGCCGGAACCAGCGCCACTCCAGCAGATGTCAATCATCCGAAAGAGTTGCAGAAAATGGAATGTTAAGTGAAAAATAGAGGCTTGTATAGAACGGCAAAACCATGCGCATCGCCATATTCAACCAGAAGGGAGGCGTCGGAAAAACGACGACTGCGCTCAATCTTGGAGCCGCCCTGTACCGCTCGGGAACCCCATCACTGCTTCTCGACCTCGACCCACAAGGGCACCTGTCCAGCATTCACGGCCACGCCCCCGTCGAAGCCAGCCGCAGCCTCTTCGCGTTTTATCAGGATTCCCGCAACCTGAGCGACCTGGAGATCGAGTGGGAGCACATCGGACAACTGATCCCGGCACACCAGCAGTTGATCAAAGTCGACTCGATATTCGGCAAGGGACCGGCCATCCTGAACAAACTTCGTGTCGGCCTGGATTCAACACTGGCCAGCCACCCGGAGCGCCCCTGCATCATCGATTGCTGCCCCTATATCGGCGTGCTTGCGCTCAACGCCATTTTTGCCTGCGAGCGCCTGATCATTCCCATTTCCACCGACTACCTGTCGCTCCAGGCCGCCGATCACATCACGCGCACCCTGCAGGTTCTCGAACCGGTGATCAAACGTCGTGTCGAACGTCGCTACCTGCTGACACGCTTCGACCGTCGCCGACGCATGAGCGACGACGTGCGCCGAAAACTGCGCGAGCGCTACGGCGACGAAGTACTGGACACGGTGATCTCCGAGAACGTCACCGTCGCTGAAAGCCCGTCGGTCAATCAGGACGTTTTTCGACGCAACGCATCAAGCACCGGGGCCCACGATTACCAGAGCCTGCTGGCCGAACTTGTCGCCCGAGGCGACATGCAACTTACGAAGCGATGATCAGATCGACGACATCTTCGTAATTGAGATGCCCGTTGCGCCCGGCAGGCGACGGACGCAGAACCTGACATTGCAGCACTTCGCAATCGCGATAAATGCTACCCAGCTTGCGCTTTGCATCGCTTTCGTCACGCCCAAAAATGGAGAGATTCTCAACAAGCACACCATTACGGGTACGAATGCGAAACAGGTATTTCGTGATCGATGCAGTCTGCACGAAATCTCCTTCAGATCATGTGATTAGCTTCAGTATATGCAGTCAGTTCTGCAAAAACAATCTATCACCATAAAATCAAAGAACTTTCCAGTCACACTCTGGCAAAACTGCCACAGCCTGAAGCCTTCTGCTAGAATGCCGCGAACAAAGGTCGCACCGCCCCCATACGCAGAGTAGAACAATGACAACATCAGAATCGACCACTTTCATCATTGTTGGCCTCACCAAACAAGGCAAGAAATTTCGCCCCAGCGATTGGGCAGAACGCCTGTGCGGCGTCATGTCGGCATTCGGCGCCGAGCGCAAGATGAAATACTCCCCCTACGTGGGCCCGGGAGACTACAACGGGGAAAAGGCTGTCTTTGTCGACGGCAGGCTCGGCGAGATCGAGCCAATGGCCTATCGCTTCATGCTCAACTTCGCCCAGGACAACGACCTGCAGATCGTGGACGGCGTCTGCGTCATCGGCGACAAAAAACAGTAACGAAAAACTCCGCAAATAAAAAAGGCGCCCGCAGGCGCCATTTTTATTTGACAGCAACGATCAGGCAGCAAGCGCCTTGATCTGAGCAGACAGACGGCTCTTGGTACGAGACGCCTTGTTCTTGTGAACGATCTTCTTGTCGGCAATGCGGTCGAGAACTGCGACGGACTGCTGATAGACGCCCTGTGCGGCGGCTTTGTCACCAGCCAGGATCGCCTGACGCACACGCTTGATCGCGGTACGCAGAGTCGAACGCAGGCTTGCGTTGTGGGCGCGCTGCTTGTCAGCTTGACGGGCGCGCTTGCGGGCTTGTGCGGAGTTGGCCATTAAGTTGTCCGAAGTGAAATGTCTAAAAGACAAAGATTGTAGTCCAACTTCTCAATTAAATCAACCTCACCTCACCTCATTCGCCTAACGCACGCCAAGCCGTTCGTCGCACTGAACTAACCACTGACCCCTTAAAACAGAGTTCATGCCGGACATCGTTCTATCATACAAACGAGTAAATCACCATCACTATGCCATGAACCAATCGCCCCCCACATCTCGCCAACGCGGGCTAACCCTAATCGAGTTAATGGTAACGCTTTCGATCATTGCAATCTTGTTGGCACTGGGAGTACCAAGCTTCCAGCGGCTCATACTGGATCAGCGCTTGACAGGATCTGCCAACGAATTACTGGGTGCGCTGGCCTCTTCACGCTCGGAAGCAATCCGACAAAACACGCGGCTCCGTTTCTGCGTGGCCCCATCCACACTTGCCTGGACTCTCCAAGATTTCGCCTCCACACCAAATGTGCTGCAGCAGGGTGAGTTGGCAAGCGGAACTGTTATTACTGCGGTTAATTTAGGCACATCGCCAGTCGCTGGCTCCTACTGCGTAGATTTTCGCAGCGACGGGCTGCCATATGACAAAGACAGAGGCTTAGTCAGCAACGGACAGATCACGCTTACACAAAGCACGCTATCAAGGATCATTCATATCAAGACAGGAAGCATTTATGTGCAGTAGATATCCAGCCAACCAGCGCGGCGTCAGTTTAATTGAGGTATTGGTTTCAGTACTCGTGCTTTCGTTCGGTTTGCTCGGTCTAGCAGCTCTCCAAACTAACGCGCTACGTAACAACCAAAGCAGTTTCCAACGCACAGTCGCAGTCATGCTGACCTACTACATCACCGATGCAATCAGAATTGATCGCACCAATATTGCCAGTTACTCCATGGGCAAAACCTGCACTGTACCTAGCAGCGGAAGTGGGCTTGCCCCATCAAACCAAAAAAAATGGCTGGAAGCCATTCAAAGCAATATGGGTGACACGGCATGCGGACAGATCACCTGCAATACCAACGATTGTACGGTCACGATATTCTGGAACGATGAGCGCGCAATTGGCGGCCGTACAGAACAACAGCTGGAAATGCGGACGAGGATTTAGCGATGCTGAGACACCGCCCACAAGCCGGCCTTACATTGGTCGAACTCATGATATCGCTGGCCCTAGGCTTGCTCGTAGTAGCAGCCGTGGGCAACATATTTATCGCCAACAGAGCAGCCTTCCGCAGCCAGGAGGCTTTGGCTGAGATACAGCAGAACGGCCGCATCGCCTTCGAAATTCTGGCCCAGGAGTTACGAGCTGCTGGTAATACTCCTTGCGGCATTCCCAGTGGACAAGTTGCCAATCTGCTTAACAACAATACAACCAATTGGTGGTCAAACTGGGCTGGTGGCCTTATTCAAGGCTACGAAGGACTTGCTGGCGGCCCGGTCAGCTTCGGTGGCAGTACAGAAGAGAGGGTATCAGGAACTGATGGATTAATCATCCGCGGCACATTTCCAGCTTGCGAGGTCGGCGATCTCTCTATCACTGGTCACTCTCCGGGGGCTGCTCAGTTCTCAACCAATGTGGAGCACTGCGCCCTGCCCGGCGACGTTCTACTCGCTTGCGACTACAAACAGGCAGCGTTGTTTCAAGTTTCGGCCGTCAATGCTATAGCCAAAACACTCGATCACGGCGCGGGTGCCGGAACAGTTCCGGGAAACTGTTCGACCAAACTCGGCCTGCCCGCTGCATGCGCTTCCGGAGTTTCTACCGATTACGCCTTTGACAAGAACGGTACGCTGAGCCGATATTTTGCAAGTTTCTGGTTTGTTGGCAACAATGACAGGGGAGGGCGTTCGCTCTTTCGGGCGCGACCGCGGAATATGGCCGTACCCGACCCGCTGAACCCTGCGGCATCCATACCGACAATCATGATTGATATCGAAGAAATCGCACCTGGCATTGACGATTTCCAAATCGAGTACTTAGCCCGAGCCGCAGGCACCCTCGAAAGCGATTACAAGCTGGCAAGCTTGGTTGGTGCCAATGACTGGAATAATGTTGTAGCGGTCCGGATCGAGTTAAAAGTCGTCAGCACACGGAACTCTGCGTCTGACGGCAAACCAGTCCAACGGACGTTCCTACACGTCGTCAGCCTGCGAAACCAGGAGGTCGTGGAATGAACGCCAATAATTTTCCCCGGCAGAGTGGTGCCGCGCTCATCGTAGCTTTGGTATTTCTTGTGATCATGACAATGCTCGGCTTTTCCAGCATTCGCATAGTGCTACAAGAAGAGCGCATGACAGGCCATACCTTCGACCGCAGTCTCGCCTTCCAGGCTGCTGAAGCAGCGTTGCGAGTAGGTGAAGCCGCTGCCCAAGCGCAGTCCGCTGCCGCTCCTGTCAATAAGGATTTTCCAGGATTCGGTAATTATTCGGATGCTGACAATACTTGTCCCTCATCGGGTCCAAGCTGTTCGGCGGGTTTGTGTACGCAGCCTGACAAGGACTGCCCGAACCGCTGGGAAGACACCGGCTTCGCTGACTGGGCCGACGTTACCGGCCTGAGTCTGTCCGATCAGGTGGCTGGTACACCACAGTACTTCGTCGAATACATGGGAGGCGGCTTTCCCTGTAATCCCGACAAACCCAGCGAGAACTTGGCCTGTAGCCGTTACCGGGTAACCGCTCGTAGCGCCAATCCTACAACGGCAGAAGGGCGAGCAACCGTCGTTCTGCAATCGATTTACGCAACTCAGTGAGGAGCATCGTAATGGAACATTATCGCCCTCTAGTCCAGATCGCCTTGATTGCCCTGCTGATGCCTGGCGCCCCAAGTAGCGGCGTAGCAGCCCTGCCGATCCCAGACACCCCCTTGATTGCCACCCAGGTGGCTAAGCCGATGACCATGCTGGTCGCCAGCAAGGATCACAAGTTGTTCTATGAAGCCTATAACGATGCCAGCGATGTCGATGGTGACGGAACCCTTGATGTGCGCTTCAAGCCCTCAATCACCTACTATGGCCTGTTCGACTCGTCGCTATGCTATGCACATAACAACAAGAGCGATAACACAGGACTGTTTACGCCGGCCGACACCACCTCCGACGGCAAGTGCAAGACCAAAACCGGCCGCTGGTCAGGCAATTTCCTTAACTATGTCACCACCAGCCGTATCGATGCCTTGCGCAAAGTACTTTACGGTGGCTATCGCGAAGTCGACACGGCAAGCCAGACGGTTTTGCGCCGCGCCTATATTCCGCAAGATGCACACTCTTGGGGCAAGGAATACACCAGCCTTGCCGTTGATGGTTACCTGATATCGGACTATACCCCGCTCGACGCACCCACTGCCGGCAACCGCCATCTGTTTGGCAATCTTACAATCAATAAGTCTACCGACTGCTCCACGCTGAATACCTGCAGCAATCTCCCGCCGATCCTCGCCACGGTGACTAACACCAGCAAGCGAATCTGGGAGTGGGCGTCGACCGAACGTCCCGTACTGGATGGCACACCAAGTGGCGGCGCCCGTACCAACCGCACCGTCCGCGTGGAAGTCTGCACTTCCTCCTTTAATGGAGGCTGCAAGCAATACCCCAATGGTAACTACAAACCTGTCGGTCTTCTGCACGACTATGGTGAAACAGAATCGATGCTATTCGGCCTCCTGACGGGTAGTTACGACAAGAATCAAAGCGGTGGCATCTTGAGAAAGGTGGTTAGCTCGTTTAAAAACGAGGTAAATACAACCGACGGCGTGTTTACCAGCGACGCCAGAATCGTCTCGGCATTCAACTCACTACGTATCCGAGACTACAATAACACTCGCACCGACCAAGCCTACAAAGGGGGTTGGGTGACAACCCGCCCGATGAACGAGAAAGAATTCGTCGACTGGGGCAACCCGGTTGCTGAAATGATGTACGAAGCATTACGTTATTTTGCTGGCAAGGGATCTGCCACTCCGGCCTACACCTTCACTGCCACAGGCAGCATAGACGATCACGTCGGCCTGCCCTTCGCAACTTGGGACGACCCGTACAATACTTCTACCGGTAGCGCCAAAGCGCCATGGTGTGCAAAACCCAACCTGCTAACCATTTCTGATATCAATCCATCGTTCGATTCTGATCAGGTTCCAGGCTCGGCTTTCGGCGGCTTCTCCTCCAGCAGTCTGGACAGCCTCAATGTCACCTCACTCGCCGACGGCATTACTGATACTGAACCCACGGTAAAGGGGTCACACTTCATTGGCCAGAACTGCACCTTAGCCAGTTGTTACGATGGCGCACCAACACCGAAGAATGTTGTCAGCCTCAGCACCATTCGGGGTCTTGCGCCTGAAGAGCCAACAAAGCAAGGAAGCTACTACTCAGCTGCGGTCGCTTATTACGGTAAGACAGGGGATCTTCGCACTGACAAGACCGGTAGCCAGAATACCGACACTTATGTCGTCGCTCTAGCCTCTCCGTTACCGCGGATCGAAGTCAAAGTTTCTTCCGGCCTGACCATTACCTTGGTCCCCTTTGCCAAATCAGTGGACGGCTCCAGTATCGATCGGACGAAAGGTAAATTCCAGCCGACCGATCAGATTGTCGACTTTTATGTGGACACGATTGCCAATAGCGGAACCGCGGATGCCAACCCGGCCATTAACAGCGGGCGCTACTATGCCAAGTTCCGGATCAATTTCGAAGATGTGGAACAGGGGGCCGACCATGACATGGATGCCATCTCCGAGTATGAGATATGGGAACAGGTTGATGGCAAACTACGCGTCAAGGTAACGCCGACCTATCAAGCTGGTGGCATCCGCCAAAATATGGGCTACATCATTTCTGGAACGACGAAGGATGGCGTTTACCTGGTCGCTCAGGATGAAAATGCTGACACTGCCTACTACCTCAACACACCTCCTGGACGAGATCCCGGCTATTGCGATGTTGCCACCATGCCCGCCGATTGCAAGAAATTGCCTTATCTAGGTGCTCCTGCCGGAAGCAACTACAGCGACCGCACATTTACGGCTGGTGGCTCTGCCGCAACACTGCTAAAGGATCCACTGTGGTTTGCCTCCAAATGGGGCGGCTTCGTTGATCGCAACGGCAATCAGAAACCCGATCTCGCCCTGGAATGGGATGCCGACGGCAATGGCACCCCCGACACTTATTTCTTGGTACAGAATCCATTGAAACTCAAAGAATCGCTCAAGCAGAGTTTCGACACCATCATTAGCCGTAGCGCCAGCGCCGGCAATATCACGTCGAACGGGCAGCAGATTTCGACAGACAGCAAGATTTTCCAATCTGTTTTCAACAGCGCCACTTGGGATGGCGAACTTAAGGCCTTCCCTGTCGGCGCAGGTGGTGTCAGTGCGACGCCTGCGTGGCTGGCCTCGGAGAAGTTGCCGGCCCATGGTCTACGCAAGATTTTCACATGGAAAGATAGCACAACGAAGGGCATCGCTTTCAATTGGAGTGACTTGACAGCCGATCAGCAAGTGGCACTCGGCAACAACTCTCAGGTAGTGAACTATCTGCGGGGCGACACCAGTCTGGAAATTCAGAATGGCGGATCGTTCCGGAATCGCACCAAATTGTTGGGCGACATCGTCCATTCATCCCCCTATTACGTCAAAGACACCAATACCGTCTATGTCGGGGCAAATGATGGAATGTTGCATGCTTTCGACGCCACTACCGGAGTTGAACAATTTGCCTACGTACCCTCATCGGCCTATACCAATCTGCTCGACCTATCCTCTGCCTTTTATTCTCATAAGTTCTTCGTCGACGGGGATATAGCCGTTTCCACCTCAGCCCAGACTCCGAGCAAGAATTACATGATCGCCAGTGCCGGGCGAGGGGGCAAGATATTGTTTGGACTTGACGTAACGAATCCGTCTGGCTTTTTAGCTAGCAATGTTTTGTGGGAATACAGCGACACATACCCAGCCACTGATAACGATCTTGGTTACATTATCGGGAGACCACAGATCGCCAAACTGAACAATGGGGTTGTTGCAGCGATCGTACCCAATGGATACAACAGTAGCAGCGGCAGCGCTGTCCTGTATATTTTCAACCTGGAAACGGGGGCCTTGATCAAGAAAATCGACACCGGGGCAACCGGTGATAATGGATTGGCTATTCCTGGCTTGTGGGATGTAAACAATGACGGCAAGATTGACTATGTGTATGCAGGCGATCTAAAGGGTAACGTCTGGAAGTTCGATCTCACAAACGATGACCCCGTACTCTGGGGACTGAGCAGTGTCACGCCACTCTTTATTGCCCGGGACGGCTCAAGCAATCGACAACCTATTACGGCACAGATCACAGTTGCCATCAACGACCTTAAGGATGATCCAAACATCACCAAGACATTCCTGTTCTTCGGCACGGGAAGCTATATGTCTTCAACCGACCCAGGGAACAAGAGCCAGCAAACGTGGTATGGCATCATTGATAATGGCTCTCCCATCGCCTCACGGACTGAGCTTCGCGAGCGTACGATCAGCATAACCGGAACAGTGTATGACACTGCAGGCAACCCGATACCAGTGCGCAGTTTCTCTGAAGGTGAAATCTCACCGCACGACATGCTTGGCATGATGGGCTGGTTTACCGACTTGAAAGATCCCACAGCGAGAGGGGAGCGCATTGTGACCTCGTCGCGCATAGTAAAGGCGACTTTGCCGACCTTGATCGCAAGCTCCATCATTCCGGACGAAGACCCCTGCATGCCAGGCGGAACGGGTTACATCAACTTCGTGAATGCTTTTACTGGAGCACGACTGACAACAATTTTCTTCGACGTCAATGGTGATGGTCGCTTCGACTCCAACGACAGTATTGATGGTGTGTACTCGGCCAGTTCAATGAGCGTATCTTCCGGCATGCCTGGTGAAGGCACCATTGTCGGCGACCGGTTCGTTGTCGGAGACTCGAAGGGTGAAATCAAGGATCCAAAGTTTGATCCGGGATTTAAGAAAACAGGGAGAATTTCATGGCGGGAAATCAGGCAACAATGATGATTGCTGACTTTCGGAAAGCGGAAGGCTTCACATTGATTGAAGTTATGATTGTGGTTGCCATCGTTGCTATCTTGGCAGCGGTTGCGTTTCCGGCCTATACCGACTATGTGGTCAAAACCCGTCGCGGAGTCGCCGCGGGCTGCCTGATGGAATACGCCCAGTACATGGAGCGCTTCCATACCTCATTCATGAACTACAAGGACGGCAAGGACAACGCAGGCAATGCGATAGAGGTAACACTCCCAGTAACTGCGTGCAGCACAGATCTCAACAGCCACTATGTGTTTGCTTTTGCGGCGGGGCAACCAACAGGAACCACGTTCTCGATTACAGCGATACCTCAAGGAATCCAGGCTACCCGCGACACACGTTGTGGTAGTTTGAGCATAAATCAATTGGGTACAAAAGCCGTCTCTGGAACAGGTTCAGTGGCAACCTGCTGGTAATCACACAGGGGTGGAATAGAACCCGCCCCTGTCCTTTTCATGACCTACCCAGAATTTCCATTGCGGCTGGTCGCTGTATCGGTGGTATCCGTTACGCTACATGTGGCCCTTCTGGCTTGGATCGCTGCTCAGTGGACAGCTACAGAACTCTCCTATGGCGAAGCCATATCCCAAATAAAGCTATTCGGGAAATTATCAATCAGCACTGTATCGAATCGGTCAACTCTACAGAAAAGTACACCAAACCTCTCACCTGTCATCAGCCATCAGAAATTACCGTCAATCGACCAAACAGAGACGGCCACAGCTCTTCCTTCAATTCTCGCTGTACCGTCAGAAGTGCTGGATCAGGCAATCGATTTTGACATACCACCAGAACTCCCTGAAACCTTCCCAGAAAGCGCCGAGGGCTCTGTAAACCTGACCATATTGGTAGGAGAAAATGGCCAAGTCCTATGGTTGAAGGCAGAGCAAGCTGAATTCCCTCCCGAAATTCTTGCCAGCGTGGAGGATGTTTTCTTCAGTGCCCGGTTCAAGCCCCCCATCCATCGCGGGATTGCGGTCAAAACATTGGTCCGTATGGCGATCCAGATTGCTCCGTTAAACTAATTTATGAGTTCCCTAGGCAACGGAAATACGACCCCCTCCTGAATACCGCCCAGTTGAGAAATGCCGCACGCCCCACCTAGTTGCATGATACGTTCGATCACCTGCATCACGAGGATTTCTGGAGCGGATGCCCCTGCTGTGACACCGATACGCTGCTTTCCAAGTAACCACTGGGGATCGATTTCATCAGCTCCATCGATTAAATATGCTGCCACCGACCGCGCGACAGCAACCTCCTTTAATCGCCGCGAATTGGAACTGTTTGGGCTACCAACAACTATGACCAGATCGCATTGTGACGCAAGTTCTTTAACTGCATCCTGGCGGTTCTGCGTGGCATAGCAGATATCATCCTTCTTCGGCCCCTGAATAGTCGGGAAGCGCAGACGTAGTGCATCTATGACCACGTTGGCATCATCAACCGAGAGTGTAGTCTGAGTAACGAAGGCTAGATTGTCCGGCGAACACACTTGCAGACGAGCAACATCCTCCCTCGTTTCCACCAGATGTATTCCCCCTTCACTCTGCCCCATAGTCCCCTCCACTTCCGGGTGCCCCTTGTGGCCAATCATGACCACTTCGCGCGCCTGATTACGCATCTTGCCAACTTCGACGTGGACCTTGGTCACCAGGGGACAGGTCGCATCAAAAACTTTCAATCCGCGCGCCTCGGCTTCGGCGCGAACCGCTTTCGAGACGCCGTGGGCGCTGAAGATCACCGTGCTGCCAGCCGGCGCCTCAGCGAGTTCCTCGATGAAAACGGCGCCCTTGGCGCGCAGGTCGTCGCAGACGAACTTGTTATGCACGACCTCGTGGCGGACATAGATCGGTGCGCCGAATTTTTCCAGCGCCCGTTCAACGATGGCGATGGCGCGTTCGACGCCGGCGCAGAAGCCGCGGGGATTGGCAAGGATGACTTGCATTACATGATTCCGATGATTTTCACCTCGAAACGGATCGTCTTGCCCGCCATCGGGTGATTGAAGTCGAACAGGGCGCTGGTTTCATCGAGCTCACGCAGGAAACCGGCGAAGGTCGCGCCATTGGGCGCGGTGAATTCGACGACTGAACTCTCCTTGAGTTCCATGCCGGCGGGCAGGCCGTTGCGGGCGATACGCTCGACCAAGCGTTCGTTATGCACGCCGAAGGCCTGCTCAGGTTCCAGTTCGAACACGTAATGCTCGCCGGCATTCAGGCCAAGCAGCACGCTTTCGAGGTTTTCGGCAAGCTGGCCGCTGCCCATCTGCAGCGTCGCCGGGCTCATGTCGAAGGTCGACAGAAATTCCTCACCATCGAGGGCGGTGACGCGGTAATGCAGGGTCAGGTAGCTGTCGGGGCGGACGGTGGTGCTCATGCGTTTTCTTTCTGTTCTTTATGGGTCAGCGAGGCGAAGATCAACAGCACCGCGCCAACACTGATCGCCGAATCGGCGACGTTGAACGCCGGCCAGTAGAAACCGGCGGCGTGCCACTGGATGAAATCGACGACGGCGCCAAAACGCACGCGGTCGATGACGTTGCCGAGCGCGCCGCCCATGACCAGGGTCAGCGCCAGCGCCATCAGCTTCTGTTCCGGGTGTTTCTTCAATTCAAAGGCGATCCAGCCGGAAACGCCGAGCGCCAGGACGGTGAAGAACCAGCGCTGCCAGCCTGGCTGGTCGGCAAGGAAGCTGAATGCCGCGCCCGGGTTGAAGGTCAGCACCCAGTTCCAGAACGGCGCGACGTAGATCACCTCGCCCGGCGCGATGCTGCCGAGCACGACCCACTTGCTGATCTGGTCGAGGACGACGATCAGGCCGGCCAGCGCATACCAGTGCTGCGTCTTAGGCATGCGTGCGCGCCTCGCCGTCGCCGTGCAGGTTGCTGACGCAGCGCCCGCACAGGCCGGGATGCGCCGGATCGGCGCCGACATCCTCGCGCACGTGCCAGCAGCGCTCGCACTTGGCGTGGGCCAGCGGCGTGGCGGTGACGGATTCCTCAGCGGATTCGATCAGCGCAGTGGCCGAGCAGATGAAGATGAACTTCAGGTCGTCGCCGAGCGAAGACAGCGCGGCAAACTTGTCGCCGGCGCAGCGGATTTCGACGGCTGCCTGCAGCGCAGCACCGATCTCGCCGGCCTCGCGGCGGGCCTCCAGCGCCTTGGTGACGTCGTTGCGCACTTCGCGGACGATGGCCCATTTCGCCAGCAGTTCGGCCTCACCAGCCTGCGCCGGCAGTTCGTGCCACTGCTGGAACATCACCGAGTCGTCGGCGTTGCCGGTCAGCACCGCCCAGACTTCCTCGGCGGTGAAGGCGGTGATCGGTGCCAGCAGACGGACGAAGGCCTGGGTGATGTGCCACAGCGCCGACTGCGCCGAACGGCGGGCGACCGATTTCGGCGCCGTCGTGTACAGGCGGTCCTTGAGGATGTCGAGGTAGAAACCGCCGAGATCTTCCGAGCAGAAACCTTGCAGCGCCTGGACCACGCGGTGGAACTCGAAGCGCTCGTATTCGCCTTGGCAGGTCTGCTGCAGCTGGCGGGTCAACGCCAGCGCGTAGCGGTCGATCTCCAGCCACTGGTCAGCCGGCAGCATGTCGGCCGCGGCGTCGAAGTCGGAGACGTTGGCCAGCAGGAAACGCAGCGTGTTGCGGATGCGGCGATAGCCTTCGACGACGCGCTTGAGGATTTCGTCCGAGATGGTCAGCTCGCCCGAGTAATCGGTCGAGGCCACCCACAGGCGCAGGATGTCGGCGCCCATCTTGTCCGACACCTGCTGCGGCGCGATGACGTTGCCCTTGGACTTCGACATCTTGTGGCCCTTGCCGTCGACGACGAAGCCGTGCGTCAGCAGCGCCTTGTACGGGGCGCGTCCGTCGATCGCGGCACCAGTCAGCAGCGAGGAATGGAACCAGCCGCGGTGCTGGTCGGAGCCTTCCAGGTAGAGGTCGGCCGGCCAGCCCAGCTCGCCGTGCGAACCGCGCATGACGCTCATGTGGGTGGTGCCGGAATCGAACCAGACGTCGAGGATGTCGGTGGTCTTGACGTAGTCGGCGGCGTCATTGCCGAGCAGTTCGGCGGCGTCCAGCTGCGTCCACGCTTCGATACCGCCCTGCTCGACGCGGTTGGCCACAGCTTCCATGAGTTCCAGCGTGTTCGGATGCAGCTCGCCGGTCGCCTTGTGCGTGAAGAAGGGCAACGGCACGCCCCAGTTGCGCTGGCGCGAGATGCACCAGTCCGGGCGGTTGGCGATCATCGCGTGCAGGCGGTTCTTGCCCCAGGCGGGATAGAAGGCGGTGTCCTCAACGCCCTGCAACGCCGCTTCGCGCAGCGTGTGACCGGCCGGCTCGGTGGCAGCGACGCCCTGGCTATCGACGTCCGGTGCGTCCATGCGCACGAACCACTGGCTGGTGGCACGGTAGATCAGCGGCGTCTTGTGGCGCCAGCAGTGCATGTAGCTGTGCTCGATGGTCGCGTGCTTGAGCAGCGCGCCGACTTCGGCCAGTTTCTCGACGATGACCGGGTTGGCTTTCCACACGTTCATGCCGCCAAAGAACGGCAGGTCGGCGGCAAAGGTACCGTCGCCCTGCACCGGCGTCAGGATCTGCTCGTTATGCATGCCGTAGTTCTTGCACGACTGGAAGTCCTCCAGACCGTAGGCAGGCGCCGAATGGACGATGCCGGTACCGGCATCGAGCGTCACGTAGTCGCCGAGGAAGACCGGCGACAGGCGGTCGTAGAGCGGATGACGGAAGGCGATGCACTCGAGCGCCGCGCCCTTACAGGCGGCAACGGTAGTACCGGTCAGGCCGTAGCGGGCGAGGCAGGCTTCCTGCAGGTCGGCGGCGAGGATCAGGCAGCCTTTCTCGGTCTGCACCAGGTGATAGGTGATTTCCGGGTGGGCATTGAGCGCCTGGTTGCCGGGGATGGTCCACGGCGTCGTCGTCCAGATCACCGCGTAGGCCTCACCGGCCGGCAATTCCTTGAGGCCGAAGGCGGCCGCCAGCTTGTCGCGCTCGGCGGCGGCAAAAGCGACGTCGATGGCCGGCGACTTCTTGTCCTGGTATTCGACTTCCGCTTCGGCCAGCGCCGAACCGCAGTCGAAACACCAGTTCACCGGCTTCAGGCCGCGATAGACGAAACCGCGCTTGACCATCTGGGCCAGCGCCCGGATCTCGTCGGCCTCGGTCTTGAAGTTCATCGTCTTGTACGGGTTGTCCCACTCGCCGAGCACGCCCAGGCGGATGAAGTCCTTCTTCTGCCGTTCGATCTGCTCGCCGGCATAGGCGCGCGCCAGCTTCTGCACCTGCTCGCGCGGGATGTTCTTGCCATGCGTCTTTTCGATCTGGATCTCGATCGGCATGCCGTGGCAGTCCCAGCCCGGCACGTAGGGCGCATCGAAGCCAGCCAGGGTCTTCGAGCGGACGATGATGTCCTTCAAAACCTTGTTGACCGCGTGACCGATGTGGATATCGCCGTTGGCATACGGCGGACCGTCATGCAGGATGAATTTCGGCCGGCCGGCGCTGATTTCGCGAATCTTCCGGTAGAGCTGCTTTTCCTGCCACTGGGCGACCCATTGCGGCTCGCGCTTGGGCAGGTCGCCGCGCATCGGGAACGGGGTGTCGGGAAGGTTCAGCGTATCTTTGTAATCAGCCATTTTGCTTGCTCACCGCTTGAAGAAAGCCCGCGCCGCCGCGGCATCGGCCGCGATCTGCGCCTTGAGGGCGTCGAAATTGGGAAAACGTTGCTCGTCGCGCAGCTTGTGCACGAAACGCACCGAAATGTGGGCACCGTAGATATCACGATCGAAATCGAACAGATGCACTTCGAGCAGCGGCCGGGTCGTTCCGCCGACAGTGGGGCGAACCCCAAGGTTGGCAACGCCGGGCAGGGGCTTGT
>WBUO01000442.1 GCA_008933675.1 Dechloromonas sp.
CTCCGAAGCCATCGCAAAGCACTTCGCTGATCTGGGCTTCAAGTTTGCGATCTATAGCGACCACCAAATCCATCCTCGCTTCTGCCAGGCCGCCAATTTCCTGCATGCCTACGTCGCCGGCACACCCACCGAACCGATCTCCGACGCCGAACGAGACGCCTTCATTCAATACGTCCGCGAGCACTCCGGCATCCGCCTCACAGAGTTGCCCTTCGACAATATAACCCGCCGAAACGAGTTGGCGCTGCATCTGATCGCAAAGGCGCAAGTCTTCACCTCCTTGAGTGAAGCGGACTTCACCCAGCTTGACTCGATCCGTCTCTACGCAACGCCCCAGGACGAGGAAGCGTTCCATCAATACCTCTCTCGCGCCAGACCACACACAGCCGACCTAACCGAGCTCGGCCATCGTTTGCGCCACGGTGCCCTGATCGAAATCAGGGGACGCGACTACGAAGTGACCCGTCTCACCAAGACGATGGTCCGCCTCCAACCCGACGATGGCGACCCCGTCGAACTCGCAACTCAATCACTCCTAGACCTGAAGCCGCGGATCGGCGGCATTCGCCACGCTGAAAAGACTTTTGAGCGGATGTTTCAAGAGGCCCCACCGGAATACCGCACTACCTACTACGCCCGCCTAAGCGCAATCTCCCCTTACCTCCGCGGCGGCTCGCATCATGGCACCTATCCGTCGGACAGGACAACTCGTCGCTGGTATTATGCCTACACCAATGCCGTTAAGAAGGGGCTGTCTGGTGACGCGGCGATATTCCCGAAGTTCAGCGCGTGCGGGCGCAAGCAATTGTCGATGGACGCAGAGGTTGAGACCCACCTCCTAGACCTGCTCAAATCCGATTACAAAACGCCGACGGCGCCCTCTGTCAGACACGTTTGGTCTCTCCTCCTCGCGCAGTTTGGCCGCAACCGCCTAATCTCCAAGCGTAGCCTCTACCGTCGCATCGCCCGCATCGATCCGCACAGCCTCACATGGGCGCGCGAGGGTAAACGCAGCGCGATTCGCACCCAACCTTTGTTTGGCGATTCAGCCGTTTTCGGCAGCCCTCACAGGCAGCGTTCATTCCAACGCGCCCACATTGACTCCACATTGATCGATCTAAAGCATCCCAACGATGACCGCCACACGGTTGTCAGGATGGTCGACAGCTTCGACGGGCGCACGTTGGCCTGGCACCTCTCGAAGGAGGGCCCTAGCGACGATACGATTCAGGCGCTCTTCATCAACTGCGTGAAAAACCATGGCGCTATCCCCGCCGAAATCGTCTGCGACTTCGGACCCGAGCACAGGACTACTTGGTTACAGGAGACCTTAGCCGCCCTGAATGTCGTCCTCGACTACCGTCCAAAATCTGATCCCCCGAAGGGCGGCCCCGTCGAGAGCAGTTTCTCAGCGCTGGCCCGCGAACTCATCCACAACCTGGAAGGCAATACGAAGCTGATGAAAAAGGTTCGTATGCTGACCAAGGCCGTTGACCCGCGCCGCCTCGCGATTTGGAGCCCGCAGGACCTCGCGGAGCTGCTCGACGAGTATTTTTCACTCAAGAACAGCTTGTCTCGCGCCGGCAAGCCGTCGCCGGACGACATCGCCAAAGCTTCGGAACAAAAATACGGCGTGCCGCCGTGCAACGCCGCCTCAACCGCTGATTTGCTCAAGCTCTTGTGCCCCTTTGTCGATGGTGGTTCGCGTGTCGTCTCGAAACGCGGCACGGTTCGCTGCAACTATCGCACCTACGGTATTCGTGGGCCCAAAAATGAACTTCGGAAAATGGCCGGCAAGAGGGTAAAGGTTCGCTGGAAACCCAAGTCGCCCGACACTATCTATGCCTTTACCGACAACCCGCGTGAAGCCTTTACGCTTAACAGCGTGACCCCAACGGGACCGTCTCCCGACATCATCGAGGCGGCCAAGAAGATCGCCGCGGATCGGGAAGCTGGCCTGGTGCAGCAGGGCGCCACCCCGAAGGACCGTGAAGAGCGCATGGCCGATTTCACCGCGGCCACCGTGAAGAAGGAAAAGGCTATGAAAAAGGCCCGCTCCGCTCCGCCCAGTCCCGCAGCCGAGAGCGCCAAAGACCACTCGGCCATGCCCAGCGACGACGAAATCCCCACCATCCACCTTAAGTAATCCCGATCATGAACACCGTTCAGCTTTCTCTCTTCAACGAACCGGCCGAAGCGATCGTGACTGCCTACGAGCAGATCACGTCAGCCAAGCCTGCCCCCTCGAAATACATCAACTTCGTGCAGGAGCTCTGCGCTACCATGGAGTCAAATACTCCGGGATCTTTGATTCTCGCAGTGGTCCCCTCCGGCCTTGCCGTCGACAAGGTCTGCGCTTCGCTGGCCGAATACCTCGATGAGGCAAAGGAACACGGCCAAGGCCATGGCCGCGAGGATCTGACCTTGATCGAGATTCCTCACGCGACGAACCTCCGCGCCCAGCAAAGCCTCATCGCCGACACCTACACTCGACTGCCAGCGTCGGTCGGCCATCGTCACGCCCCCCAGTTCCAGCTGGAATTCACTTCGGGTCTTTCCGCTTACACTTCGCCGCGGCCACTAGACCAGATTCGTAGCCGCCTTCAAAGTCGTCCGGCACGTTACTATGTGATCAAAAACGGCCACTATCTCTGCCCTGTTGGCGGCAATGTTCACGACGGCGTGAACCAGCTGCGCTTCCTCGCCCAACTGTCGCGGCAGTCGGACAAGACCCACGTGATCTTTACGACGCCTATCTGCGCGTGTGAGTGGCTCACCGT
>WBUO01000063.1 GCA_008933675.1 Dechloromonas sp.
CGGAAGTAGATCCCCTTGTCGTGCAGTTCGATGATGAAACGGGTCAGCAGATCGCGCAGCCTGGCCATTTCTTCCGGTGCCAGCCCGTTCCTGGCCAGTTCGCGCAGGGTGGTGCCGGCCAGCGGCGTGTAATGCACCAGGTCACGGGCCAGTTCCGGCAGCCGCATGACAGACAGTACCCTCGGCACGGGTATGCCCGCCCGAGCCAGCGCCTCGGCATTGCGGGCGAAGCGGGCGGCGTAGGGAAACAGGGCGGCGGATGTCAGCAGGCGCTTGCGGCGGAACAGCTTGAGCATGCTGCCGTCGGTCAGGCGCAGCACCTTGTCGCCGAAACGGTCGAATTCGAGGACGGTGGCCCCTTCGCGCATGGCGAGATATTCCTGCTGCGTCAGCGTTTTCAATGCCCGGGCCACCTAAAAAGCGCGGATTTTACCGTCTTGCGCCCGAAGAAGCATCGGGAAATCACCATGCTAAACTCTCGCCTCCCGATTGCCGGCCCGCCGGTCGCGCCCGAAAGCCCTCCATGCAGCAAGAAGCAAACACCCCGCAGGATTCGTCGCTGAAGATCTACTTCCGCCTCCTGCGCTACCTGCGCCCCTTCATCGGCCTCTTTGTCATCAGCCTGCTGGGCTATGTGATCTTCGCCTCGGCGCAGCCGATGATGGCGGTGATCCTCAAGTATTTCGTCGATGGACTGACCGCGCCGAGCAGCATCACGCAGCACGAATTCCCGCTGATCGGCAACATCGAACTGATGTATGGCGTGCCGATCCTGCTGGTCATGATCATCACCTGGCAGGGCATCGGCTCCTTCTTCGGCAATTACTATCTGGCGCGCGTTTCGCTCGGCCTGATCCACGACCTGCGGCGTGCCCTGTTCGACAGCCTGCTCAAGCTGCCCAACCGCTATTTCGACGAAAACAACTCCGGTCACCTGATTTCGCGCATCACCTACAACGTGACGATGGTCACCGGCGCGGCCACTGACGCGATCAAGGTGGTCATCCGCGAGGGACTGACGGTGACTTTCCTGTTCGGCTACCTGCTGTGGATGAACTGGAAGTTGACGCTGGTCATCGTCGGCGTGCTGCCGATCATCGCCTTCATGGTGAACAGCGCCAGCCGCCGCTTCCGCAAACAGGCCAAGAAGATTCAGGTGGCGATGGGCGACCTGACGCACATCGCCTCGGAGACCATCCAGGGCTATCGCGTCGTCCGCAGCTTCGGCGGCGAGGATTACGAATCCAACCGCTTCCGCCTGGCCAGCGAGGAAAACACCGCCAAGCATTTGCGTCTGGTCAAGACGGCCGCCACCTTCACCCCCTCCTTGCAGTTCGTCACCTTCTCCAGCATGTCGGTGATTCTCTTCCTGGTGCTTTTCCTGCGCGGCGATGCCACAGTCGGCGATCTGGTCGCCTATATCACCGCCGCCGGCATGCTGCCGAAGCCGATCCGCCAGCTGTCGGAAGTCAGCGCGACGATCCAGAAGGGGCTGGCCGGGGCCGAAAGCATCTTCGCCCAGCTTGACGAGGCGCCCGAAAGCAACCGCGGCAGCGTCGAACGCGAGCGGATTTCCGGCCGCCTGGAGGTGCGCGACCTGAGCTTCACCTACCCCGGCGCCGAACAGCCGGTGCTGCAGGACATCAACTTCATTGCCGAGCCGGGACAGATGGTCGCCCTGGTCGGCCGCTCGGGCAGCGGCAAATCGACCCTGGCCAATCTGGTGCCGCGCTTCTACCACCACGAGCAGGGGCAGATCCTGCTCGACGGCGTCGATGTCGAGGACTACACGCTGCGTAACCTGCGCCGCCACATCGCGCTGGTTACCCAGCAGGTCTCGCTGTTCAACGACACCATCGCCAACAACATCGCCTATGGCGACCTCGCCAACCTGCCCCGTGAGCGCATCGAGCAGGCGGCCCGGGCCGCCTATGCGGCGGAGTTCATCGATCGCCTGCCGCAGGGCTACGACACACTGGTCGGCGAAAACGGCGTGCTGCTCTCCGGCGGCCAGCGCCAGCGTCTGGCCATCGCCCGCGCCATATTGAAGGATGCGCCCCTGCTGATTCTCGACGAGGCCACCTCGGCCCTCGATACCGAATCGGAACGGCACATCCAGGCAGCTCTTGAAACGGCGGCAACCAACCGGACCACGCTGGTCATCGCCCACCGCCTGTCGACCATCGAAAAGGCGGACATGATCCTGGTCATGGAGCAGGGACGTATCGTCGAGCGCGGCACGCATGCCGAACTGTTGCCGCTGAACGGCCACTACGCCCGCCTGCACGCGATGCAGTTCAGCGAACACGGCAGCGATGACAACACCGGGCAGCCGATGCCCGAGTCCTCCCCATCCGTCCCCGCCTGAACGGCTCCATGATCACAAGCCCGCGCCGCCGGCCGCTATACTGAATGCTTCGTTCAACTGACCGGACAGCCGGGCGACATCGATGAAGGCCATCCTGCAATTGCTCCACCTCGCCGGCGTGATCGTCTGGATCGGCGGCATGTTCTTCGCCCACTTCTGCCTGCGTCCGGTCGCCGCCGCACAGCTGCCGCCACCACAACGCCTGCCGCTGCTGGCCGCGGTACTCGGCCGCTTCTTTGCCGTCGTGGCGATCAGCATCGTCATCATCATCGGCGCCGGCCTGGCAATGCTGCTGCAAGTTGGCATGGCACAGGCGCCGCTGCACTGGCACCTGATGCTGGCCGGCGGACTGCTGATGGCGGGGATCTTTGCCATCATCTATCTGTTCCATTTCCCGCTGCTGCGGGCGGCCGTCGCCGCGAGCGACTGGCCGGCGGCCGGCATGGCGATGAACCGCATCCGCGTGCTGGTCATGGTCAACCTCACCTTCGGTGCTGCCGTCACCGCCATCGCCGTGCTCGGCAAGTACCTCTAGCGCCGACGCGGCCATCGTCGATCCATCCGGGACAGACTCCATGGACTTCTCAGCCCTGACCGAACAGCTTGGCGAAAAGACCGCGATCGCCCTGACCGGATTATGCGTTGGCGTACTCTTCGGCATTTTTGCCCAGCGCTCGCGCTTCTGCCTGCGCTCGGCCGTCGTCGAGTTCTGGAATCGCGACGGCACAAGCAAGCTCGCGGTCTGGCTGTTCGCCTTCGCCGCCGCGGTATCCACCACCCAGCTGTTCATCCTGTCCGGCTGGCTTGATGTCGCTCAGTCGCGCCAGCTTTCGGCTACCGGCAGTCTCTCCGGAGCACTCGTCGGCGGTCTGCTGTTCGGCATCGGCATGATCCTGGCACGCGGCTGTTCCAGCCGCATGCTGGTGCTCGCCGCCAATGGGAATCTGCGTGCCCTGCTCACCGGTCTGATCTTTGCCGTCGTCGCCCAGGCCTCGCTGAGCGGCATCCTCTCGCCGTTACGTACGACGATTTCCGCCTGGTGGACGATCGATGGCGGCAGCGGCCGCGACCTGCTCGCCAGTTTCCACCTCGGTCATGTCGGCGGCCTGGTTTTCGGGTTGCTGTGGCTGGCCGCCGCCGTTCATTTCGCCCGTCGCGCCCGCCTCGGCTGGCGCGAAATCCTGGGCGGTACCGGCGTTGGCCTGACGATTGCGGTCGCCTGGCTGCTTACCTTCCAGTTCGCCAGCCAGTCCTTCGAAATCGTGCCGGTACAGAGCCTGAGCTTCACCGGCCCTTCCGCCGATGTGCTGATGCTGGTGCTGTCCCCCCCCGGCCAACCGTGGGATTTCGATATCGGCCTGGTGCCGGGCGTCGTCCTCGGCTCGTTCCTGGCGGCGCTCTGGGGACGCGAACTGAAGCTTGAAGGCTTCAAGGACGGCCACAGCATGCGCCGCTACATTGCCGGCGCCTTCTGCATGGGCTTCGGCGGCATGCTGGCCGGCGGCTGCGCGGTTGGCGCCGGTGTCTCGGGTGCCTCGGTATTCGCCCTCACCGCCTGGCTGGCCCTGATCGGCATGTGGGTCGGTGCTGGTGCCGCCAATTTCCTGATCGACCGCCCGACCCCGGCGCAAGCTGCGACACCGGCGATCTTTCCCGCCGATCCGACCATTCAGCCCTGAGCAAGCCGGCGGTGTTCGCTGTCTGGCGAACACCGCCGGTCAATGCCGTTGACGCCGGGAACTGCAAGCCCCTCGCCGATGGAGATTCCCACCGTGCTGCCGACGGCCGGGCGGAATGCCTCCTTCTCATCTTCCCTCTGGCGCGGGAACGACGACTGTCCGAAGCGCATGGCCGGCTGTCCGGACTCCGGTGCAATCAGTTCAAGGGCAAGCATCCTGATGTCGGCGATTCATCCCGGCGTCTCGTACAGGCTGGCTTGCAACACCTCGGCCAGCCAGTGCATGAACAAGCGCACGCGCTTGGCCAGGTGGCGCCGGTTGCCGTAGAGCAGCGTGACCGGTAGCGCCGGCGCCCGGTATCCGGGCAGGATTTCGACCAGCTGGCCGCTCTCCAGTAGCGGTTGCATGCCATGCACCGGCGCCTGGATGATGCCGAGCCCGGCCAGGCAGGCGGCGCGGTAGGCATCGGAATTGTTCACCACCAGGCTGGCCGGCAGGCGATGCACGCGCAATTCGCCACTGGCCGGATCGATGTACTCGAAGCCGGCGGGCTTGTCGCCCAGCGTGCTGCTGTAATGGACGATGCGGTGGCCGGCCAGCGCCTCGGGCGAGACCGGCACGCCGTGGCGTTCGAGATAAGCCGGGCTGGCGCAGTTGCCCTGGCGGAAATAGCCGAGATGACGGGCGACCAATGACGAGTCAACCAGCGGCCCGACGCGCAGCACGCAGTCGAAACCTTCTGCAACCAGATCGACGCGGCGATCGGTGCTGCCCAGTTCAAGGGCAATCCCCGGATGCTGCGCGAGGAAATCCGGCAGACGCGGCATCACCAGATCGCGCGCCACCGCCAGCGGCAGATCGACGCGCAGGCGTCCGTGCACGCCTGTCTCGTCGTCACGGAACATCTGGTCCAGCTCGTCCATGTCGGCCAGCAGATCCTGACAACGCCCCAGGAAAGCCTGCCCATCGGGCGTCAGCTGGACGCGCCGCGTCGTCCGCTGCAACAGCCGCGCACCGACCCGGTTTTCCAGCTGCTGCACGGCCAGTGAAACCGAGGCCCGGGGCACGCCAAGGCTGTCGGCGGCGCGGGTGAAGCTGGCCATCTCGGCCACCCGGACAAATACCTGCATTGCATCGAGCGGATTCATCACGCACCTTTATCCAAAATCAGCAAACAGTCTAAACAAAATTCACTGGTTTATTCGATGAAATGCCAGCAATAGACTGCGCTCATCGTTCAACCCACCCAAGGAGTGCACCATGACCCGCAAAATTGCCCTGATCACCGGCGGCAGCCGTGGCCTCGGCCGCAACGCCGCATTGAAGCTCGCCGCCCGCGGCGTCGACGTCGTTCTCACCTACCGCCAGCGCGGCGACGAAGCCGCCGAAACCATCGCCGCCATCGTGGCGCTCGGCGCGCGCGCCCTGGCGCTGCCGCTCGACGTCGGCAACAGCGCCAGCTTCGCCAACTTCGCCGAGCGCCTGCAGGCCGGCCTGGAAACCTGCTGGCAACGCCGCACTTTCGATTTTCTGGTGAACAACGCCGGCATCGGCATCCGCACCGCCTTCGCCGAGACCAGCGAAGCCCAGTTCGACGAGTTGATGAACATCCACCTGAAAGGCAGTTTCTTCCTGACCCAGCGCCTGCTGCCGCTGCTCACCGACGGCGGCGCCATCCTCAACATCTCCACCGGCCTGACCCGCTTCACCCAGCCCGGCTTTGCCGCCTACGCGGCGATGAAGGGCGGCGTCGAGGTGCTCACCCGCTATCTCGCCAGGGAACTCGGACCGCGCGGCATCCGCGTCAACGCGCTGGCGCCCGGCGCCATCGAAACCGATTTCGGTGGCGGCCAGGTCCGCGACAACCCGCAAATGAACGCCTACCTGGCCAGCCAGACCGCCCTCGGCCGCGTCGGCCGCCCGGACGACATCGGCGACGCCATCGCCCTGCTGCTCGCCGATGAAAGCGGCTGGATCAACGCCCAGCGCATCGAGGCGTCAGGCGGGATGTTCGTGTGAAAGAAAAAAGGCCGGGATCGCTCCCGGCCTTTTCATTTTTCCCGGAATCTGACGGTTGACCGTCAAATCCGGGCAATTTCCGTTCAGCCCTTCTTGTGCGTCGCCAGGCGCGTCCAGGTATCGACGACGGTGTCCGGGTTCAGCGAGATCGAGCTGATGCCCTGATCCATCAGCCACTCGGCGAGGTCCGGGTGGTCCGACGGGCCCTGGCCGCAGATACCGATGTACTTGCCGGCCTTGTTGGCGGCGGAGATGGCCATGGCCAGCAGCATCTTGACGGCCGGATCGCGTTCGTCAAACAGGTTGGCGACCAGGCCGGAGTCGCGGTCGAGGCCGAGGCTGAGCTGGGTCAGGTCGTTGGAGCCGATCGAGAAGCCGTCGAAGATCTTCAGGAAATCGTCGGCGAGCAGCGCGTTCGACGGGATTTCACACATCATGATCAGCTTCAGTTCGTTCTCGCCCTGCTTCAGGCCGTGTTCGGCGAGCAGGTCGACGACCGCCTGGCCTTCGCCGACGGTACGCACGAACGGCACCATCAGCTGGACGTTGGTCAGACCCATCTCTTCACGCACACGCTTCATGGCACGGCATTCCATCTCGAAACAGTCGCGGAAGGACTGGGCGATGTAGCGCGAGGCGCCGCGGAAGCCGAGCATCGGGTTCTCTTCTTCCGGCTCATACAGATCGCCGCCGAGCAGCTTGCGGTACTCGTTGGACTTGAAGTCGGACAGGCGGACGATCACCGGGTTCGGCCAGAAGGCGGCAGCGATGGTGGATACGCCCTCGACCAGCTTCTCGACGAAGAAGTCCTTCGGGCTGGCGTAACCGCGGGCGCGGCGCTTGATTTCCTCGCGCTTCGAAGCCGGCAGGCGCTCGACGTCGAGAATGGCCTTCGGGTGGATGCCGATGACGTTGTTGATGATGAACTCGACGCGGGCGAGACCGACGCCGGCGTTCGGCAGCTGGGCGAATTCGAAGGCCAGTTCCGGGTTACCGACGTTCATCATGACCTTCACCGGGACGTCCGGCATGGCCGAGATGTCGCGGGTGGTGACTTCGAAGTCGAGCTTGCCGCGATAGACGTGGCCGGTGTCGCCTTCGGTGCAGGAGACGGTGACCACTTCGCCTTCGTTCAGCGTCTCGGTCGCATCGCCGCAGCCGACGATGGCCGGAATACCCAGTTCGCGGGCGATGATCGCCGCGTGGCAGGTGCGGCCGCCGCGGTTGGTGACGATAGCGGAAGCGCGCTTCATCACCGGCTCCCAGTTCGGGTCGGTCATGTCGGCGACGAGCACGTCACCCGGCTTGACCTGGTCCATCTCCTTCGGGTCCTTGACGATGCGCACCGGACCGACACCGATCTTCTGGCCGATGGCACGGCCGGAGGCGAGCACCTTGGAGAAGGACTTCAGCTTGAATTTCTCCTGCTTGCCGGCGGAGGCTTGCGACTGCACGGTTTCCGGACGAGCCTGCAGGATGTACAGCTTGCCGTCGACGCCGTCCTTACCCCACTCGATGTCCATCGGACGACCGTAGTGCTTCTCGATGATCTGGGCGTAACGGGCCAGTTCCATGACTTCCTCGTCATTGATCGAGAACTGGTGACGGAGCGACTCCTCGACGTCCTCGGTGACGGTCGACTTACCGGCAACCTTCTCGGCTGCGAAGGTCATCTTGATCATCTTGGAGCCGAGGTTGCGGCGGACGACGGCCTTCTTGCCGGCTTCCAGCATCGGCTTGTGCACGTAGAACTCGTCCGGATTGACGGCGCCCTGCACCACCGTCTCGCCCAGGCCATAGCTGGAGGTGACGAAGACGGCATCGCGGAAGCCGGATTCGGTGTCGAGCGTGAACATCACGCCGGCAGCGCCCTTGTCGGAACGGACCATGCGCTGGATACCGGCCGACAGCGCGACGTCGGCATGCAGGAAGCCCTTGTGCACGCGGTAGGAGATGGCACGGTCGTTGTACAGCGAGGCGAACACCTCCTTGATCGCGTGCATGATGTTTTCCAGGCCGACGATGTTCAGGAAGGTTTCCTGCTGACCGGCGAAGGAGGCGTCCGGCAGGTCTTCGGCGGTGGCCGAAGAGCGCACGGCGAAGGACATGTCGGCGTTTGATTCGGCGACCAGACGCTGGTACTGCTCGGTGATGGCGATGGTCAGTTCCATCGGGAACGGCGTGTCGAGTACCCACTGGCGGATTTCGGCGCCGGTCTTGACCAGGGCGTTGACGTCATCGACGTCGAGCGCGTCGAGGGCGGCGTTGATTTTGGCGTCGAGGCCGGACTGAGCCAGGAAGACGCGGTAGGCATGGGCCGTGGTGGCGAAGCCGCCCGGCACGCGCACGCCGGTATCGGCCAGCTGCGAAATCATTTCGCCGAGGGAGGAATTCTTGCCGCCGACTTGTTCGACATCGGTCATGCGCAGTTTTTCAAACGGGATTACCAAGGCTTCCATTGCGGTCCTTTCGGGGTCGGATTTAAGGATTGAGAATCAGGAGGTTGAAAAATCGGTGCTCAGGCGTCGCTCGGCCGTTTCCCGGCGGGCGACGGAACGCAGCGTCTGGGCGAGCGTCTCGCGAACGAAATCGATATGGGTCTCGGCCGCCGCGCGGGCCGCCTGCGGCTTGCGATCAACGATGGCGCCATGGATGGCCGCGTGCTGGCTCATCAGCAATCTGCTTGCCGCCGGAACCGTCTTCAGTTCGCCGAGGTTGAGACGGATGTTGTCGTGCATCAGGCGCAGCAGCGCCGCCGACAGGTGGCCGACCAGCACATTGTGCGAGGCATCGCCGATCGCCTGGTGGAAGGCAATGTCGGCCGCCGAACGCTTTTCGGTATCGTCCTTCTCGAACGAGGTCATCAGTTGCTGGAACGCCTGGTCCAGGCGCAGCAGGTCGGCATCGGTCGCCCGTTCGGCAGCCCACTCGGCGGCCTGACCTTCGATCATGCGGCGGAATTCCAGCATGTCCTCGCGCAGGTTCGGGTAGGAGCCCATCATGTCCTGCCAGGGGTCGAAGAAACTCGATTCGAGCGCTGCCGTCACATAGGTACCGCCGCCCTGCCGGCTCTGCACCATGCCCTTCGAGGCCAGTTTCTGGATCGCCTCGCGCAGACTCGGGCGGGAGACGCCGAGTTCCAGCGCCAGTTCGCGCTCAGGCGGCAGCCGGTCGCCCGGCTTCAGCGAGCCCTCGAGGATGCGGCGTTCGAGCGTCGAGGCAACGGCATCGGAAATACGCGGGACCTGCACCTTGTTCGGCATTGGTAAGACCACATTGATTGGTAAGACCAGCACATTGTAGTCAGCGTTTTGGTGAACTGCAAGCCTCGGGATTTCCCTTGGTTTATTGACTAAGTACAGGTATTCACGTAAATTTTCACCTCACGATTTATTGGTCTTACCAATGTACCGTTAAATAATTCACAACGGAGACAACATGAGCAGTGCCAGAACGGCAACACCTCGCCCGACCGACATCTATTTCTTCGCCACCTGCGTCGTCGATCAGTTTTTTCCCGGCGCCGGCATGGATGCCATCACGCTGCTCGAGCGCCAGGGCATCCGTGTCCATTTTCCCGATGAGCAGACCTGCTGCGGTCAGCCGGCTTACACCAGCGGCTTCCCCGACGAGGCGCGCAAGGTCGCCGCGCACCAGCTGACGCTGTTTCCCGAGGCCTGGCCGGTGGTCGTGCCGTCCGGCTCCTGCGCCGGCATGATGAAGCATCACTACCCCACCCTGTTCGCCAGGGATCCGGTGCGCAAGGCGCAGGCCGAGGCCCTCTCCGCCCGCGTCTACGAGCTCACCGACTTCCTGGTCAATGTGCTGAACTTCAAGCCCGAGGACTGCGGCAGCGACTGCACGGTCGTGCTGCACACCTCCTGCTCGGCCCGCCGCGAGATGGGCGTGCATTTGACCGGCCGCCAGCTGCTCGGCGACCTGGTCAAGGTCACCGTCGCCCAGCAGGACCACGAGTCGGAATGCTGCGGCTTCGGCGGCACCTTCTCGATCAAGCAGCCGGAAATCTCCGGCGCGATGGTCGAGGACAAAGTGAAGGCCCTCAAGGCGACCGGCGCCGAGCGCGTGGTCAGTGCCGACTGCGGCTGCCTGATGAACATCCTCGGCCATGCCGCCTGGAAGGATGCGCAGGAAGGCCGCAGCACGCCGTCGCTGCCCGGCGAGCACATCGCCAGCTTCCTGCTGCGGCGGACCGGAGGTGCCCAATGAGCGCCCGCGACCGCATCCTCGGCAAGCTGAAGGCGGCCGCCCCGGCGAGCGCCGGCGAACTGCCCGACGTCGCCGCCTGGTATGCCGCCCATCGCGGCACGGAGAGCGTCGCCGACAAGGCCCGCCGCTTCCGCCAGTGCATCGAACTGGCGCACGCCGAGGTCTATTCCGTGTCGCGCGGCGGCTGGCTGCAGAAGCTCTACGAAGTGCTGTCCGCCAAGCAGCTGGAGCAGTTGCTGGTGGCCCCGGGCACCGCGCACGGCAAGCGCGCGCAGGAGGAACTGGTGCCGCTCGGCATCGCCTGCCCGGCCTACGACCAGCCGATCGAGCAATGGAAGGCGGCGATGTTCACCGCGACGCCGGCCGCCTTTACCGCCGCCCGCGCCGCCATCGCCGAGACCGGCACGCTGATCCTGTGGCCGGATGCCGACGAACCGCGGCTGATGTCGCTGGTGCCGCCGATCCACATCGTGCTGCTCGACGCGGCGACGATCCACAACACCTTTTACGAAGCCATGCAGCGCGAAGGCTGGCAGCAAGGGCTGCCGACCAACGCCCTGCTCGTCTCCGGCCCCTCGAAGACGGCCGACATCCAGCAGACGCTGGCCTATGGCGCACACGGTCCGAAGGAACTGGTCGTGCTGCTGATCGAGGAGAACCCGCAATGAGCACGCCGCAGACCCCGCACACGCTGCATTTCATGCCCTCGGCCGGTTTCCGCGCCCGGGCCAAGGACGTCGTCGAAAACCCCTTCCTCAGGAAGAGCTTCCGCGGCGCGATGGATTTCCTGATGAGCAAGCGCGCCGCCCAGTTCCCCGATGCCGAGGAACTGGAAAGCCTGCGCAGCCTCGGCGAACGCATCCGCCAGTACAACCTGGCCAAGCTGCCGACGCTGCTCGAGCAGCTGGAAGCCAACCTGACGAAGAATGGCATCAACGTGCACTGGGCGGAGACGCCGGAGGAAGCCAACGCCATCATCCTCGGCATCTGCCAGAAGCATTCGGCCAGGCTGATGGTCAAGGGCAAGTCTATGGTCAGCGAGGAAATCGAGCTGAACCACGCCGCCGAAGCGGCCGGCATCGGCGCGCTGGAATCCGACATGGGCGAGTACATCGTCCAGCTGGCGCACGAAAAACCCTCGCACATCATCATGCCGGCGATCCACAAGACCAAGGAGGAGATCGCCAAGCTGTTCGCCGAGAACGTGCCCGGCGTCGCCTACACCGACAACGTCGATGCGCTGATCCAGATCGGCCGCAACGTGCTGCGCCAGAAATTCCTCGAAGCCGACATCGGCCTGTCCGGCGTCAATTTCGCCGTCGCCGAAACCGGCACCCTGTGCCTGGTCGAGAACGAAGGCAACGGCCGCATGTGCACCACGGCGCCGCCGGTGCATATCGCCATCACCGGCATCGAGAAGATCGTCGAGAAGCTGGAGCACGTGCCGCCGCTGCTCTCCCTGCTGACCCGTTCCGCAACCGGCCAGAACATCTCGACCTACTTCAACATGATCTCCAGCCCGCGCAAGCCGGGCGAGAAGGACGGCCCCAACGAAGTACACCTGGTGCTGCTCGACAACGGCCGCAGCCAGGCCTACGCCGACGAGCAGTTGCGCAAGACGCTGCAGTGCATCCGCTGCGGCGCCTGCATGAACCATTGCCCGGTCTACACCCGCATCGGCGGCCACGCCTACGGCACCACCTACCCGGGGCCGATCGGCAAGATCATCTCGCCGCACATGCTGGGGCTGGAAGCGACGGCGACGATGGCGACCGCGTCGTCGCTGTGCGGCGCCTGCGGCGAAGTCTGCCCGGTGAAGATCCCGATTCCCGAATTGCTGATGCGCCTGCGCGAGGAGTCGTTCTCCGCGCCGCACGCCAACCCGGCGATGCGTGGCCAGGGGGCTGGCTACAGCCGGCTGGTTTCGGCGATCTGGCGGGCCTGGGCGGCGGTTTATCGCTCGCCTGGACTGTACCGGCTGGCGACCTGGGCGGGGAGCCGGTTTTCGTGGTTGATGCCGGCCAATCAGGGGGCGTGGACGACGGTGCGGACGCCGTTGAAGCCGGCGCCGAAGCGGTTGCGGGATATGTTGAAAGAGCGGGGCTGATGGGGCCTTGGCTTCTTCAGCCGCTGGGTTCCGCCGTTGACCGGCGGGCGTACTTTCTTTTGCTTCGCCAAAAGAAAGTAGCCAAAGAAAAGGCGACCCCAGGCTACGCGGTCGGCTGCGCCGACTCCCCTGCGCTACTCGACGCGCCGGGCACCCCAGGAGTACTTCCTCGCGATGCTTTGCATCGCTCAGGGCGCGGCTGCGGAACTCGGCCCTTCGGGCCTCAAACAGTCCTCGCCGACTTCCCCCGGCCCGTCTCCGTTGCTCGGCGCTCCACATGGGGACCCCAACAGCGTCGCAGCCGACAGGCCAGGGTTGAAACTGAAGGCGGTGAAACTGCGCTCGGTTTGCCGGGCCCCTTGGGAGGCGCTGAGCAACGCAGGGTAGTCGGGGGCAGTCGTCTCGCGTTGTCTGAGCCGCAGGCGAGTTTAGCGAGACGCCCGACTGCCCGAGTAGCGCAAGGGACCCGCGCAGCGGGCGCCGACCCAGGGTCGCCTTCTTCTTTGGCTACTTTCTTCTTGGCGAGACAAGAAGAAAGTACGCCCGCGCGTCAGGCGCGGAAACCAGCGCTTCCTGCAATCCGCAAAACGAGCAACTAATCCAAGAAGCAAAACGAGACAAACCAACCATGTCCGAACTCATCCAGCACCTCCGCCATCACCTGCCCGACCACCAGGTCATCATCGACGATCTGCGTCGCCTCGCCTATGGCACCGACGCCAGCTTCTACCGCCTGATCCCGCAGGTGATCACTGTCATCGAGTCCGAGAACGACGCCCGGACAGTGCTGCGCGCTGCCAAACGGCACAACACGCCGATCACCTTCCGTGCCGCCGGCACCAGCCTCTCCGGCCAGGCCATCAGCGACGGCATCCTGGCGTTGATCGGCGAAGGTTTCGCGACCTACGAACTCAATGCCGACGCCAGCAAGGTCAAGGTCGGCCCCGGCATCGTCGGCGGCGAGGTCAATCGCCGGCTGGCGCCACACGGCAAGAAGATCGGCCCCGACCCGGCCTCGATCAATGCCTGCAAGATCGGCGGCATCGCCGCCAACAACGCTTCCGGCATGTGCTGCGGCACGGCGCAGAACAGCTACCGGACGCTGGCCGGGCTGCGCGTGATGCTGGCCGACGGGACGGTGCTCGATACCGAGGATCCGCTCAGCGTCGATGCCTTCACCAAGAGCCATGCCGTGCTGCTCGGCGAACTGGAACGCCTGGGCCGCGATACGCGCAACAATGCCCGCCTGGCCGAGCGCATCCGGCACAAGTTCAAGATCAAGAACACCACCGGTTACAGCTTGAACGCGCTGGTCGATTTCGAGCATCCGATCGACATCCTGGCGCATCTGATGATCGGCTCCGAAGGCACGCTCGGCTTCCTGTCGCGCATCACCTACCAGACCGTCGTCGAGGACCCGTTCAAGGCCAGCGCGCTGGTCTTCTTCCCCGACATCCGCACCGCCTGCGAGGCGGTGATCCGCCTGAAGCCGCAGCCGGTGTCGGCGGTCGAGCTGCTCGACCGGCCGGCCCTGCATTCGGTCGAAAACAAGCCCGGCCTGCCGCCGGTGATCCGCGAACTGGGTGAGGACGCGGCGGCGCTGCTGATCGAGGTCCGCGCCGCGACGGCCGCCGGCATCGCCGACAAGATCGCCGCGGTGCACGCGGCGATGGACGGCGTCGCCACCGTCGAACCGATGGTCTTCTCGACCGACCCGGCGACCTGCGAGATGTACTGGAAGGTGCGCAAGGGCACCTTTCCCGCCGTCGGCGCCATGCGCCGCACCGGCACCACGGTGCTGATCGAGGACGTCGCCTTCCCGATCGAATCGCTGGCCGACGCCACGCTCGACCTGCAGGCCCTGCTGCGCCACCACGGCTACCACGAGGCGATCATCTTCGGCCATGCGCTGGAGGGCAACCTGCACTTCGTCATCACCCAGGATTTCGGCGACGCGGCCGAGGTCGACCGCTACGCCCGCTTCATGGACGAGCTGTGCGCCATGGTGGTCCGGAAATACGACGGCTCGCTGAAGGCCGAGCACGGCACCGGCCGCAACATGGCGCCCTTCGTCGAGCTGGAATGGGGCCAGGAAGCGACCGAGCTGATGCACCGGATCAAGAAGCTGTTCGATCCGGAGAACCTGCTCAACCCCGGCGTCATCCTCAACGCCAATCCGCATGCCCACCTCGAGAACCTGAAGCCGATGCCGGCCGCCGAGGACATCGTCGACCGCTGTATCGAATGCGGCTTCTGCGAACCGCTGTGCCCGTCGCACCGGCTGACGCTGAGCCCGCGCCAGCGCATCGTCAGCGTCCGCGAACTGGCCCGCCGCGAGGCCGCCGGCCGGCTGGCCGGCCGGATCGGCGAGGACTACGCCTACATGGGCCTCGACACCTGCGCCGGTTGCGGCCTGTGTTCGACGGCCTGCCCGGTCGGCATCGATACCGGCGACCTGACCCGCCGCCTGCGCGGTCGCCGCCTGGGCGGTACGGCGCGCGCCGTCAACGCCTGGACCGGCGAGCACTTCGCGACGCTGGCCAACGCCTCGCGCCTCGGCCTGAAGGCTGGTCACCTGGTTGCCGGCGTGCTCGGCGAGAACCTGCTCGGCAAGCTTTCCGGCGGCGCCTGGAAGAAAGCCATGCCGCAGGCCGGCCGCGCCCCGCGCCTGCCTGTCGCCCAGGGCGACCCGGTCGTCTATTTTCCGACTTGCGGCGGTCGCATCTTCGGGCCATCGGCGACCGGAACAAGGCAGTTGGGCGACGTTGTTGGCGAACTGCTGATCCGCGCCGGTTATGCGCCGATCCTGCCCGATGATTTCGAGCAGCTCTGTTGCGGCCAGATGCTGGCCAGCAAGGGCATGGCCGAAGAGGCCGAAGGCATGTCGCACCGCCTCGAAGCGGCACTGCTGAAAGCGTCGGATAACGGCAGGTTCCCGATCATCATGGATGCCAGCACCTGTTCGCTGCGCATGCAGAAACACCTGGCCGCCTCGAAAAATGCCCATCTGAAGCTCTACGATTTCCACGAATTCGCCGTCGACGCCTTGCTGCCGCGCCTGATGCTGAGCAAACAGCCCGGCCCGGTGGCACTGCACATCAATTGCAGCGTCAGGAAGAGCGGCTCCGATGCCAAGCTGCGCACGCTGCTCAAGGCCTGCGTCGACGAGATCGTCGAACCGGCTGGCGTCACCTGCTGCGGCTTTGCCGGCGATCGCGGCTTCGTTGTGCCGGAACTGAACCGCCATGCACTGCGCAAGATCCACGACGAACTGCCGTCCACTTGCGTCTGCGGCGTATCGACCAACCGCACCTGCGAAATCGGCCTGACCGCCGAAACCGGCCGCAACTACCAGTCGATCGCCTATCTCCTCGAAGAATGCAGCCGACCGCAGGAAACCTGTTGAGGATTTCCCTAACTGCCTAAACCCGAGCAACTTGCTAAGTTACCCCCATCAACGAATTAACGGAGAACACCCATGTACAAGAACATCCTGGTTGCCATCGACGACAGCGAAACCTCGCGCTGCGCGCTCAGCGAAGCCCTGCACATCGCCCGCAGCAGCAATGCCAGACTGTATATCTGCCATGTCGCCGATGAAACCCTGATGGGCATGCATGGGCGCACCTTCTCGACATCCCTGAACATCGACAATGCGATCAAGGCCATCGCCGACGCCGGACAGAAACTGCTGGACGAAGCGATGGCGTCGGCAGCCGGCATCGACGCCCAGAGCATCCTGCTCGAAGCCCGCAACCGCCGCGTCTCCGAGACCATCGCCGAGAAGGCAAGCGAACTGGGCGTCGACCTGATCGTCATTGGTCGCCACGGGCGGCGTGGCCTGGCCACACTGATCCTCGGCTCGGTAGCCGAACAGCTGGCGAAGATTGCCGGCGCCTCGGTACTCCTGGTGCGCCAGCACTAAATCCGGAAGAACGGCTTCCCGTTCCGGCGGGAAGCCGGCAAAATCGTCGCGCGCCTTCCGTTGATTTACGGAAGCTGCCAATCCGCTCGTTGCCCAGGCGCCGCATCGGCCCTGCGCCTCCCCGCCCAACACAGCCCGTGTCCGCCTGAACGACACGGCAAATCCGGAATGCTCCCGATGCCCCAATCGATGCTCGACAGCAACAAGGACGAACCCCTGCGCAACGACATCCGCCTGCTCGGCCGCCTGCTCGGCGATACCGTGCGCGAACAGGAAGGCGATGCCGTTTATGAACTGGTCGAGCGCGTCCGCCAGACCGCCGTCAGCTTCGCCCGTAACGGCGATCCTGCTGCTCGCGCCGAACTGGCCGCTCTGCTCGACCCGCTGCCGCGCGACACGACCCAGGCCGTGGTCCGCGCCTTCAGCTACTTCCTGCAGCTGGCCAACATCGCCGAGGACGAGCACCACATCCGCCGCCGCCGCGCCCACGACCTGGTCGGTTCGCCGCCGCGCGAAGGCAGCCTGATCCATGCCCTCGACCAGTTGGCGGCCAGCGACGTCTCGCCGGAAGCGGTCGCCGATTTCTTCGCCCATGCGCTGGTTGCCCCGGTGCTCACCGCCCATCCGACCGAAGTCCAGCGCCAGAGCCTGATCCGCAATCACCGCGACGTCGCCCGCCTGCTCGAGCAGCGCGAACGCCTGCAGATGACACCCGAGGAAGAAGCGGAGAACGATCTCGCGCTGACCACTGTCATCCTGACCCTGTGGCAGTCGCGCATGCTGCGCCCGGTGCGCCTGAAAGTGCTCGACGAGGTCAAGAACGGCATCAGCTATTTCAAGGAAACCTTCTTCACCGAACTGCCGCGCCTGTACATCCAGGTTACGCAGCAATTGCAGAAGCGCTATCCGGACACCTTCTGGGCGCTGCCGCCATTCTTCCGCGTCGGTTCGTGGATCGGTGGCGACCGCGACGGCAATCCCTTCGTCACCGCCGAGATCCTGCGCGAGACGCTGCGCCTGCAATCGGCTGCGGCACTCAATCACTACCTCGATGAGGTCCACGAGCTGGGCGCCGAACTGCCGCTGTCCGATCTGCTGGTCAAGACCACGCCGGAACTGAACGAACTGGCGATGCATTCGACCGACCAGTCGCCGCAGCGCGCCGATGAACCCTATCGCCGCGCCCTCTCCGGCATCTACGCCCGGCTGGCGGCAACCGCCCGGGCACTCGACCGTTTCGAGCCGGTGCGCCATGAAATCGGCCATGCCGAACCCTACGCGACCCCGGACGCCTTGCGTGCCGACCTCAAGATTTTGTCCAACTCGCTGAAGCTGAACGGCAGCGCCCGCCTGGCCGGTGGCCGGCTGCGCCGGCTGCTGCGCGCGGTGCAGGTGTTCGGCTTCCACCTGGCGCCGATCGACCTGCGCCAGAACTCGGAAGTGCATGCCCGCAGCGTCGCCGAACTGCTGGCCGGCGCCGGGCGCTGCCCGGATTACGAGGCGCTGCCGGAAGCCGAGCGGATCAAGCTGCTGGTCGCCGAGATCGCCACGCCACGGCCCCTGTATTCGCCCTACCTGACCTATTCGGAAGAGACGCAGGGCGAACTGGCGATCTTCTTCGCAGCCCGCGAACTGCGCCAGCGCTACGGCGGCGCCGCGCTGCCCAACTG
>WBUO01000443.1 GCA_008933675.1 Dechloromonas sp.
GCATCCGTTCGGCACGAAGCGACCTTCGCTGGAACAGGGATATTACGAGATTTTCGCGCAGGACAATGTTGCGCTGGTTGATCTGAAGGCAAACCCGATCACCCGTGTCGGGCCGCACGCAATCACAACCGCAGACGGCGAGGTCGAATGCGATCTCATCGTTTTCGCCACCGGCTTCGACGCGGGGCGGGGCGGGTTGATCGACATGAACATCACCGGCAGGGGCGGCCTGTTACTGTCGCAAGCTTGGGACAACGGGCTGCGCGCCTATCTGGGAATGGCGGTATCGGGTTTCCCCAACATGCTGTTCGCTTACGGACCCCTGAGCCCCTCGGGTTTTTCCAACGGCCCGACAAGCGCGGAAATGCAGGGCGACTGGATCTGCGATTTCATGGTCTGGCTGCGAAACAACGGTTACGATCTTTTCGACGCCGATCCGCAAGCAGAGGCGGACTGGACCGAAATGGTCGCTCAGGTTGGCGCTATGACGCTCTTTCCCGAAGCGGACTCCTGGTACATGGGCGCAAACATCCCGGGTAAGAAGCGCCAACTCATCAATTTTCCAAGCGTGTCGACCTATGCTGCGATTTGCGGCGATGTGGCACGCGATGCCTACCGCGGCTTTGCCGCCAGCACACCAGCGAACAAGGACAGCGCAACCTGATGAATGAGATGTTCAGAATAAGTGACTTTCCAGTGGACATTGATCCTGTTTGGGCTGGCGACGGCTCACATCTGCCCGAATGGTTCGTGTCGGCGCTCAAGGTGCCCCGCGAAGAAGGTTATGTGGAAATAGATGGGGCCAAGGCGCACTATTTCCGCTGGGGTGACCCCAGCAAGCCCAAGGTATTGATGACCCATGGCTTTCTGGCACATGCGCGCTGCTTTGCCTTCATTGCACCGTTTCTGGCAGAAGATTATGACGTGGTGGCGTTTGATCTGGCCGGCATGGGCGACAGCGACATGCGTGGTCGCGCCGACCTCTTGGCGAGAGGGGGCGAGTTTCGCGAGATTGCCGAGGCGCTGAATATGTTTGCGGATGGCCAAAAGCCGACAATCATCGCGCACAGCTTCGGGTCGGGCGCAGCCCTGACAGCCGTGACCCAGTGGCCCGAGGCCTTTGCCGGAGTGGTGGTTTGCGATCTCATGATCATGCGGCCCGCTCTCCTGGAAGAGTACTGGAACCTCAGGCGGTCAAGCCCTGGTTCCGGCGATCCGGACAAGCCCAGCAAGCGTTATCCTTGCTATGAAACGGCACGTAAGCGGTACATCCTTTCCCCGCCCCAGCCGGTCGGCGAGCCATTCCTTCTGGACTACATGGCCTATCATTCCCTGCGACAGGATGGAGACGAGTGGACGTGGAAGTTTTCAACCGAGGTCTTTCGGAGGAGCAACAAGCCCAACGAATGGCTCACCATGGGCGAGCGTCTGGTGCAGGCACCGGGCCGGAAGGCCATCGTGCACGGCGGTATGAGCCAACTCTTCACCCCGGAATCGGCCGAATACGTCCGCGAGCTGGGTGGAGGTGACATTCCGATCATCGCGGTGCCTGAAGCCCGTCACCATCTGATGCTCGATCAGCCTTTGGCCTTTGTAACCGCACTCCGCAGCATTCTTGCCCTTTGGGATACGCACACTGCACCGCCACTTGCAGCCTGATCCTGGTTGTCCTTCGCCCCGGGTTCCCGCAGGTGCGGTGCTTGCCAGACCTTGCCTGCCGGGAAAGGGAGCTGCCACTCAGCGTTCGCCGGCCATGCCGTTGCGGCGTTCAAGCCATCGTTCGCGCCGCACCAGATAGAACGGGAAGGCGAAACAGTGCCAAGCAGCGAAAGCATGTAACCGGTGTTTTCAGGCCACGGTGGACCATGGCATGAGTTGGGCGAGATTGTTGGCGGGATGACCGTTGGCAAGTTTCACGAGGGTCTGGGTCATCCACCCGTGCGGGTTGACGCCGCTGATCTTGCAGTTTTCGATGAGCGTGGCGATCACCGCCCAGTTGTCGCCGCCTTCGTCGGAACCGGCAAACAGGGCATCTTTGCGATTCAATGCGAGGGGGCGGATCGAGCGTTCGACGGTATTGGAGTCGAGCTCGATGCGGCCGTCGTCGATGAACCGGGACAGTCCATCCCAGCGGGTGAGCGCATAGCGGATCGCCTCGCCGAGCTTGCTCTTGGCGCTGACTTGGCGGCCAGGGGCGGCAAGATATTGATGAAGATCACCGACGATGACGCGGCTGCGTTCGGTCCGAGCGGCACAGCGTTGCTCGGCGGGTGAACCGCGCACCTCGTCCTCGACACCATAGAGCAAGGCAATGCGGCGCAGCACTTCGGTGGCGACCGGCGACGTGTCGGCCAGTTCGTAGAACTTGCGGCGGACGTGCGCCCAGCAGAAAGCGAGCCGGATCTGCTGGCGCCGCCGGGCGAGCGCGGCGTAGCCGCCATAGCCATCGACCTGCAGGATGCCCGCGAAATCACCAAGGTGCGTGTGAGGGCGTTTTGCCTTGCGATCTGGCGCATAGACATAGGCAACGATCGGCGGATCGCAGCCGCCCCATGGTCGATCATCGCGAGCATAGGCCCAGAGCTGTCCTGTCTTGGTCGGCCCGCGCCCGGATCGAGGACCGGGGCGGTTATCTCGTCGGCGAACAACCGCTCGGATCGTCGTAGCTCGTCGAGAATGTGGTCACGCAAGGGGCGCAGATACCAGGCCGCTCGCCCGACCCAGTCGGCCAAAGTGGATCGGTCGAGCCGGATGCCCTGCCGGGCGTATATCTGG
>WBUO01000064.1 GCA_008933675.1 Dechloromonas sp.
TGGACGGAATGCCATAGACGATCATCTGGCCGGACTGGCCGCCCGAGCTGAAGACGACGAACTCGTCGCGCTTGCCGGTCGGTACATAGGTCTTGGCGGCGGCCAGCACGTCCTGCTGGCTCAGACCCCGGCGCTTCAACACGTCCTGCAGGGACTCGGCCGACCAGGCGGCAGTCGCGGCGCCAAGCCCGATGCCGGCAGCGATAGCCAGTACCGTGGATTTGACTGCAAATTGACTCATTTGATTTCTCCCAAAAAAACAAGAACTCCTACGTTCTACCCCCCATCGACGCGGGCCTTGGCAGTCCCTGCGGCAATTTGTCGCACACTGTATTCCGCCCGGACTGTGAAAAAATTGATGTTTGCTAATTCCAACGGGCATTCCTCGCGGAGAATGTCGATTCTTCCGCCGCATCGCCCGAAAGCGCCCTGTTGAACAAGAAAATCCTGATTGACGCGATTGGCGTCCTGCTCATCGCCCTGGTCATGGTCGTCGGTTACAAGCTGTCGCCGCTGTTGCTGCCCAAGGCCGATGTCGTCGTCCAACCGGACCCGGCCTGCAACCTGCAGCGCGGTCCGTGCCGCGTCGAACTGCCGGCGGGCGGCAGCGTCGAACTGGTCATGGGGACCTTGCCGATTCCGCTGGTCAAACCCTTCGAGGTGCGGGTGACGACGCAGGGCTTTGCGCCGTCGCGCGTCGAAGTCGATTTCGCCGGCATCGACATGAACATGGGCTACAACCGCCCGCTCTTCGCCGACCGCGGCAACGGCCTGCATGCCGCCGAAGTGACGTTGCCGGTCTGCATCACCGGCCAGATGGACTGGCAGGCGACGGTGCTCGTCGAAACCGGCAGCCAGCGCATCGCTATTCCTTTCCGCTTTGCTTCCGGGAGCTCCTTTTAAGATGTCCGAACGCCTGTTGCTCGCCGTCGTCGTCCTGCTTGTCGCTCTGGTCACCGGCCTCGGCCTGTTCTGGAATCCGGAACTGCCGGAGCGTCCGTTGCCGGCCGCCATCCTGCCGGCCGGCGGCGACTTCACGCTGAGCTCGGCAAACGGCCCGGTCGCCCTGACCGATTATCGCGGCAAGGCCGTGCTCATCTATTTCGGCTACACCTACTGCCCGGACATCTGTCCGACCTCGCTGGCCGCCACCGCTGCCAGCCTCAACCAGCTGAGCGCCGAGGAGCTGGCCCGGGTCGCCGTGATCTTCATTTCGGTCGACCCGAAGCGCGACACGCCGGCCCGCCTCAAGGAATACGTCGAGTTCTTCCACCCGGCCATCGTCGGACTAACCGGCACGGCGGAAGAGGTGGCCGAGGTCGGTCGTCGCTACGGCATCTTCTATGCCGAACAAAAAGTGGAAACAGCCGGTGACGGCTATGTTGTCGACCACAGCTCGGACACCTACGTCATCGCCCCCGATGGCCGCCTGGTCGGCAAACTGCCGCACGGCGCCGCGGCGGAGCAGGTAGTCGCCGAAATCCGCAAGGTTTTGAACCAGCCCTGAAAGAGGAAACGAAGATGAAGAAACTGTCGCTGCTTGCCGCCGGACTGCTGCTCTCGGCCGGCGCCATTGCCGGTTCTGCCGACCAGGTCACCGTGCACGAGCCCTACGTCCGCCTGGCGCCGCCCAACGCACCGGCAACCGGCGCCTTCATGGTCATCCGCAACGGCGGGGCCAAGGACGTCAAGGTGGTCAAGGCCGCCAACCCGGTCTCCAAGGTGACCGAACTGCACACCCATCTCAACGAAGGCGGCGTCATGAAAATGCGCCCGGTTCCCGACATCCCCATCAAGGCCGGCGGTGAAGCCGTGCTCAAGCCGGGCAGCCTGCACGTCATGCTGATCGACCTCAAGGCCCCGATGAAGGAAGGCGACGTCGTGCCCATCACGCTGACCTTCGACGACGGCAGCAGCAAGCAGGTCGACGCCAAGGTCGTCCGCCCGGTGGCCGCCCCGGCACCGATGCCGATGGATCACAACCACAAGCACTGAGCGACGGCGGCTCAGGCAGAAATGGCGGCCCAGTGGCCGCCATTTCTTTTGATGGGGTGCTGCGGTGTCGGGAAGGCTGCCGGGGGATGCGTGCTTCTCGGCCGGAGCCGCCCATCAGAAGTGCCTTGAGCGATGGCTGCTCGACGCAGGACTCCGGGCACTCTCTCGTATCAATCAGCGCTATCTGATTGAATTTGTCACGTTTTGTCTCCATCGAGCCGAAAAGCATCGGCCAACTGGATCGGTGACGTGTGGAAAGCTCAAACCAACAGTGCAGGGGAAACCACCGCGGCCTCCTCACCAAATCCGCGTATCCACGCCCGAAGCTCAACGGTATTTGGTACAACGGCCCTTACCTCAAACCAGCCATCGTCACACTCGGCAATCACTTGGTCTTCGGACAACGGAGTGTCCGTTACGGCCGACACGGCCGTCGGCGCTAAGCGGAGCACCAGATCAACAGGCGGACCGAGCACATAGTTCAATCCACCTGCCGCGATGTAGTCATCAAGATTGAACCCAGGCAACGGCTTTGTCGGGGCATCGATCAACTGGGCTGAAGTCATGCGGTGCAAAAGCATCTGGAAAGGCTGATCGCGCCGATCCGTCGCTGCGATCAGATAGATCAAAGCGCCCCGCTGAACAACGGCCAATGGATGCAGGTAATGCTCGCGGGGCTCGACGGCCCCCTTCGGCCGATAAACCACCTTCAACTGGCGCGACTCGAACAATGCCGAGTACACCGTGCTTTGAATTTCGGGATCAATTTTAGGCGGCAACAAGGGCATCCCTTTGGGAATGATCCGTACTTTATTGGGCCAATGGGTTACGGACATCCCGCTGCTTTGCAGCACCTTTGAAGCTGTTTCAAACCACGGCTTCAGTACGGTCAAGGTACCTACTGGCAGCAGCGAGCGCAGATGCTCCTCCACCATCTTGAACACCAAGGCGGTTTGGGGATCAAGTCCGGGGATATCAATGACTCCCGCATCCTTCGACCACCACCAGCCTTGTGGCTTGCTCTCATCCGACTCCAGTGGAAAATGCTCGGACAAACGGTTGAGATCACGCTGAATCGTCCGAAGCGAGGTTGTATATCCCATTCCCTCCAAGAAGCTGCGCAGCGATGCGGTATCGATTCGGCGCGGATACCGAGGAATCAAGCGAAGCATTGCAAGTGTTCGGTCCAAGGTGTCCAAAGTCGGCCTCCTGTTGAAATCTTCCAACAGCCTAACATGGTAAACGACACCAAATGTCGCTTGCCGGGACAACAATGCAGTCTGACCAAAGGGAGACTTCGAGATGCTTGAAATCGCTTTTACACAACACGCAGGTAAAGCGCATGCCGTTCAACAGGATGCGCTTTGGACTGGAGAAAGGTGCATACAACTATCAGACTCCGGAACAGCGTCTCTCGTCCTAGACCCTCCGATACTGCTGGCTATCGCCGACGGGGTTGCAATCAGCCCGCAACCGCAGACTGCTAGCCGATTTGTCGTTGAGGATCTGGCAAAGCGCACCGCGGAGGAAGGTCTGTCAGCGCCCACCGTGCGCAAGGTTCATGGCGCGCTCTGCGATCGCTATGCACGGGGAAAGACTTTCGGGACATCTACCACACTGGTTGCCGCCTATATCACCGGCAACACCTGCCAATTCATGAATGTCGGAGACAGTCGCAGTTACCTCATCACGGCCCTCGGATACTGGACTCAAGTCAGTCGCGACCATACGGTCCTGAACGACCTCAGAGGCACGCATTTGGTCGATGAAGGGACGAAATACGCCAGCATGTACGACGCGTTGTCCGACTGCCTTATAGCCGACGACGAAGAGGATCAATTTGCCATTCACCAGCGGCAATTGATTCTGCAACCGGCGGACACCTTGCTGCTCTGCTCGGACGGGGTGCACGACACTTTGGGCGACGAACGCCTGCGCGAACTCTATGACCTGAAGCTCAACACTTTGGCCCAAGTGCAGGTTTTCAGGACGGCGGTGCTACGTGCCGGCGCTCCAGACAACTTTTCCATCATTCTGGCTCGGCAAATCGCCTCGCAGAGCGCCTAACCTCGAAAGGATCAGTTTCCATGAAAGTACGGATTCATCGCGGCACAAAGCAGATCGGTGGAACCTGCGTCGAAATTGAACAGGCAGGTCATCGGATTGCCGTGGATTTTGGCTTGCCTCTCGACGGAGATGCTCAGGACTGCAGTCTGGTTCCTAGGTTCAATTTGAATGATCTCGATGCAGTCGTTGTTTCTCACCCCCATATCGACCACTACGGGCTGTTGCATCATCTCGCGGGAAACACGCCGATTGCCATGGGCGACGCTGCCCGACGCATTGTCAGTGCGGCAGTTCCCTTCACCGGGCAACCGCTGCCCCCGCTTGCCGGTCCCAGTTTGATAAGTGGCAGGCCAATCGATCTGGGGGTATTCAGAATCACGCCATACTTGGTTGACCACTCCGCCTTTGATGCTTACTCGCTACTGATCGAGTCCGAAGGAAAACGTCTCTTCTACAGTGGTGATTTTCGAGGGCATGGACGCAAAGGCAAGCTGTTTGAACGGATGCTGGCACAGCCCCCGACGGAGATCGATGCTCTGCTGCTGGAGGGGTCTTCGCTGAACCGCATGGAAGCCGACGACCAGTTCCCGAGCGAAACGGAGCTTGAAACCGAACTGGTTGATACGATCCAAAAAACGCCAGGTTTGGTGATGATGCATACCTCTGCGCAGAATATCGACCGCGTGGTGACGCTGTATCGAGCCTGCCGGCAAACCGGGCGTACCTTGCTGATTGATCTCTACACGGCAGCCATCCTTGAAGCCACCGGCAATGCCAACATTCCACAATCGGGATGGCCAGGAGTGGCTCTCTTTGTGCCGGAGTCGCAAAGACGCCTGATAAAACGCAATAAATGGTTCGATCTACTCGACCGACACAAGAAGCACCGTGTTTACGTTCACGGCCTTAAAGCCGTTGCATCGAAAAGCGTCCTGCTTTTCCGGCCGCTGATGATGCCTGACCTCGAAAGCGCGGACGCGCTGGACGAGGCAACCCTGATCTATTCGCAGTGGCTTGGCTATCTCGAGTCCGGTACCTATCGGCGTATGGAGGACTGGTTAGCCCGACATGGCATCCCAGTGAGATACATACACACGTCAGGTCACGCCAGTCCTGTGGACCTGAAGCGCTTTGCCTCAGCGCTTTCCCCCAAGGCCCTTATCCCGATACACAGTTTCGCACCGGAAAAATATGCCGAACTATTTGACAACGTGGTGTATCGCGACGACGGTGAGTGGTGGGAGGTGTAAACGACTGGCTTGAACGAGAAGACGGTGGTTGAACTGAAGGCAATGATCGACCATGGTCGCCGTACCCGAAGATTGCGTCTCTCTAGGAGATCGGTTTTGGCTGCCCGCGAGATCGGGGAGTATCAGATCTCGGTGCCGACGGACCTCGTCCGAGTTGTGCAAGGAAGGCGCTGCCATGCCGTACTGCGTAAGAAATCGTGAGATCTTGTGAGCTGCCGGCATGTATCTTGTGTTCTCGATTCGGGATATCGAGAATTGGCGACTGGCGACAATGTCGATGGTATTCGATCGGCTTGACTGGCAGCTCGACCGGATCAGGGAGCCAGGAAACGCTGAGGTGATCTGTGCGGAAGAGTCCTTCTACTTTGGGGAACAGACAGAAACGGTGCGCGAATACAGCGATTGGTATTACGTCGCCCAAGAAATAATCAGACAGTGCCTCCATAAGGGTGAGAGAAAACATGAATAAATTCAAAGAAAATGCATTCGAGCGCCGGCTCACCGGCCCTCTTGAAAAAAAATTGCTTGAACTTACAAAGACCCCAACGAGTTGGTTGAGCCGATGGCTTTCTTGCGAAAAACAACGTCCCCTGCTTGCAATCAGAAATAAATACGCGAACCTCTACGTGGATGGATGCGCATTCAAGTTGTGCGGAGGAGATGGTCAACTGGTATTTGACGCCAACTATCTCAAGCGTGAAACGGGACTAAAAAATACCCTGAATAAAATCTCGGAACCAGGAACGGAATACAAAATCGCATCCAGCGATCTAACTGAAAGCCTCGTTCAGGATATTGTGGGTGCAGCACTGGAATACCAGGCCAAGGGAAAGAGGAGTAAAGACAAGGAGCGTCCACTTGCAACACGGGCGTTGCAGCAATATGCATATTCGCTGGATTGTGAAATTGGCTTCCCCGCGATTTCCGTAAACCGGGCAGCGATTTCCATGCTCCAGCAGTACGAAAGCGAAGGCAAGGCTCTGCCGCAATATTATTTTGATTTGCAGTACAAAGAGCGATCATCCAAGAAGCCTGATGCCTTGTTACTCAGCATGAGCCCAAAACCGACCTTGCGGTTTTTTGAAATCAAGGAAGCAAGCAACAAGGAATGGAGTGGGGATAATCCGGCGGTGATACATCAAGCCCGGTTCTACGATTGTTTACTTCGTAACGACAAGGATTCATTGTGCGCAGCTTATAAATATGTCCTCCGCTTGTTTATGAAGCTCGGAAAGCATCACGCGCATTTTGCTCCCTTTGCCAGTCTTGATCCAGAATCGATCGATTTGCTGGCTCTCGATCCTTTTCACGACATCGTCGTTATTGGTGATATTACAGAGGCCCAGCGCTGTGATCTGGAAGAAAAAGTGAAAATGCAGAGCGTGGCGAACGCGCCACATCGGCGACGCGTTCATGTTTCCTCAAATGCTGGCGACTGGTTACGTAGTTAATCGCACGTGCATTGTCAGATGATTCAAGTTCGGATCCGGCCGCAACGCGCGATCCGCTCCAAATGACCGGCCGCTCGATTTCAGAAGTGACCAACCCTGCGAATTGCAATAGTCCAGCAATGGCGGAATTCAGTTCTTGGCAAGTACGTACCGCTCAAGCTTCTGGTTGTCGAGTGTCAGGATTGGGTGCTTCGGCCGCTATGTGTGCCAGCGCTATGTGTGCCAGATGAGCGCTGAAATCAATTAACTGCCGTTCAATGGTCTTCGGATTGAATGACCGGATTGGGTCGGGGCCGGCGGTAGCGGCAATGGACAAGCAGACATGGAAGCCTAGCGGCCTGGCCACGATGGCTGATCGCCACCCTTGCCCAGCAGCATTCCCGCAGTGGCTTCAGGTCCGCGGCCGCACATTCCCGCTCGGCGTTTCGTAGGTGCTCCAGTCGCAGCTTTCCGGCTTGGGCAGTTGTTCGCCGACTTCCGGGTGGATGTGCAGGTAGGCCTTGGCCATGAACAGGGCGGTGATCGGGGCGGTCAGGAAGAGGAAGAGCGAGATCAGCAGTTCGTGGATGGAGAGGGTGTTCTCGAAGAACAGGAAGTAGAGCATCGAGGCAAGCAGGGCGCCGCCGATGCCGAGGGTGCTGGCTTTGGTTGGCGCGTGCAGGCGGGCCATCACTTCCGGCAGGCGGAGCATGCCGTAGGAGCCGATCAGGGCGAAGGTGGCGCCGATGACGATCAGGGCGCTGACGATGATTTCGCCGAAGGTTTCCATGGTGTTTCCCTTATTCGATGACGTCGCCGCGGCGGATGAACTTGCAGTAGGCGACGGTGGAGACGAAGCCGAACATGGCGAAGATCAGCGCCGCTTCGAAGTACATCGGCGTCGATTGGTCGATGCCGTAGATGATGATCAGGGCGATGACGTTGATGACCATGGTGTCGACGGCGAGGATGCGGTCGACGACGCCGGGGCCGGCGAACAGGCGCCACAGGTTGAAGAGGAGGGCGAGGCAGAGGGCGCCGTAGGCGTACTGGATGGCGAGCTCGATCACGGGAATATCTCCTTGAGCCGGGATTCGTAGCGGGCCTTCATGTCGCGCACCGCGGCTTCGCGGTCGGGGGCGTCGAGGCAGTGTACGAGCAGGGCGTGGCCGTCGGCCGAGAGGTCGCAGCTGACGGTGCCCGGCGTCATCGTGATGGTGCCGGCGAAGACGGTGATGGCTTCGGGGTTGGTCAGGTCGAGGGGGATGCAGACCCAGCAGGTGTTGAGGCTCTTCAGCGGGCGGAAGAGGATGATGCGGGCGACCTGGACGTTGGCGACGATGATGTCGTAGATGACCAGCAGCACGTAGGCGAAGGCCTTGCCGTAGTTCTGGATGTGCGGGCGATCCGGCCAGAAGCTGGCGGTGATGCGCGGGATGCTGAGGCCGAGGACGAGGCCGACGAGCAGGCCGCCGACGCTGAAGCTGTTGGCGAGCAGCATCCAGATCACGGTCAGGGTCGCGGTGAGCAGTGGGTGCGGTACCCAGCGCTCGAACAGCGTCCGCTCGTCGGGCGGGTGGTGGTGGGTGGTCATGGGGGCTCGGCTCCATCGAGAAACTGCGGTAGCGGCAGCAGCACGGCGTCCGTATAGCGGCCGGTGTCGAAGACCTGGGCTGCGGTGGCATCGAGATAGCGGGTCAGCGGACCGGCGAACAGGGTGAGCAGCACCGTGCAGGCGAGCAGGGCGAAGATGGAGACCCAGGAGAGCGTGTTGCGGCGTGGCATGTCCGGGAAGCTGTCGGGTTCGCCGGTACTCTTCCAGAACAGCGTGCTGCCGGCGCGGCCGAAGCCGATGATGATCAATAGCGAGGTGCCGAGGATCATCGCCCAGAAGCCGATGGCGGTGGGGTGGCTGCGTGCCGCGTCGAGGATCAGCAGCTTGCCGATGAAGCCCGAGAGGGGCGGCATGCCGCTCATGGCGATGGCGGCGATGAAGAAGGCGCCGGCGAGCAGCGCCAGGTGCGAGAAGCGCGGGGCGACGGAAAGCGCGTCGGCGTGGCCGGGGCGGCGGCTGGCGACAAGGTCGGTGATCAGGAAGAGCGTGGCGCCGGCCAGCGTCGAGTGGAGCAGGTAGTAGAGGGCGGCGGCGAGGCTGGCCGGGGTGAACAGGGCGACCGTGGCAAGCAGCACGCCCATCGAGGCGATGACGGCAAAGGCGGCCAGCTGGCCGAGGTGGCGGGCGGCGAGGACGCCGAGGGCACCCATGGTCAGGGTGAATAGTGCCGCCGGCAGCAGCCAGGGGGCGGCCAGCCAGCTGGCGTCGCCGGCATCGGCGCCGAAGGCCAGGATGTACAGGCGGATGATGCAGTAGGCGCCGACCTTGGTCATGATGGCAAAGAGCGCGGCGACCGGTGCCGGCGCCCGGGCATAGGTGCCGGGCAACCAGAAATGCACTGGCACCATCGCCGCCTTGATCGAGAAGACCAGCAGCAGCAACAGGGCGCCCATCTGCAGCAGTGCCTGGTCGCCGGCGGCCACCTGCGGCACCTTGCGTGCCAGGTCGGCCATGTTCAGCGTGCCGGTAACCGAGTAGATCATGGAGACGGCGATCAGGAACAGCGAGGAGCCGACCAGATTGATGATCACGTACTGGACGCCGGCCTTCAGGCGGTTGGTGCCGCCACCATGCACCATCAGGCCGTAGGAGGCGATCAGCAGCACTTCGAAGAAGACGAAGAGGTTGAAGAAGTCGCCGGTCAGGAAGGCGCCGTTGATGCCCATCAGCTGGAACTGGTAGAGGGCGTGGAAGTGACGGCCGCGCGCATCGTCGCCGTCGATGGCGAAGAGCAGCACGAGCAGCGCGAGCACGGCGGTGAGGACGAGCATCAGCGCCGACAGGCGGTCGAGGACGAGGACGATGCCGAAGGGCGCCGGCCAGTTGCCGAGGTCGTAGGTCAGCACGGCGCCGTCGGAGGCGGCGACGAGCAGGCGGATGGCGACGCCGAGCAGGGCGACGCAGGTGGCCAGCGAGAAGATGCGCGCCAGCACCATGTCGAAGCGGGCGCTCATCAGCAGGATCGGCGCCATCAGCGCCGGCAGCAGGATGGGGAAGATGATCCAGTGGCTCATGGGGTCGTCTTTCCTTGACTGCCGTCGGGGATCGATTCGATGTTTTCGTTGTGGATCTCTTCCGGCTTGCCATCCACCTGGTCGCTGTCGCTTTCCAGGTAGCTGCGCAGGCTGAGCACGACGATCACGGCGGTCATGCCGAAGGAGATGACGATGGCGGTGAGCACCAGGGCCTGCGGCAGCGGATCGGTATAGACGGTGACCCCGTCGCGGATGATCGGCGGTGCGTTGATGGCCAGCCGTCCGGAAACGAAGATGAAGGCGTTGGTGGCGTAGGTGAGCAGGGCCAGGCCGAGGACCACCGGGTAGGTACGGGCGCGCAGCACGAGGTAGATGCCGGCGGCGGCCATGACGCCGATGGCGCTGGCGACGAGGAATTCCATCTCAGTGCTCCTTGCCCGGCCGGCGGCTGATGTGGTGATCCATCGGTCGCTCGGGAACGGTCTGGTTGTCCGTCCAGCGGCCGATGCGTGACAGGCTGGCGAGCGCCAGCATGGTGGCGCCGATGACGGTGAGGAAGACGCCGGTATCGAAGGCCATGGCCGAGGCCAGTTCGAACTCGCCGATCAGCGGCAGGTGGAAGTGGCCGAAAGTGCTGGTCAGGAAGGGGCGGTCTGCAAGCCAGGCGACGATGCCGGTGACGCCGGCGGTGAGGACGCCGAAGCCGATCAGCGCGTGGTAATCGACGCGCATGCGCTGCGCCGCCCAGCCGAAACCGCTGGCCATGTACTGCATGATCAGCGCAACCGAGACGACGAGGCCGGCGATGAAGCCGCCGCCCGGCAGGTTGTGGCCGCGCAGGAAGATGTAGGCGCCGACCATCAGCGCCAGCGGCAGCATGACCCGGGTGGCGACGACAAGCATCAGCGGATGGCGGTCCTTGGCCCGCTTCTGGTCAGGCACCCAGGCCGCCAGCTTGCGCCCGACCTCGCCCTGCAGGGCGCCGTCGAGCAGGGCGAAGATGATGGTGGCGGCAATACCGAGGACGATGATCTCGCCAAAGGTATCGAAGCCGCGGAAGTCGACCAGGATGACGTTGACCACGTTGGTGCCGCCGCCGCCGGGTACGGAGTTTTCCAGGTAGTAGCCGGAGAGCGTTGAACCGTCGCGGGTGATCATTGCCCAGGTGGCGCCGCCGATGCCGAGGCCGCCGAGCGTGGCGATGCCGACGTCGCGCCAGCGGCGCAGGGCGCTGCTTTCGCGCGGCATCTTCTTGGGCAGCAGGTTGAGGGCGAGCAGCATCAGGATGACGGTGACGACCTCGACCGAAATCTGCGTCAGGGCCAGATCGGGCGCCGAGAAATAAAGGAAGCCGAGGGAGACGATGATGCCGGCGACGCCGACGATGATCAGCGCCATCAGCCGGCGCCGGTGCAGCATGGCGACGCCGATCGAGGCGACGACGAGGAGCAGCCAGGCAATGACGGCCACCGGGGTGGCGGCGAGCAGCGGTCGCGTGCCGGCTTCGTGGCTGGCGGAGAAGAAGGCGATGCTGCCGGTGACGACGGCAGCGACGATGAGGAACAGCAGATGGCGTTGCAGCGAGCCGTTGTGCAGTCCGTGCGTGAAGCCCTTGGCCAGACGGACGGTGGTGGCCAGCGTGCGCTGGAACATCGCCTTGGCATCCGGGTGCGGTGCTGCCTGCCAGAAGCCGCGCAGGCTGACGTAGCGCCAGAGCAGCGTCAGGCCGACGGCGACGGCGATCAGGCTCATGCCGAGCGCCGGTGTCAGACCATGCCAGATGGCCAGGTGATAGTCGGGCAGCGGCCCGCCGATCACTGCGCCGGCAACGACGGCGACCAGCGGCCCGGCGACGGCAGCCGGGAAGAGGCCGATGGCGACGACGCCGACGACGAGCAGGGCCGACGGCCCCCACATGCCGAAGGGCGGATCGTGCGGATGGCGCGGGTAGTCGTGGCGTGCCTTGCCGAGATAGACATGGACGATGTAGCGGAAGGAATAGGCGACCGAGAAGGTGGCGCCGAGCGTCGCCAGTGCCGGGATCAGCCAGGTCTGGCCGGCCCAGACGGTGTGCGCCGCTTCCTCGAGCATCATCTCCTTGGACAGGAAGCCGTTGAGCAGCGGGATGCCGGCCATCGAGGCGGCGGCCAGCAGGGCGATGGTGCCGCCGATCGGCATCAGCAGCAGCAGGCCGCCGAGGCGCTTGATGTCGCGCGTGCCGGCTTCGTGGTCGATGATGCCGGCGTTCATGAACAGCGCCGCCTTGAAGGTGGCGTGGTTGAGGATGTGGAAGACGGCGGCGACGGCAGCCATCGGCGTGCCGAGGCCGAGCAGGAAGGTGACCAGACCGAGGTGGCTGACTGTCGAGAAGGCGAGCAGGCCTTTCAGGTCGTCCTTGAACAGCGCGATCCAGGCAGCGATGACCATGGTGGCCAGCCCGGTGCTGGCGACGATGTAGAACCATTCCTCGGTGCCGGCGAGCACCGGCCACAGGCGGGCCATCAGGAACAGGCCGGCCTTGACCATGGTCGCCGAGTGCAGGTAGGCCGAGACCGGCGTTGGCGCCGCCATGGCGTGCGGCAGCCAGAAATGGAAGGGGAACTGGGCGCTCTTCGTGAAACAGCCGCCGAGGATCAGGATCAGCGCCGGCAGATAGAGCGGCGAGGCCTGGATCTGCTCCTTGTGCTTGAGGATTTCGGAAATGTCGTAGGAGCCGGCGATGTCGCCGAGCAGCAGCATGCCGGCAATCATCGACAGGCCGCCGGCACCGGTCACGGTGAGCGCCATGCGGGCGCCCTGGCGGCCTTCCGGCAGATGCTTCCAGTAGCCGATGAGCAGGAAGGAGGACAGGCTGGTCAGCTCCCAGAAGATCAGCAGGAGCAGGATGTTGTCGGAGAGCACGATGCCGACCATGGCGCCCTGGAAGAGCAGCAGGTAGGCGTAGAAGGTGCCCATCGGGTCTTCCTTGGCCAGATAGAAGCGGGCGTAGATGATGATCAGCAGCCCGATGCCGAGGATCAGTGCGGCGAAGAAGAAGCCCAGGCCGTCGATGAAGAAGTTCAGGTTGAGGCCGAGGCGCGGCAGCCAGTCGACACCGACGCGCAGCGTCTCGCCGCGGAAGACCATCGGGGCGTGCGTCATCAGCAGCGCGAAGGCGAGCAGCGTCACGGTAAAGGCGCTGGTCGCGCAGGCGTTGCGCCCGACGCGGATCATCAGGGCCGGCAGGACGGCGCCGAGGAAAGGCAGCAGAACGATCAGGTCAAGGCTCATGGGCGACTAGCTATCCGGGAAAAGCGATGGCCAAGGATTGCCTTGGGGACTTGGGCGAAATCGAAGCCCCGGTCAGGCCGGGGCTCGGGGGCAGTATAAGGGGCTGTTCGCCGGATTTACAAATGCCGGGGAAAACGACAGGCGGCAGAAGCGCCGCCCGGCACCGTTCAGGAGACTGTGGCGCCGGCGGGCTTCAGCTGCGCACGGGGCGCTTGGCGAGTTTGCGCTGCAGTGTGCGGCGATGCATCTTGAGGGCGCGGGCGGTGGCCGAAATGTTGCCGTCGTTTTCGTTGAGGATGCGCTGGATGTGTTCCCATTCCAGGCGATCCACGGACAGCGGCTCGTCCGGCGCGGTCAGGTCGAAACCCGGCTCGTCGTCGAAGGCGGCGAGGATGGCCTCGATTTCCACCGGCTTGGCCAGATACTGCACGGCCCCCAGTTTCACCGCGTCGACGGCGGTGGCGATGCTGGCGTAGCCGGTCAGCACGATGATCCGGCTGTCGGGATTGATGGCCAGCAGTTCGGGGATCAGGGCCAGCCCGGAGCTGCCGTCGAGGTTGAGATCGAGAATGATGCGGCCGGCACCGGTACGGCGGGCGAGCTCGAGGGCGCTGGCCGGGTCGAGGGCGCCTTGCGCGCTGTGGCCGCGCCGCTCCAGCGTGCGGACGAGGATGGCGTTGAAGCTCGGATCGTCGTCGATGACCAGGGTGAGTTCGTTCATGGATTCGTCCTCGGCAGTTCGATGCGGGCGAGGGCGCCGCCCTCTTCGGGATTGCTCAGCTGCAGGCTGCCGCCCAGCTGTTCGATGGCGGTTCGCGTCAGGACCAGGCCGATGCCGCTGCCGCCGGCATGAGCCGGCAAGCCGTGGCGGCCGGCGCTGGCCAGCACTTCCGGCGGAAAGCCGGGGCCCCGGTCGCGGATGTCGATGCACAGGTTGGCGCTGCACCACGACAGGCGGATGTCCAGCGGCTGGACCGTGGCATTGGCGGCGTTGTTGAGCAGGTTGAGCAGTGCCTGCTCGAGGCGCGGATCGATGACGATGGCCGGCGCCGGGCCGTCGGTGCCGATGGTCAGCCGGCTGGCGGCTTGCGGACGGACGGCGTGCCAGTGCTGGCGCAGGCTGTCCAGCCAGCGGTCGGCCGCCTGGACGGGCGGGTTTTCCAGGCGCTCGGCGCCGGCCCGCCGCGACAGGCCGGTGATGATTTCCTTGCAGACGCCGATCTGCTGGCGCAGCAGGGCGATGTCTTCGCGGGCGCCGGCCGGCAGGCTGGCGTCGGCGGCGAGTTCGCCGGCAAGCAGGCTCATCGTCGCCAGCGGCGTACCCAGTTCGTGGGCGGCACCGGCGGCGAGCGTGCCCATGGCCAGCACCCGCTCGTCGCGCAGGGCCTGTTCGCGGGCGGCGGCCAGTTCGGCATCGCGTTCGCGGATCAGGCGCGTCATGCGGACGACGAACCAGGCGATCATCGCTGCCGAGACGGCGAAGGTCAGCCACATGCCGATCAGGTGCAGTTGCGTTGCCCGCGTCGCATCGGGCATCGGCAGCGGCACGTAGATGACCAGCAGCAGCGAGTAGGCGGCAACGGCAATGGCGCCGACGGCGATGACACAGCGGGCCGGCAGGCTCAGCGCGGCGATGGCCACCGGCGGCAGCAGCAGCGAGATCAGCGGGTTGGTGGCGCCGCCGCTGAAGAAGATGAGTGCCGACAGGGTGGCGATGTCGAACAGCAGGTGGCTGAGCAGTTCGCCCGAGCTGGCGCGCTCCGCCGCCAGCATCCGGTGGCGGAAGAGCAGGTTGAAGGCGGTGGCGATGGCGATCACGCCGAAGAGCGGCCATTGCGGCAGCGGAATGGCGAGCAGGCCGGGGGCGATGGCGACCAGGATGGCGAGCCCGGCGAGGACTGCCCAGCGACTGCTCGCCAGGCGGCGCATGGTGGCCAGCTGTTCGGCGCCGTCGGTGGCGCAGGGAGAAAATTGCATGGGCCGGATTATGCGTGATGTGCGTCAATTTTCGGCGTCGCCACCGATGCGACAATTCGCCGCACCGCCTTCCGGAGAGTTTGCCCATGTCGCTGCGTCTGCTGCCCGCCCTGTTGTTCGCCCTCTGTTTCGGCGTGACACCGGCCGTCGCCGTCGATCTGCAGGAGGGCAAGGAAATCAATGGTACCTGCGCCGCCTGTCACGGCGACAACGGTCAGGGCGGCAGCCGCGGCGAGTATCCGCGCCTGGCCGGCCAGCAGGTGCGTTACCTGGAGCAGCAGCTGAAGAACTTCCGTTCGCGGGCGCGGATCAATATTCCGATGTTCCCGTTTACCCAGGACAAGGAGCTTTCCGACAGCGATATCCGCGATGTGGCCGCCTATCTGGCGGGTGTCCAGCTGTCGAACCGGATGCCGACCTATACCGGCAAGGAGGATGCACTGACCCGCCTGCTGATGGCCGAACGGGTGATGATCATTCCGCGGGCCGAGGGCGACATCGACAAGGGGGGGGCCATCTACCAGAAACAGTGTGCTTCCTGCCATGGCAAGACGGGCAAGGGGCGCGGCATGTTCCCGATGCTCGTCGGCCAGTACACCAACTATCTGAAGCGCCAGGTCGATCTTTACCTGAAGGGGGACCGGCCACACGACGACGAGGGAACGACGGGCGTCCTGAACACGCTCGACGAAACGCAGATCCGCGACATCCTCGCCTACCTCACCGCCATCCAGGAGCCGACCGAATGAAACGCAGCAGCCTTCTTCTCCTCTGCCTGCTGGGCGCCCCCCTGGCCATGGCGCATGGCGGCCACGCCGGCAACATCCCCGACGACATGCCGGATGCCCAGAAGATCCGCTTCTGCGAACGGGTCCGCGATCATGCCCTGCAGGCGCTGTATAACCGCGACCGCGGATCGCCGATGAAACTGTTCGAGGAAGATGGCAGCCACGGGCCGCGCATCGTCAATCACATCATCCGCCGCATTTACGACGAACCGCAGATCTCCAGTCCGAAGAAGGCGGAAGCCTTCGGCCGGGCCACCTGCAACGAGATGATGGGCACGCGCTACACGGCCGAGTGAGGTCGTTCCGGCGCCCTGTCCGCTGCGCTACGGGGCGCATGCACCGTGGTACCTGCGGGCAAGGGCAGATCGGGGTGACATGGTTCATCCCGTCGGCATGAGTGTGCGAAAAATCCGCCGTCGGCCGTAAAAGCCTGTCACAGCATTGAAATCTCGCCTTCCTAAACTGCGCTGACAGTTTTTCCGAAGGTTTGCAATGCAGCTCCCGATCATCGACGAGGCTAACGAGTTAGGCCGCATCCTGGCCGATGGCCTGCTCTATCCCGTTTTTCAGCCAATCCTCGATTTCCGCCTGCGGGCCTTGCAAGGTTACGAGTCGCTGATCCGCGCGCCGGACGACAGTCCGCTGCATCGTCCGGATCAGTTGTTCGCCGCCGCTGCCCGGCACGGCCTTGCCGACGAGCTCGAACATGCCTGCCGGGACGCCAGCATCCGTGCCTTTGCCGAACAGCGCCTGAGCGGCCGCCTGTTCCTCAACGTCACGCCGCGCTGCCTGCTCGACGTCCGGCTGATGAACGGCCAGACCGCCAACCTGCTCAGTTCGCTGGGCATCGCGCCGAACCGCATCGTGCTCGAGTTGACCGAGAACCAGAAGATCACCGACATGCCGGGCATCCACGATGCCCTGGTGCATTTTCGCGGACGCGGCTTCCAGATCGCCATCGACGACCTGGGCGAGGGTTTCGCCAACCTGCGCATGTGGTCCGAATTGCGGCCGGACATCGTCAAGATCGACAAACATTTCGTGCATGGCATTGCCGACGATCGCATCAAGTTCCACTTCGTGCGTGCGATGCAGGATCTGGCCGAAATCTGCAATGCCTCGCTGGTGGCTGAAGGTATCGAGCGTCTGGAGGATTTCATCTGCATCCGCGACATGGGCATCGCCTGCGGTCAGGGCTACTTCATCGCCCGGCCGGAGCGCGAGCCGCTGACCTGCCTGCCGGGCGCCGTGCAGAAGGCGCTCGAGCTGCAGTCCCTGTCGCTGTCGCCGCTGACCGGCGGGCCGGGCAAGCTGCCGACGGCGCGCAGCCTGCTCCGCCATATCGAACCGGTGCCCGCCGATTCGCGCAACGAAACCGTCATTGCCCGCTTCGAGGCCGATCCGGAGCTCGATGTGCTGCCGGTCGTGCAGGGCAGCCAGCCGGTCGGGCTGATCAACCGGCACAGCATGATCGACCGCTTTGCCCGGCCCTTCCGCAAGGAGTTGTTCGGGCGCAAGAGCTGCGAACTGTTCATGGATCATGCGCCGCTCGTCGTCGACCAGCACGCCACGATCCAGGAGCTGGCGATGATGCTGTCGCTGGCGCCCAAGCACTATCTGTTCGACGGCTTCATCGTCACCGGCGACGGCTGCTATCTCGGCGTCGGCAGCAGCCACGACCTGATGGCGACCATCACCGAGATGCAGATCAGCGCTGCCCGCTACGCCAACCCGCTGACCCAGCTGCCGGGCAACGTGCCGATCAACGAGCATATCGACCGCATCCTCAAGGGTGGGCAGGCCTTCGTCGCTGCCTACATCGACATCGACAACTTCAAACCCTACAACGACACCTTCGGCTACCGGCGCGGCGACGACGTGATCCAGACGCTGGCCCGGCTGATTTGCGAGGCGACCGACGAACACTGCGATTTCGTCGGCCATATCGGGGGCGACGATTTCTTCGTGGTCTTCCGGTCCACCGACTGGGAAATGCGCTGCTGGCAGATCATCAGCAGCTTTGCCGAAACGATCGGCAACCTGCTCGGCGCCGAGGAGCGCCTGCGCGCCGGTTCTCGGCCATGTAA
>WBUO01000444.1 GCA_008933675.1 Dechloromonas sp.
ATCTCGCGCAGGCCGAGGCGCACCGCGCCGCCCTCGTCGATGCGGCTGTCCCAGTCGCTGGCCGTGACATCGGCGGGCAGCACGCTGACGCCGTGGCGGCGGGCATCCTGGATCAGCATCGACGGCGAGTAGAAACCCATCGGCTGGCTGTTCAACAGCCCGCAGAGGAAAGCCGCCGGGTGGTGGCGCTTGATCCAGGCCGAGGCATAGACCAGCAGCGCGAAGCTCGCGGCGTGCGACTCGGGGAAGCCGTACTCGCCGAAGCCCTGGATCTGGGCGACGATGCGCTCGACGAAGGCGGCCGGCACGCCGTTGCCGGCCATGCCGGCGCGCAGCTTGTCCTGGTAGCGGGCGAGATTGCCCTTGCGCCGCCAGGCCGCCATCGCCCGCCGCAGCTCGTCGGCCTCGCCGGGCGTGAAGCCGGCGGCGACGATGGCCAGTTGCATCACCTGTTCCTGGAAGATCGGCACGCCGCAGGTGCGCGCCAGCACCGCGTCGATCGCCGGCGTGATCTCCTCGATGCGCTCCTTGCCCTGGCGCCGCTTCAGGTAGGGATGGACCATGTCGCCCTGGATCGGCCCGGGGCGCACCAGCGAGACCTCGATCACCAGGTCGTAATAGTTGCGCGGCTTCAGGCGCGGCAGCATGCTCATCTGCGCCCGCGATTCGACCTGGAAGACACCCATGCTGTCGGCGCGGCAGAGCATGTCGTAGGTCGCCTTGTCGCCTTCGGGGATTTCGTTCAATGCCAGCGGCCCGATCATCGCCAGCATCCGGCGCAGCGCCGACAGCATGCCCAGCGCCAGCACGTCGACCTTCATCAGGCCGACCGCGTCGAGGTCGTCCTTGTCCCACTGGATCACCGTGCGCTCGGCCATCGCCGTGTTCTCGACCGGCACCAGCCGGGCCAGCGGCCCGCGCGACATGACGAAGCCGCCGACGTGCTGGGTCAGGTGGCGGGGAAAACCGCGCAGTTGCTCGGCCAGCCACAGCCACTTGGCGACGCGCGGCGAAGCCGGATCCAGCCCCTGCTCGGCGAAGCGCTCCGGCAGCTGCTCGCGCTTGTCCCACCAGGCCAGCGAAGCGGTCAGCGCGTCGATGCGGGCGATATCGAAACCGAGCGCGCGGCCGGCGTCACGCAGCGCGCCCTTGGTCCGGTAGGTGATCACCGCGGCGGCCAGTGCGGTGCGCTCGCGGCCGTATTTTTCATAGATGTAGGCGATGACCTCGGCGCGCCGCTCGTGCTCGAAATCGACGTCGATGTCAGGCGGTTCGCCGCGCTCCTTCGAGACGAAGCGCTCGAACAGCATCGCCGAGCGCGCCGGGTCGACCTCGGTGACGCCGAGCGCGAAACACACCGTCGAATTCGCCGCCGAGCCGCGCCCCTGACAGAGGATGCCGGCGCCGCGGGCGAAGCAGACGATGTCGTAGACGGTCAGGAAATAGGCTTCGTACTGCAGTTCGGCGATCAGCCGCAATTCGTGCTCGATGCGCTGGCGCACCGCCGCCGGCTCGCCCTGCGGATAGCGGCGCCTCAGCCCGGCCTCGGTCTCGTGGCGCAGCCAGGAGGTCGGCGTGTGGCCGGCGGGGACGATCTCCTCCGGGTATTCGTAGCGCAGCTCGTCGAGCGAGAACGTGCATTGCTCGGCGATACGCAGCGTCTCGGCCAGCAATTCGGGCGGATACAACCGCGCCAGGCGCAGGCGCGAGCGCAGGTGGCGCTCGCCGTTCGGGAACAGCGCGTAGCCGGCATCGAAGACGCTGGTCTTCAGGCGCAGCGCGGTCAGCACATCCTGCACCGGCCGCCGCGCCCGGACATGCATATGCACGTCGCCGGCGGCGACCAGCGGCAGGTTGCAAGCATCGCCCAGCGCTTGCAGGTCGGCCAACTGCGCCGCATCGTCCGGCCCGGCGTGCAGTTCGACGGCGATCCACAGCCGGCCGGGAAAACGCTCGGCCAGCCAGCGGCCGTCTTCCGGCGAGGGATTCTCGCCCGGCACCCACAGCACCAGGCAGTCGGGCACCGCGCCGTTCGGCGAAACGGCATTGAGATCGTGGCGCGGCAGGCTGTAGGCGCCCTTTTCCGCCCGCCGCCGGGCCAGCGTGATCAGCGCCGAAAGATTGCCGTAGCCTTCGCGGTTCTTCGCCAGGAAAACCAGCTTCAGACCGTCGGCGGTGCGGATCTCGCTGCCGACCAGCAGCTTCAGGCCGGCCGCCTTCGCCGCCTGGTGCGCGCGCACGATGCCGGCCAGCGAGCATTCGTCGGTCAGCGCCAGCGCGCCGTAGCCCTGCGCCGCCGCCTGCTCGACCAGTTCGTCCGGATGCGAGGCGCCGCGCAGGAAGCTGAAGTTGGACAGGCAGTGCAGCTCGGCGTAGGCCGGCAGGGACATCGCGGCATCTCCGTTTCAGGCGAACAGGCCGTGCAGGAACCAGCCCTGCCCGTCGCGGAAGATCCAGGCCCACTGCCCCTGGCGGTTGCGGGCGACGAAGTAGTCGCGGCGGACGTCGCCGGCGGCATCGGTTTCACCGCCGTCCCACCAGCCGCTCTCCAGGCGTTCGCCGCGCGTCAGCAGTTGCAGCGGGCCGTGCCAGTGCGGTCCGTCGGCACGCTCGGGCAAAGGCTGCGGAACCGGCAGCAGCCACAGTGGGCGCGGCGCGGCGAAGGCGGCCTCGGCGGATGGCGGCTCCCGCCCGGTCCCGGCGGCCAGCGGATCAGCGGCCTGCGTGGCGCATTCCGGCCGGTAGTCGGCACGCAGGCCGAGCACCTGCAC
>WBUO01000065.1 GCA_008933675.1 Dechloromonas sp.
CGCCTGATCCTGGTGATGATCTTCACGTTCTCCAGCTTTTTGCTGTGGGAAAACTGGCAGAAGTACAACCAGCCGAAGCCGGCTGCCGAAGTTGCCGCCGCCGGAACACCGGCTGCCGCCGCAACGGGCGGCGACGCACCGCGTCCGTCGGTCAGCCTGCAGCCGGGCAGCGTCACGCCGCCTTCGGCGACTGCCGCACCGGCGGTGAATGCTGCCGAGACCTTCACGATCCGCACCGATCTGGTGGAAGCAAGCATCTCCACCCAGGGCGGTGACATCGTCCGCCTCGAACTCTTCAACTACAAGGAACAGGGCGACAAGGAAAAGAACTTCGTCCTCTTCGACGCCAGCCACCAGTACTTCGCGCAGAGTGGCCTGATCGGCGACGGCCTGCCGACGCATCGTTCGAATTTCCGCCGTGTTGCCGGAGCAAGCGAGCTGGCCGATGGCGCCAACGAACTGCAGGTCCGTCTGGAAGCCGATGCCGCCAACGGTAGCAAGATTGCCAAGATCCTGACCTTCCGCCGTAACTCCTATGTCGTCGATGTCGCCTGGGAAATCACCAATGCCGGTGACAAGGCCATTGCCCCGCACGCCTACTTCCAGATCCAGCGCGACGGCGAAGCACCGGCTGGCGAGTCGGCAATGATGATGACCTTCACCGGTCCGGCGGTTTACACCGAGGAAGGCAAGTACCAGAAGCTGGCCTTCAAGGACATTGCCGCAAATAGCGCCAAGTTCGTCAAGACGGCCAGCGACGGCTGGGTCGGCATGGTTCAGCATTACTTCGTTGCCGCTTTCGTGCCGGAAGAAAAGACCGCTCGCGAGTTCTACATGCGCAAGCTGGACAACGCCAATGCCTATCAGGCCGGCGTCATCGTGCCGGTAGCCGAAATCGCCCCGGGTGCCAGCGCCACGACCAAGGTCGCGCTGTTTGCCGGTCCGCAGGAGCAGGCGGCGTTGAAGAAGCTGGCGCCCGGTCTCGACCTGGTCGTCGACTATGGCTGGCTGACGGTCGTCGCCGCACCGATCTTCTGGGCACTGCAATTCATCCACAATCTGGTCGGCAACTGGGGCTGGGCCATCGTCGTGCTGACGGTGATCATCAAGGGCATCTTCTTCCCGCTGTCCGCCGCTTCCTACAAGTCGATGGCCAAGATGCGCGTGCTGACGCCGCGCCTGATGCAGCTGAAGGAACGCTACGGTGACGACAAGCAGCGCCTGAACCAGGAAATGATGAAGCTGTACCAGACCGAGAAGGTCAATCCGCTCGGCGGCTGCCTGCCCATCCTGATCCAGATTCCGGTCTTCATCGCCCTCTACTGGGTGCTGCTGGGTGCCGTCGAAATGCGCGACGCGCCGTGGATCCTGTGGATCAAGGACCTCGCCTCGCCTGACCCCTTCTATATCCTGCCGGTGATCATGATTGCCTCGATGATCATCCAGATGAAGCTCAACCCGACGCCGCCGGATCCGATCCAGGCCAAGGTGATGATGGCCATGCCCTTCGTCTTCGGCATCATGTTCCTCTGGTTCCCGGCCGGTCTGGTGCTCTACTGGGTGGTCAACAACGTGCTGTCGATCGCCCAGCAATGGCAGATCACGCGCATGATCGAAGCCGGCGGCAAGGCGGCCAACGACGCCAAGGCCTGAGGTGTGCCGGGTGTGAACAACGCCGACACCATCGCCGCCATCGCCACGGCCCCCGGCCGTGGTGGTGTCGGCGTCATCCGCATCTCGGGCAGCAAATTGCTGCCCTTTGCTTTTGCGCTGAGCGGCAAGACACCCAAGCCGCGTTATGCGACGCTGGCCGATTTCCGGGCGGCCGACGGCAGCACGATCGATACCGGACTGCTGCTGTACTTCCCGAACCCGCAGTCGTTCACCGGCCAGGATGTACTGGAACTACAGGGCCATGGCGGACCGGTGGTCATGCAGCTGCTGCTCGCCCGCTGCCTCGACCTTGGCGCCCGGCTGGCCGAACCCGGTGAATTCAGCCGCCGTGCTTTCCTCAACGGCAAGATGGACCTGGCCCAGGCCGAAGCCGTTGCCGACCTGATCGATGCCGCCACCGCCAGCGCCGCCCGCTCGGCCGTACGCTCGTTGCAGGGCGAGTTCTCGAAAGCCATCCACGGCCTGACCGACGAACTGATCAACCTGCGCATGCTGGTCGAGGCGACCCTCGATTTTCCCGAGGAAGACATCGATTTCCTTCAGGCCGCCAACGCCTTCGGCCGCCTCGAGCGCCTGCAGCTCCAACTGGCCGGGATCTTCGACCGCGCCGGCCAGGGCAAGCTGCTGCAATCCGGTCTGCACGTCGTGCTCGCCGGCCAGCCCAATGTCGGCAAATCCTCGCTGTTGAACCGCCTGGCCGGCGACGAGCTGGCCATCGTCACGCCGATCGCCGGCACCACGCGCGATGCGCTGCGCTCGACCATCCAGATCGAAGGCATCCCGCTGCACATCATCGACACCGCCGGCCTGCGCGCTACCGAGGATGTCGTCGAGAAGATCGGCATCGCGCGCAGCTGGCAGGAAATCGAGCGCGCCGACGTGGTGCTGCTGCTGGTCGATGCCCGCAGCGGCATCGGCGATGCCGACCGCGAGATTCTGTCGCGGCTGCCGTCCCGGCTGCAGCGCATCACCGTCTACAACAAGATCGACCTCGCCGGCCGCACGCCGGAACGCCACGCCGAGCACGATGCGCATGGCGACGCCGTGGCCATTTCGCTATCGGCCAAGGCCAACCAGGGTATCGAACTGCTGCGCCAGGAACTGTTGCGCATTGCCGGCTGGCATCAGGCCGAGGATGTCTTCATCGCCCGCGAACGCCATCTGCGAGCACTGGCTGCCGCCCAGGAGCACATTGCGGCGGCACGTGCCGTCGTCGAAGGCCCTCTGCCAGCGCTCGAACTGTTCGCCGAAGAACTGCGCCTGACCCAGCAGGCGCTCGGCGAAATCACCGGTGAATTCACCGCCGACGACCTGCTCGGCGTCATTTTCAGCCGTTTCTGCATCGGCAAATAGGTTTCTTCCAGCCTGTTGGCAAGGCTGTGCACAAGCTGTCGGCGCTTTGTGGGGCAAATGCCCGTTTGTCCCAGCAGTCAAAACCGTGCACATTTGCTCCACAGGACATTCAGAGCCTTTCATGCCTGTGGATATTCAAGCCAAGTAATTGAATCTCAATGTTTAATTTGTCTTATCCACAGAACTGTTCACGACATAGTCTTCATAGTCCTTTTATTTAAAGTTCTTATTAGAGAACCACGGTAAAGCTGACTACCTGCGGAAAAATGGAAAACATTCGGCTCCAGTCAACGACCCTCCGCGGCAACGATGCGCTCGATACGCCGCTGCCGACTGGCAGCCGCTGCCGTATCGCCCTGGGTCAGCAGGCGTTCGCGATCGGCTGCCAGCCAGGCCAGCAAGGCACGTCGCCAACCCTGTCCGGCAGCTGTCTCGATGGCCAGCGCAAAGGCATCGTCGGTCAGGCGCCGTTGCCGCCACAAAACACCGGCAGCGACCAGCCGTGACAACGGATCGGCAATCGCCGCCAGATCAACGGTTCGACCGCCGGCCCAGGCTTGCCTTTGGACAGCCGGCAGTAATTCCGGCGCGAATCGTTTGCCATCAAGATAAGCCGCATAGCTCCGTTCGGCATCGCCGGCATCGGCAGCCAGAGCGCTAAAAGCCGGACACGAGTCGCCGGCCAGGCTGGCGGTCTGCGCCGCACAGGCAGCGAGTTCGACGCGCGCCATCAGCACGGCATCGCCGGTTCGCCCGACTTCGCGACGGGCCAGTGCGAGCTCACGGCCGGCGATGCGTTCGTTGCCGCTCAGGTAGGCAGCCTGGTAGGCGCTGAGTGCCGCCTCGCTTTCCAGCAACCAGCCGGGCGAGGAGGTGCCGGCGCAGGCTGCGAGAAACAGGGAAATGATCAGGATAGGCAAGCGTTTCATGGCAGTTTCAGTTCCCGTTCGCGGGCAAATGGCCATTTCTGGTTCAACTGTTCAGTCAGGGCGTTGACGCGGCGCAATGTGGCTTCGACGTCATTGCGCAGCGCGTCGAGATCGGTGCTGGCGCCGCGTACGTTGGCCAGGATGTCATCGGCCTTCTTCAGACTGGTGCGCGCCTCGCTGAGCAGTTGGGCCAGCTCGCCGACCGATAGCTGTGCCTTGTCCATCAGGCCGTCGTTGGCAAACAGCCGCGCATCGGCCTTGGCGAGCAGGGCATTGGCCCGTTCCAGCGCTTCGATGACCTGCCGGGCGTTCCTTTCGCCGCCGAGGATGGCGTTCAGCGCACCATGGCGCCCGTTGAGCGCTGCGCTGAACTGCTGCAGGTTGTTCAGACTGTTGGCCAGTGCGGACTGTTCAGCGGTCAGCCGTTCCAGATTGAGTACCAGCTGCTGGATGTTGGCGATCAGCTGCGGCACGCCCGCCGAAGCATCGCCACTCAGCACATCGCGCCGGGCACCGTCGGCCAGCGGCGGATCGTCGAGCAAGCCGGAGAAAGCGCGCAGGCTGGCACCGCCGACGACACCGCGCTCCAGCGTGAATACCGAGGAAGTACGCAGCCAGCGGGCATCGTCGACCGGTACTTCGATGTGGAAATGCGCCTTGCCGTCGTTGCCCAGTTCGATGCGTACGACGCGGCCGATGGCGAAGCCGGAGAAAGTCAGCGTACTGCCGACGGCAACGCCTTCGGCGCTGTCGGCGACCAGCAACAGGCGTTGCGTCGGCTGGAAGACACCGCGTGCCTGCATGACGAAAAGCACGAAGGCGATGATGGCCAGCAAGGTGATCAGCAACAGGCTGATCGCCTTCAGCGGCGCATGGGGAATGTCCGGAGGGGGAAGCTGATTGTCGGCGGGCGGCATCGTTTTCCTAAAGTCGGGGAAGAATCAGCAAAGCGGCTTCGATCAGGATCAGCAGCACCAGCAGGCGGGCCATGACCCGCATCTGGCGGGTGACGGGATCGGCGTTCCCGCTATCGAGAGCGACGGTGGTCGGGGCAATGCCGACGGTGATGGCGAACGCCAGCAGTTTGCCGGTGAAGACGGCGGCCATCGCCGGATCGAAAACCTGGCCGATCAAGCGGGCGTAATCGGTCACTGCCCACTGGCTGGCGCCATGCACGACCAGATAGGCTACGGCCAGTGCCGCAATGCCGCCGAGCACGGCGAGCACGATGACGGCGGCGGCACTGCCGACGGCATAGGGAATCAGTTCGCGATAGGCAGGTGGTGGATCGCCGGCCGGCCGCCCGAGGCGCTGCATGGTGACCGGGGCGACGCGCAGCGCGACGAAGAGCGCGGCGGCCAGTGGAATCAGTTCGATGACGAGGACGCGGACGATGGCTTCGAGTGCCAGGTGAGACAAGCCATAGCTGGCGGCCGTGACGGCGACGATGCGGGTCAGTACGGTACTGATCAGGACACTGGCCAGCAGATAACCGGGCAGCATTTGCCAGGCGCCAAGGCAGAGCATGCAGGCCAGGCTGCGTCCGGTACGCCGGTCGTAGCAGGCGGGAGAGAGGGCGGCTACGACGGTGAGTGCGGAAAATCCGGCCAGCCGTCCCTGGTGTTTCAGCCAGCGCCGGCCGCGCATTCCGGCATTTCCGGAAATGCCGTTCATGGCAAACGGCTGGCAAGCTGCCGGGCCGCCAGCGGCGTTCCGCCAGTCGTGGCGGCCGGCAGCAGGACAGGGAAGAAAATGTTCATGTGCAGGCCCGTGGAAGGTACCAAGGCAGTATATTGACACGCTTTTGCCAGGCCGGTTTCCGCCCGTCTTGCCGCCCATTCCGACCCCATGCCCGATAGTCTGCTGTTTGCCCTCATCTTTGCCGCCTTCATTGCCGGTGCCATCGATGCCGTTGTCGGCGGCGGCGGCCTGATCCAGATTCCAGCGCTATTTGCCGCCTATCCGGGCGCCGCACCGGCTACCCTGTTCGGCACCAACAAGTTTGCCAGCGTCTTCGGCACGGCCAATGCCACCTGGCGCTACGCCCGCCAGGTGAAGATGCCCTGGCGCACCATCCTGCCGGCGGCCCTTGCCGCTTTCATCCTGTCTTATGCCGGCGCCGCAGCAGTGGCCTGGCTGCCGAAGGATGCGGTACGTCCGCTGATCCTCGTCCTGCTCGTCGGCGCCGCCGCCTACACGCTGTATCGCAAGGATTTCGGCCAGTTGCACCGGCCGGCCCACAGCGGCCATCGCGAACTGCTGTACGCCATCCTGCTCGGCGGCGTCATCGGTTTCTACGATGGTTTTTTCGGGCCGGGAACCGGCAGCTTCCTGATCTTCCTGTTCGTCCGCTTCTTCGGATTCGACTTCCTGCATGCCTCGGCCGGCGCCAAGGTGGTCAATGTCGCCACCAATCTCGCTGCCCTTGCCTATTTCCTGCCCAATGGCTACTTCATGGCAGTGCTGGCCGCATGCATGGCGGTGGCCAACGTTGCCGGTTCGATCGCCGGTACCCGGCTGGCCCTGCGTCATGGCAGCGGTTTCGTGCGCAAGGTCTTCCTGCTTGTCGTCGGCGTGCTGATCGTCAAATTTGCCTGGGACACCTTCATGCCGGGCTGATGCTTTTTCCCGGAACTCATTGCGGCCGGGTTTTTCAAATAAAATCCCGCCACTTTCCCGAGGATCAGTTCATGCGCATCACGCTCGTCCACCCCGCCGGCTTCAACTTCGTCCCCGGGCAGCCGGATTTCTCGGTACTGGCCAACCGCATGCCGCCGATCGGCATCATGCAGCTCGCTTCCTGGCTGGAGAAATTCGGCCACAGCGTGCAACTGCATGACTGCCTCGGACCCTTCGCACCGAAGACCATCGCCGAGAATGCCGAGATCGTGCTGGCTACCGATCCCGAGATGGTCGGCTTCTCGGCCACCACCTCGGGTTTCATGGATGCGGTCGATATCGCGGCCTACATCAAGGAACGCCGGCCCGAGATCAAGATGGTGTTCGGCAACGTCCATGTTTCATCCCTGGGCGCGCCGATCCTCGACCATTTCCCGGAAATCGACTACCTGATCATCGGCGAGGGCGAAGGAGCGATGCTCGAGCTGGCCGATGGCAAGCCGCTGAAGAGCATCGGCAACCTGATTTACCGCGGCGAGGACGGCAAGAACCACATCAATCCGCGCCGCGACCGCATCCTCGATCTCGACGACCTGCCCTTCCCGGCCTACGAGAAGCTGGCCGGCTTCCCGCACGCCTACCACCTGCCGCTGTTCGCCTACGAGAAGCGCCACGGGGCGACCATGATCACCTCGCGCGGCTGTCCCTACACCTGCTCCTTCTGCGACCGCACGGTGTTCGAGCGCCAGTACAAGACCAATTCGCCGCAGTACATCTACGATCACATGAAGTACCTGCGCGACCGCTTCGGCGTCTATCACATCAACATGTACGACGACCTGTTCACGGCCAAGAAACAGCGCGTCTTCGACCTCTGCCAGCTGCTCATCGACCAGCCGCTGGGCATGCAGTTCAACTGTGCGATCCGCGCCGGCCACACCTCGGACGAGATGCTGGCGCAGCTGAAGAAGGCCGGCGCGCTGATGGTCTCGATCGGCATCGAATCGGCCGACCCGGACATGATGGAGCGGCACAAGGCCGGCGTGACGCTCGAGGCGGTGCGCGAGACGGTGCATTCGATCCACGCCGCCGGCCTGCGCGCCAAAGGCCTGTTCATCTTCGGCATGCCCGGCGAGACGCCGGAAACGGTGAAGACGACCAGCGATTTCATCCTGTCGCTGGAACTCGACGAGATGAACATGACCAAGTTCAGCCCGCTGCACGGCGCGCCGATCTGGGACGAATGCATCAACGACCCGACCGGCGACTTCGTCGAGGACTGGCGCCTGATGAACTGCCTGAACTTCGTCTACAAGCCGGAAGGCTTCGCCACGCGCGAGGAGATGGACGCGCTGTACAACTGGCACGTCAAGCGCTTCTACGACAGCAAGGGCTACCGCCGGCGCTTCGCCAAGCGGCTGTGGGCGCATCGCTGGAGCCTCTGGCACGTGCTCAAGCACCTGCCGGAAACCATCGCCGCCGCCCGCTATTTCAGCGCCAACAAGGAACAGCTGGAGAAGGCCAAGCGCGAATTCGCGCTGCATCCGCGCCAGCCGCTCGGCCTCAAGCCCTATCTGAGCCCCGACCTGCTGATCGACAACATCGTCTCCAACTCGCCGGTCAAGCTGACCCGGCGCGACGCCAAGAAACTGCTGATTCCGGTCGTCGAGGAATCGACGGCCTGTTGCACGCCGCCGGCCTTGCAGGGGGCGGTATAATCGCCCGCTTCGGAAAGCCGATGCGCATGCAAGTGATCGTCGGCAGGACGGACAGCCATTAAGGGGATGGCTGGCAGGAAATTACAAGGCTAATAATTTTTCGCAGCCACAGAGATAGACAAGAGGGTTGATCTCATGGAACAGCAAGTGCGGGCAGAGCAACGGGAGTGCGATGTCCTGGTCATCGGTGGGGGGCCGGCGGGAACGACGGTAGCGCCGATGCTGACCGAAAAGGGTTACCGCGTGGTGCTGCTGGAAAAGGCACGCCATCCGCGCTTTCACATCGGCGAATCGTTGCTGCCGGCCAATCTGCCGCTGTTCGAGCGCATGGGCGTCGCCGAGGAAGTCAAGGCGATCGGCATGGAAAAATGGGGCGCCGAATTCGTCTCGCCGCACCATGACATGCCGCAGGTCTTCCACTTCGCCGAGGCCTGGAAGAAGGACATGCCCTATGCCTACCAGGTGCGGCGCGCCGAATTCGATACCATCCTGATCCGCAATGCCGCCGCCAAGGGCGTCGAGGTGCATGAAGGCTGCAAGGCGAAGGCCGTCGATTTCCAGCCGGACAATACGGCACTCGTCCGCGCCGAACATGACGATGGCCGTCAGGTCGAGTACAAGGCACGTTTCGTCGTCGATGCCTCGGGTCGCGACACCTTCCTGGCCAACCGTTTCCAGATCAAGCACCGCAACCCGAAGCACAACAGCTCGGCGGTGTACGGCCATTTTGCCGGCGCCCGCCGTCATGACGGCCAGGCGGAAGGCAACATCACGATTTTCTGGTTCGAGCACGGCTGGTTCTGGTTCATCCCGATGATGAACGACGTCACCAGCATCGGCATGGTGACCTGGCCCTATTTCATGAAGACCAAGGGCGAGCGCAGCCTGCAGCAGTTCCTGATGGACGGCATCGCCCGCTGCCCGGCGCTGGCCGAACGGCTGAAGATGGCGACCCTGGTCAACGAGGTCGAGGCGACCGGCAACTTCTCCTATGTTTCCGAGCGCAATCACGGGCCGAACTACCTGCTGCTCGGCGACGCCTATGCCTTCATCGATCCGGTGTTCTCCTCCGGCGTGCTGCTGGCGATGAACAGCGGCGTCATCGGTGCCGAGGCCATCGATACCTGCCTGCGCAATCCGGCACAGGCGGCGGCGGCGCTGAAGCGCTTCGACCGCCTGATGAAGCACGGGCCGAAAGAGTTCTCCTGGTTCATCTACCGGGTGACCAATCCGATCATGCGCGACTTCTTCATGTATCCGAAGAACATCTTCCGGGTCAAGGAAGCGCTGCTCTCCGTGCTGGCCGGCGATGTCTTCGGCACGACGCCGATCTGGAAATCGATCAGGATGTTCAAGCTGCTCTACTACATCGCCAACATCATTCAGCCGCGCCGCGCCTTCATGGGCTGGAAGCGTCGGCGTTTCAACATCCGTCGGGTCGATGATCCGGCCATGAATGGTGTCTAGGGCGTGTTTTCAGTAACCGCCAGACCCTGGCGCTGCCCGTCGCTTTCCGAGAAAACACCCTAGTGTCCCTGCAGCTGATCACCCAATGCACGCCACCCAGCACCGCGGCGGTTTCACGCGAAACCGCCGCGGTGCTGGGTGGCGCCCTGCTCGGCCGCGCCACCGCCGGGATGACCGCCCAATGGCCGGAGCAGCGTCTGGCGACCCGCGTCTTCGGCGACAGCGCCCTGCTCGGCGAGCGCTGGTTGACGACGCTCCCCGTCAGCGGCGGCGAGAGCGAAGGCATCGTCTGGCGGCGTGGCGGTGACGTGCTGTATGGCGTGCTCGAACTTGACGAAGCCCTGTTTGCCGGCGAGAAGGAGCGCACACCGCTGCAGGCGGCCAGCGAAGAGGCTTACCTGCGCATCTTCCGGCTGCTCGAAGCCCAGGAATTGCCGCATCTCTGGCGGGTCTGGAACTATCTGGCCGACATCAACGGCGAAAGCCATGGCCTGGAGCGCTATCGCCAGTTCAATATCGGACGCCAGGACGCCTTCCTCGAATTCAGCCGCGGCGCCACCGGCAACGTGCCCGCCGCCTGCGCCCTCGGCCTGGCCGGCGGACCGTTGTCGATCGCCTTCATGGCAGGCAGCACGCCTGCCGTCGCCGTGGAGAACCCACGGCAAGTCAGCGCCTACAACTATCCGGCCGAATACGGCCCGCGCAGCCCGACCTTCTCGCGGGCGGCGCTGGTCTATCCGCCGGGGCGGGAAATCCTTTTCGTTTCGGGTACCGCCAGCATCGTCGGTCACCGGACCGTGCATCCGGGGGATGTCGCGGCGCAGTGCCGGGAGTCGCTGGCCAACATCGCGGCTGTCATCGCCGAGGCCGGCCGGCTTGGCCGTACCGGTGCCTATGCGCTGGGCGAACTGTCCTACCGGGTCTATGTCCGTGATCCGGCCAGCCAGCCGCTGATTGCCGAAACGCTGCTGCCGCTGCTTGGGCCGGACGCCGATATCGTCCATGTCGAGGCGGACATCTGCCGCAGCGACCTGTTACTTGAAATCGAGGCGGTGGCCTCGCATGCGCTGGAGGGGGGCTGATGCTCATCGCCAAGAAACTGACGATCGGGTTGCTTGCCGCTTGCCTGGTACAAACGGCCATGGCCGAGGACAGACCGCTTTGGGAAATCGGTGTCGGTGCCGCGGCCCTGAGCTTTCCGGCCTACCGGGGTTCCGACGAAACCAACAATTTCCTGATGCCGGTTCCGCATTTCACCTACAACGGCGACTTCTTCAAGGCCGACCGCCACGGCATCCGCGGCAGCCTTTTCGATTCCGACCGCGTCGACCTGACCGTCAGTCTCGCCCTGTCGCCACCGGCGCCCAGCGACGACATCAAGGCACGCGCCGGCATGCCGGACCTCGATGCGACGTTCGAAATCGGACCGCAGCTCGATCTGACCCTGTGGCGTTCGGCTAACCGTGCCCGTTTCGTCAAGCTGCTGCTGCCGTTGCGGGCGGCGGTGACGCTCGAGAGTTCGCCGGAGAGCATCGGCTGGGTTTTCCATCCCAAGCTGAACATGGACATCACCGACCTGCCCGGCATGCCCGGCTGGAATCTCGGGACGCTGGCCGGGCCGATCTGGGGCGACAAGCGTCAGCATGCCTACTACTACAGCGTCGCGCCGCGCCATGCGACGGCCTTGCGGCCGGCTTACGAGGCTGCTTCGGGCTATGCCGGCATGCAGTATCTGGTGGCCTTGTCGAAGCGCTTCCCGAAATTCTGGGTCGGTAGCTTCATCCGTTACGACAACCTGTCCGGCTCGACCTTCGAAGACAGTCCGCTGGTCAGGAAGAAGGACTACTTTGCAGCCGGCGTCGCCATCACCTGGGTCCTCGGTGAATCGTCGACCCGCGTGCAGGTGAATGACTGATCGGCGCGTTGCCGGCAATCCGTTGTGGCGGGCCTATGAGCTGCTGGCCATGGCCGTCGGCCTGGGTTTGCTGGCCCTGCTCTGCCTGGCCTGGCTGCCTTTCGCGCTGATCCTCAAGCCACTGCTGCCGGTAGCCGGCGGCCAGCGCCTGGGGCGGCGGATGATCATGGGCGGTTTCCGCTTCTATCTGCACCTGCTGGAAAGGCTCTGCGCCTGCCGCTTCGATCTGAGCGAACTCGATCGCCTGCCCGGCGAAGGGCCGCTGGTCATCGCCGCCAACCATCCCTCGCTGCTCGACGCCGTGCTGATCGTCTCACGCCTGCCCAACGCGGTCTGCGTGATGAAGGCGGCCCTGATGGACAACATCCTGTTCGGCGCCGCCGCCCGCCTGGCCCGCTACATCCGCAACAACGCGCCGCTCGAGGTGATCCTCGGGGCGCGCGAGGAACTGCGCGCCGGGGCGCAACTGGTGATCTTTCCCGAGGGTACGCGCACCGTGAATTTTCCTGTCGATGCCTGCACGCCGAGCACCGGGCTGATCGCCAGCCGCAGCGGCATGCCGGTACAGACCCTGCTGATCGAATTTTCCTCGCCCTATCTGGGCAAGGCCTGGCCCCTGTTCCGGCCACCGCAGCTGCCGCTGCATTGCCGGGTCCGCCTGGGCCGCCGTTTTCCGCCGCCAACCGATGTCGCTGCCTTCACCGGCGAGCTCGATGCCTATTTTCGCGCCCAGCTGGCGCCGACCGCCGCTACCTGATCCATGCCGCATTCCTCGACTACCCATCTCGTCCTGATTCCCAGCTACAACCCGGGCGCCAAGGTGCTCGATACCGTGCGCGCCGCGCTGGCCCAATGGGCACCTGTCTGGGTGGTGGTCGATGGCAGTACCGATGGCAGTGCGGAAAAACTCCAGGCCCTGGCCGGCGAGGTCGAAGGCCTGAGGGTCATCGTTCTGCCGGAGAACCGCGGCAAGGGGGCGGCGGTGCTGGCCGGCCTCGACCGGGCCGCGGCCGCCGGCTTCACGCATGTGCTGACCATGGATTCCGACGGCCAGCATCCGGCCGACCTGATTCCCGCCTTCATGGCCGCTTCGCAGGCCGAGCCGGCGGCGATGGTGCTCGGCAAGCCGGTGTTCGCCGCCGATGCGCCGGCGCTACGCGTCAACGGGCGCAAGGTCTCGAACGGCTGGGCCAACCTGGAGACGCTGTGGATGGGCATCGGCGACTCGCTGTACGGCTTTCGCGTCTATCCGGTGGTGCCGCTGCGCCGCATCATGCAGGCCAACCGCTTCATGCGCCGCTTCGATTTCGATCCCGAGGCCGTCGTCCGCCTGTGCTGGGCCGGCGTCCGGCCGCGCAACATCGACGCCCCGGTGCGCTATTTCCGCGCCGACGAGGGCGGCGTCTCGCATTTCAACTACCTGCGCGACAATACGCTGCTGACCTGGATGCACACCCGGCTGTTCCTCGGCTTCCTGCTGCGCTTGCCGCTTCTTCTCTGGCGACGACTGACGACATGAACACCACCGAAATCTTCCTGATCGCGATGACGATCATCTTCACCGTGCCCTGGCTGATCTGGCGCTTCGGCAAGACCGACTATTACGCGCCGCTGGTCGTCGTCCAGATCCTGACCGGCATCCTGCTCGGCCCGGGCATCCTTGGCGCCGCCTTTCCCGAGTACTACCAGTTCGTCTTCAACCCGGCGGTGATCCAGTCGCTGAACGGCATCGCCTGGTGGGCGGTGATGCTGTTCGTGATGATCGCCGGTGTCGAACTGGACCTGAAGAAGGCCTGGGAACACCGTCGCGAGAGTGGCATCACCGCCGGCCTGGCGCTCGGCATGCCGCTGCTCTTCGGCTGCCTCGCCGCCGCGCTGCTGCTTGGCTTCGACGGCTGGGCCGGGCCGCAGGCGATGACCTGGCAGTTCGTGCTCGGCGTCGGCATGGCCTGTGCCGTGACTGCACTGCCGATCCTGATCCTGTTCATGGAAAAGCTGGAGATTCTGCGCCAGCCGATCGGCCAGCGCATCCTGCGCTATGCCAGCCTCGACGACATCGCCATCTGGGGCGTGCTGGCGCTGATCCTGATGGACTGGCAGCGGGTCGGCAAGCAGGTCATCTTCCTGATCGCCTTCGTATTCGTCGCCTGGGGTTTCCGCCGCCTGATGCGGGCGCTGGCCGAGCGCGACCGCTGGTACGTGGCGCTGATCTGGCTGGCCGTCTGCGCTTTCGGTGCCGACTGGGCCGGCCTGCATTTCATGGTCGGCGCCTTCCTCGCCGGCGCCACCATCGACGCCGAATGGTTCGATCAGGAAAAAATGGACCAGCTGCGCCACCACGTGCTGCTGGCTTTCATGCCGGTGTTTTTCCTCAGCACCGGCCTGCGCACCAACTGGGCGGTTGGCGGTGAGGCGGTGTTCATCGCTGCGGCCCTGCTGCTGCTCGCCGCGGTCGCCGGCAAGCTGATCGGCGTCCGCCTGGCTGGCCGCATCCTCAACTGGGCACCGGGTGAGGCCAGCATCATCGGCTGGCTGCTGCAGACCAAGGCGCTGATCATGATCATCTTCGCCAACATCCTGCTTGATCGCCAGATCATCACCAGCGAAGCCTTCACCGCCCTGTTGCTGATGGCCGTCGCCAGCACCATGCTGACGGTGCCGATGGTGGCGCCGAAGCTGGCGCGGCTGAAGGAACTGATCGGCCGCGCGGCGTGAGATTATCGGGGTTGTGTGCGTTAAGTTAATAGTGGGTGCGCCGATTTTCCTGTTCGACTTGCCGGAGATAGGCTTTTTCACGGGCCAACTGCCGTTCAGCGTCCTGGAGTCGTTGGCGCTCCGCTTGCTCGCGTCGTTGAGTTTCCCGTTGCTCTTCGCGTTCCTTTTTACGCAGGTTCTCGGCCTCCGCTCGTTCGAGATTTCGTGACACCTGGTTTGCGTAAGCCATATCACGTTCACGATTGGCGAGTTCGGTAGCCTCGTCACGACGTCGCTGATTTTCGGCCCTTTCCGCTGCTAACCTGGCTTGGCTTTCCTGCCTTGCCAATTCAAGCTTCTGTTCTGCTTCTCTCGCTGCGGAAAGGCTGCGTTCCAGTTCCAGTCGGACACGTTCCGTTTCGAGACGGGTTCGTTCAAGATTGGCACGGTAGCCTGCCAAGATCAGGCCCGCGATGACTAGTGCCAGCAGGGCGAAAATGGGTTTGCGAATGAACTGGGCTGTAACTTCCTGCATCTCGAGCGGAGTTTCCTTTGCGGCCAGCCTTTCGTCGTAGCGCCTTCGTTTATCCGCATCGGAGAGTGTGCCGAATGCGTCGCGCAGGGCAACGAGATAGTTGGTCGCATCCTCGTTGCCTTTTGCCGCAAGTTCGACCTGTTTGGCGTAAAGGCGCTTGTAGGATGCCTGAATGGCTTCAGGGCTGGCGGATTGATTGACTTCCAGCAGGTCGTAGAGCGAGTTGGCCATCGAGCAGCAGATATATTAGGAGAAAGGTAGCGGCGGACTGGTTTGCCTGATGACTCAGATCATCGCCCCGTTGATCGAGATGATCTGGCCGGAGATGTAGCCGGCCTGGTCTGAGGCGAGGAAGGCGACGAGGTCGGCGACCTCTTCCGGACGTCCGGCGCGCTGCATCGGCACGATTTTCTTGATCGTTTCGGTATCAAAGGCGGCGTCGCTCATCTCGGTGGCGATGACACCGGGGGCCACGGCATTGACCGTGATGCCGCGGCTGGCGACTTCCAGCGCCAGTGACTTGGTGGCGGCGTGCAGCGCACCCTTGGCCGCAGAGTAATTGACCTGGCCGCGGTTGCCGGCGATGGCGGCGACCGACGAGATGTTGATGATGCGTCCCCAGCGGGTGCGGATCATCGGCAGGCTCAAGGGCTGGGTGACGTTGAAGAAGCCGTGCAGCGAGACGTCGATCACCGAATGCCACTGCTCGGCGCTCATGCCCGGAAAGACGGCATCGGCGTGGATGCCGGCGTTGTTGACGACGATCTGGATCGGGCCGCCTTCGAGCAGGGTTTCCAGAGCCGCCGCCGTGGCTGCCCGTTCGCTGACATCGAAGGCGACCGCTTCGCCACTGCCGCCGGCGGCGACGATTTCGGCGACGAGCGCCTCGGCCTTGGCGCGACTGCGGTTGGCATGGACGATGACGTGATGACCGTCGGCGGCGAGGCGCCGGCAGATGGCGGCACCTATGCCGCCGCTGCCACCGGTGACGAGGGCACGTTTCATGGGCGGGTTTCCTGCAGGGCGTCGGCATCGAGCACGACGGTGGCACGGCCGTCGAGCAGCAACTGGCCGGCGTGGCTGAGCGAGAACTGGTAGAGGATGTGGTTGGCGTCGCCGGACAGGCGCTCGGCGTGGATATCCAGCGCTTGCGGCAGGTTGTCGAGGCGGTCGACATGCAGGCTGACGCTGCGCACGCTGGTCAGATAACCCTGGCGCGGCGCGTCCGTCTGGCCGGCGAGCAGCGCGCCATGCACGGCCATCGCCTGGGCGGCGTATTCGATGCCGTTGGCCGCGCCCAGCCGGCCTTCGGCGCGCAGCGGGTTGGCGGGATCGCGGTGGCTGACGGCAACGCAGTCGATGGCCGATGGCGAACAGGCGACGACGGCCTCGAGCAGACACATGCTGCCCTGGTGCGGGATGCGGGCGGCGATGCCGTCGTGGTCTAGCACGGGGTGACGGTCAGTTGCAGTTGTGTCGGTGCCAGATAATCGAGCACCACAGCCCCGGCCTTGCCGCCGGCCAGCAACTCCAGCAGCGGCAGGGCGCGCAGTGCCGGGATGGCCTGACGCTGGGCCTCGAGGGCCGGATCGCCGAGCTTCGCCGCCGGGGCCGGGGTGGTGGCCAGCGTGATATGGGCAAGCGCATGCTCGCCAGGCTCCGGCGTCAGCAGCAGGGCGACGCCGGCGACATCGGGAATCGGCCGGGTGGCGTGCAGTGGCTCGGGATACTCGCTGTCGTAGCTGATCAGCAGCGTCGGCTGGCGATCGAGGACCACCTGGCCCAGCGCGTCGATCAGGCCGGCGCCGAAAGTCGCGTCGTAGGCGCAGATCACCTGGCAGGGCGCCATGGCGTGCGTGGCGATGCCCCAGTAACCGGCGGCGGCGTTATGCACGGAATTGGTGAAGCGCGTCGGCGATATCTGGCGGTCGTCGCTGGCCAGCTGCTCGCACAGGGCGTGGCAGGTGTGGCCGTCGGCGCCGGAGGCGGAAAACACCGTGGCCAGCGTCGCCACATCGGCCCCGGCGTGTGCTGCGGCTTCCATGCCGATGGCCAGGGTCAGCTTGACGACGCGGCTGGCCCGTCGCCGCTCGGCCGGTGGCAGGATGGCCGGGGCCGGCAGGATGGTCGGGGCCGGGGTAAAGGCGGCTTCGCCGCGCAATACGGCACGGGCCGCCGGCCAGTCGGCGAGGCCGGGAGCAAGCAGGCCGATACCGGAGACCCAGGCGGAAAGCGAGGCGTTCATTCGGCGACTCCGAAAGCAAGGCTGCAGTTGCTGCCGCCGAAACCGAAGGAATTGGACAGGGCCCGGCGGACCCGGGCCGGCCGGCTGTGCAGGACGTACTGGATGGGAATGGCCGGGTCGACGGTGGCGGTACCCGGGCTGCCGGGCAACAGGTTGTCGCGCAGCGCCAGCGCACAGATCACCGCTTCGACGGCACCGGCGGCGCCCAGCGTGTGGCCGGTGGCACCCTTGGTCGAGCTGCACGGCACGCGGTCGCCGAACAGGGCGGCGATGGCCTTGCCCTCGGCGGCATCGTTGGCCGGCGTCGAGGTGCCGTGCAGGTTGATGTAATCGATGTCGGCGGCCGACAGTCCGGCTGAGCGCAGCGCAGCGCTCATCGCCAGGCGGGCGCCGAGTCCGTCCGGATGCGGTGAGGACATGTGGTAGGCGTCGCTCGATTCGCCGGTGCCGAGCAGCAGCACGGTACCCGGCAGCAGGCCGGCAGGCCGTTCGAGCAGCGCGAAGGCGGCCCCTTCGCCGACGGAGATGCCGTTGCGCGCCGGGTCGTAGGGGCGGCACGGTTGCGGCGAGGTCAGCTCCAGCGAGGAAAAGCCGTAGAGCGTCGTCAGGCAGAGCGTGTCGACGCCGCCGACGATTGCCGCGTCGATGGCGCCGAGCGCCAGCTGGCGGGCGGCGGCAGCGAAAACCTTGGCGCTCGACGAACAGGCCGTCGAGATGGCCATCGTGATGCC
>WBUO01000066.1 GCA_008933675.1 Dechloromonas sp.
CCAGCCGCGCCGGGAAGGCTGGGTCAGCGGCCATCTCGGCGGCCCGCCGGGCGACATCGACGGTGAAGCCGGGCCCGGGCAGGCAGGCATCGTAGAAGCCGAGCGCCACCGACTCGGCGGCGGTCATCGGCAGGCGGCGCTGCATGATGGCGCGCGCGCCGTCGGCGCCGACGCGCGGCGGCAGCAGGTAGGTCCAGAATTCCGAACCGTACAGGTTGCCCATGTTGCGGTAATGCGGATTGAGCATCACCCCGTCGCGCACCCAGACCTGATCGGCGGCGCGCGCCAGGAAGCAGCCGCCGGCCCCGGCATTGCCGCCGACGGCAGCCACCGTCAATTGCGTCTGGCAGCGCAGGATGGCCTCGGCCAGGTCGTCGATGGCGTTGATGTTGGCCCACGACTCGTCGGCCGGGCTGTCGGCCGCCTCGATGGTATTGAGATGAATGCCGTTGGACCAGAAATCGCTGCCGCCGCGCAGCACGATCACCCGCGTCGGCCGCCCGGCGGCCCAGCGGAAGGCCTCGGTCAGGCGCCGGCATTGCGCGGTGCTCATCGCGCCGTTGTAGAACTCGAAGGACAGGAAACCGACGCCGCCGGCCTCCTCGTAGGCGATGTCCTGCCAGGTCGGGCAAGGCGCCTTCCACCAGCCGGCCAGCGGCAATTCCGGCAAGGCCGCAGCCTCCTCGGCAAAGGCCTGCGTCGCCGGCAGCTTGATGCCGCCAGCGCGGCGGACATGACCCAGCCATAGCGCGCCGTCGACGGTGGCACGCAGCACGGCCCCTTCGCGGCGACCGAGCAGGGCGCCCGGCGCCCCCTTCAGTGTCGCTTCCGGCCAGGCATCGAACAGCTGGCAGGGCTGGCCGAACAGTTCGTCGGCGATGCCCGGCGCCCCGTCGGCGGCATCCAGCCGGGCCAGCAATTCGACCGTCGCCATCCGCGCCCAGTCGAGCGCCCGGTCGGCCTGGACCATCAGCGCATGCGCCTGGCCGGGCACCCGCTGCGGCACGAAATCGCCGGCCTGGCAGCGCTCGACGGCGGTCAGCACGGCGCGCAGCGCGGCTTCGGTGACCTCGTTGCGATACACCGAGGATTTGCGCGCCGCGCGCAGCAGAAAGGTCTCGGCCGCCCAGACCGGGCCGGCATCCATCTCCGCTTCGGCCTGCAGCACGGTGACACCCCACTCCGGCAATCGCCGGCTGATCGCCCAGTCCAGTGCCGACGGCCCGCGGTCGCCGACGATGCCGGGATGGACGATCAGGCAGCGATGACGCGACCAGATCGACTCGGGAATGGCCCGCCGCAGGTAGGGCGCGACGATCAGCTCCGGCCGGAAGAGTTCGACAGCCTCCTCGGCGACGGCATCGGCGATGTCGAACTCGACGCTGAGCTGGTGGCCGCGCTCGCTGAGGGCGCAGAAGAGGCGCTGGGTCAGGCTGTTGAAACTGTGAGTCAGGAGCAGGATTCGCATTGTGTCTGGATATTTACAATTAATACCATTGGCATGGCGCCAATGTTGGCGCGGGTTTTGGCCGGGCATCTCGACAATTTTCGAGCGATTATGACTTTCGCTATATTTTTCAAGCCCTTGGCTTTGGCTACGATGCGCTGCAACAAAACCAACGGTTCCAAGGAGAACGCTGTGCAAAGCCAACGCAAGACCGCAGTGCCACGCAAACCCCGCGCCACCGTAACATTGCCGCGTCCGGAGTACACCGCCGCCGTCCGCTTCCGCGACGGCAGCCGCGACATCTTCCGCGTCCGCAACGCCGACGATATGGCCGATGCCCGTGCCCTGGTGCTGGCCGAGCTCGACGACGTCGCCACCCTGGTTCTCGCGCTGCGCAACTGAGCCTTCCCGTTCAGCAGATCCGCGGCAGCTGCTCGCCGGACAGCCAGTCCACGATGCGCCTGCCGCCAAACCCGGTAGTCATCTGCACGAAATGATGCGGATCTTCATGCACCGTACCGACGATCGCCGTATCGGTCCCCAGCGGATGCGCCCGCATCGCGGCTGACAGCTTTTGCGCATCGCCGGCGGCGCAGATCGCCACCAGTTTGCCTTCGTTGGCAACGTACAGCGGATCGAGTCCGAGAAACTCGCAGGCCGCATTGACCGCCGGTTTAACCGGCAGCGCCTTCTCCTGCAGCATCATGCCGACGCCCGACTGGCGGGCAATTTCATTGAGTGTCGTGGCCAGGCCGCCGCGCGTCGGATCGCGCAGCACGTGGATGTCGGCACCGCTCTCGCGCATCGCGGCGATCAATTCGTGCAATGCGGCTGTGTCGGACACGATCGGCGAATCGAAACCCAGGCTCTCGCGTACGGCCATGATGGCCATGCCGTGATCGCCGAGCGTGCCGGAGACGAGGATCGCGTCACCCGGCCGGGCATGGCGGCCGGACAGTTCCCGGCCCGGCGCAACGACGCCGACGCCGGTGGTGGTGATGAACACGCCGTCGCCCTTGCCGCGCTCGACCACCTTGGTATCGCCGGTCACCACCGGCACACCGGCCGCCTTCGCCGCCGCCGCCATGCTTTGCACGATGCGCACCAGATCGGCGAGTTTGAAGCCCTCTTCGATGATGAAGCTGGCCGCCAGATACAGCGGCGTCGCGCCCATCACCGCCACGTCGTTGATCGTGCCATGCACCGCCAGACAGCCGATGTCGCCGCCGGGGAAGAACAGCGGCGAGACGACGTGGGCATCGGTGGCCATCACCAGGCGCCCCTCCCCTGCTGCCGGCAGCAGCGCGCCGTCGTCGCCCTGGGCCAGGTAGTCGTTGCCAAGGTGGCGGGCGAAGAGCTCGTCGATCAGTTGCGCCATGGCCCGACCGCCGGAGCCGTGGGCCATGTCGATCTGGCCGTGTTTGAGGTCGAGGGGGCGGATGTAGTTTTTTCGGGTTTCGGTCATTTCTTGGACGACTGTTACGTTGGGTTCCGCGCCTGACGCGCGGGCGTACTTTCTTCTTGTCTCGCCAAGAAGAAAGTAGCCAAAGAAGAAGGCGACCCTGGGTCGGCGCCCCGCTGCGCGGGGTCCCCTGCGCTACTCGGGCAGTCGGGCGTCTCGCTAAACTCGGCCCTACGGGCCTCAAACAACGCGAGCCGACTGCCCCCGACTACCCTGCGTTGCTCGGCACCTCCCAAGGGGCCCGGCACACCGAGCGCAGTTTCACCGCCTTTCGTTTCAACCTCGGCCTGTCCGCTGTGACGCTGTTGGGGTCCCCATGTGGAGCGCCGAGCAACGGAGGCGGGCCGGGGGCAGTCGGCGAGGACTGTCTGAGGCCCGCAGGGCCGAGTTCCGCAGCCGCCCGGCCCGTCGAGTAGCGCAGGGGAGTCGGCGAAGCCGACCGCGTAGCCTGGGGTCGCCTTTTCTTTGGCTACTTTCTTTTGGCGAAGCAAAAGAAAGTACGCCCGCCGGTCAACGGCGGAACCCAGCGCTTCAAACATCCTTATACCGCCCATACGTGTAATGCGCCGCACAGGCCCCCTCGGAGGAAACCATGCACGACCCCACCGGATTCTCCGGCGTACACACCGTGCCGAAAATCTTGCAATCCTGCGGCCGCTTGACGCCGCGCAGGATCGCCCCGCATTCGCAGGCCTTGTGGTCGGGCACCGAGCGATAGTCCAAAGGAAAGCGCTTTTCGGCATCAAATTCGGCGAACGGGCTGCGAATGCGCAGCGCCGAGTACGGCAACACGTTCAGGCCGCGCCACTCAAACGCTTTGCGCATTTCGAACACTTCGGCGACCAAAGCCTGGGCCTTCAGGTTGCCGTCGCGGTCGACAGCGCGCGAGAACTCGTTTTCGACTTCGGCACGGCCTTCGTTCACTTGCCGGATCAGCATCCTGATCGCCTGCATCACGTCGAGCGGCTCGAAGCCGGCAATAACCACCGGCTTGCGATACTCCTCGGCGAAGAATTCGTAGGGCCGGCTGCCGATGATCGTCGACACGTGCGCCGGGCCGATGAAGCCGTCGAGCGGCACGGTGCCCCACTGGCGCACTTCCGGCGATTCGAGAATGCTCGAAATGGCCGACGGGGTCAGCACGTGGCAGCACAGCACCGAGAAGTTCTTCAGGCCGAGCGCCGCCGCCTGCTTGATGGCCACCGCCGTCGGCGGCGTCGTCGTTTCGAAGCCGATGGCAAAGAAGACGACCTGTTTGTCCGGATGCTGCTGCGCCAGGGCTACGGCATCGGCGCTCGAGTACACCATGCGGATGTCGCCGCCGCGCGCCTTGGCCTTCAGCAGCGACAGCCCGTCGGAAGCCGGCACGCGCAGGCAGTCGCCGTAGGTGCATAGCGTCACGCCCTGCTCCAGCGCAAGGCGGATGGCCAGGTCGACGCGGCCGATCGGCAGTACGCAGACCGGGCAGCCGGGGCCGTGGATCATGCGTACATTCTCGGGCAGCAGGTCGGAGACGCCATAGCGCGAAATCGCATGCGTGTGGCCGCCGCAGAATTCCATGAAATGATAGCGGCGGGCCGGGTCGGCCTCGCGGCGGATTGCTTCGGCCAGGCCGACGGCAACGTCGCCGTCGCGGAACTCGTCGATGTATTTCATCAGTGCCGCGTCTCGCCAGCCTGGTGCTGCTCCAGTTCGGCGAACAGCGCCAGCGTGCGCGCCGCCTCCTCGGGGTCGAGCTTGTTCAGCGCGTAGCCGACATGGACGATCACGTAATCGCCGGGCGCGACGCCCTCGACCAGAGCCAGCGAGATTTCCTTGCGGACGCCGGAGAGGTCGACGACGGCCATGTCGCCATCGCGCAGCTCAACCACCTGGGCGGGAATTGCCAGACACATTCTCGTCTCTCCTTGTGCAGTGCTGCCTATTGTCGGCCAGCGCGGCAGCACGCGCCAGAGGCTGCGCTCAAGGCCGCCGGCCGGCCAGCCGGCGCAGGAAGCCGCGATGTGCCGGTTCGGCCTCGGCGGCCGGTGCCGGTGGCGGCTCCACCGGCTCCACCGGCTTGGCCGGGATGGCGAAGGCGGTGCGCAGCGCATCGAGCGCCGCCTGGCGCGCCTGGCCCATGCCAGCGATGCCGGTGACCGGGGCGATCAGCGGACAGTATTGATAGGGGCCGATGACCGGGTCGTCATCGGCGATGAATTGCAGCGCGCCGCAGGGCAGTTCCAGGTAACGGCGCTGGCCGGCCGGTATGTCGCCCCACAGGCTACCACCGCCGTTGAGCAGGAACAGGTTGAGGAACCATGGGGTGACGACGACGCCCAGCCAGTCGCCGCTGTAGCGGACGAAGCCGATGGCCTCGACCTGCAGCGCCGGATTGACGAAGGGCAGGTCGTGCATCTGCGTCTGCCACACCTGTTCGAAGTGAGCGGCGAGAAAGGTCGAGGGGTCGTCGGCCCGCACTTCGGCGACGCGCACCGGCGGCGGCGCCATGGCCGGCTGGCGCAGGCCGCCGCTCATCGCGCCGCCTCCAGGTCGCGGAAGTAGCCGGCCGCGTCGTAATCATCGTCGAGCGACGCGGCCAGCGCCGCCAGGGCTTCCTCGATCAGTGCCAGCTGTTCCGGTTCGACCACTTCACGGGCCAGGCCGAGCGAGGTCAGCACCCAGGTACCGAGCGGCTGCGGCCCGAGCAGCATCATGTTTACCAACTCACGGCGACCGTCACGGACCAGCCAGGCGAAGTCGCCGTCACCTTCCCACTCGGCGACCTGCATCGGCACCGACAGGCACATCAGGCGGGCACTCCAGGCCGCAGGCCGTGACGCGCCAGTTCGGCCTGTGTCAGATCGACCAGCTCCGGCAGCCGGGCAGCGACCGCCGGCGTCAACTCCATGCCGAGCGCCAGCGATTCCGGCTCGATGCCGACGATCACCGTCTCGCCCGGTGCCCGGCCGGTCAGTTCGAGGCTGGCCAGCACGTCGGCCAGGCCGATCTGGTGCGGCGACAGCTTGGTGCGGAAGAATTTCGGCACCGCGTCACCGCGCAGCACTACCGGCGTACCGGGCGCCCGACCGCCGCGCACGCAGTCGACGACGACCAGCAGATCAAGTCCTTCGAGCTGGTCGAGCATTTCCATGCCGCAGGTGCCGCCGTCGATCAGCTCGACTTCCCCCGGCCAGTCGCCGGCGGCAGCCAGCGCCTCGACGACGCGCACGCCGACACCCTCGTCGGAGAGCAGGATATTACCGATGCCGAGCACGACGTTCTTGGTCATGAGTTGCCAGTTGTCAGTAACAAGTCAATGAATGGCCCCGGGCAGCTCAGCCACCCGGGAAACGCGATCCTAACAGCTTGCAGCCGCCGTAACCGTCACCACCGGCCGCTGTTCCTCATCGACGACATGCACGGCACAGGCCAGGCAGGGGTCGAAGGAATGCACGGTGCGCAGCACTTCCAGCGGCTTCTCCGGATCGGCCACCGGGTTGTCGAGCAGGCAGGCCTCGTAGGCGCCGGGCACATCCTTTTCGTTCCTCGGCGCGGCGTTCCAGGTGGTCGGCACGACGCACTGGTAGTTGGCGATCTTGCCGGAATCGATGACCACCCAGTGCGACAGCACGCCGCGCGGCGCTTCGTGGAAGCCGACGCCCATCTGTTCGCCCTTGGGGAAGACGGGCTTGTTGAAGGTGGTCAGGTCGCCCTTGGCCATGTTGGTGACCAGCAGGTCCCACTGCTTGATCATCTCGTCCGACTGCACGGCGCAGCCGACGGCGCGTGCCGCGTGCCGGCCGATGGTCGAATGCATGGCGTCCAGGCCGACGGTCGTGCCGGCGATCGACGACACCAGATCGAGGGCGCCGGTCGCGTACTTCTTGGTCGGCTCGTGGCCGGCGGCCAGCATGTTGAGCACGCGGGCCAGCGGGCCGACCTGCATCGGCTTGCCGTAGAAGGTCGGCGACTTCAGCCAGCTGTATTTGCCGTCGTCCTGGAAGTCGGTGTAGTTCGGCGTCGTCTCGCCCTTGTACGGGTGCAGCGACTGGTTGTTGCCGCCCTTGTAGTCGTACCAGGAATGCTTGACCGCCTCGCTGACGCCATCGACGAAATACTGGTCGCCGAAGGTCTTGATCGGCTTGAAGCTGTCCAGCTTGCCGCCTTCGATGTAGCCGCCGGGCAGCGCGAAGGTCGTGCCCTTGCCGTCGAGCGGGATGTCCGGCACGCACAGGTAGTCGGTGATGCCGCGGCCGACCTTGGTCCAGTCGGCGTAGAAGGCGCCGATGGCGGCGACGTCGACCAGATAGACGTTCTTGACGAAGTCGTCGAGCTTCAGCATCCACTCCTTGACCGCCAGCAGGCGCTCGACGGTCAGCACCGACTGGCTGTTCAGCGACAGCGGGTTGGCGACGCCGCCGACGGCGACGTTCTGGATGTGCGGCGACTTGGAACCGAGGATGGCGACGATCTTGTTGGCGTAGCGCTGCACTTCCAGCGCCTGCAGGTAATGCACGACGGCCAGCAGGTTCACTTCCGGCGACAGCTTCATCGCCGGGTGGCCCCAGTAGCCGTTGGTGAAGATGCCGAGCTGGCCGGTGCCGACGAAGCCCTTCAGCTTTTCCTGCACCTTCCTGAACTCGGCCTTGCTGTTGCCGTTCCAGTTCGACAGGCTCTGCGCCAGCTCGGCCGCCTTGTCCGGGTCGGCCTTCAGCGCCGAGACGACGTCCACCCAGTCGAGCGCCGACAGGTGGTAGAAATGCACGATGTGGTCATGGATGGCATGAGCCAGCATGATCATGTTGCGGATGTACTGGGCGTTGACCGGGATCTCCAGCTGCAGCGCGTTCTCGACGGCGCGCACCGAGGCCATCGCATGCACCGTCGTGCACACGCCGCAGATGCGCTGGGTGATCGCCCAGGCGTCGCGCGGATCGCGGCCGATCAGGATGTTCTCGACACCGCGCCACATCTGGCCGGAAGCCCAGGCCTTCTTGACGCGGCCGCCATCGACTTCGACATCGACGCGCAGATGGCCCTCGATGCGGGTGACCGGATCTATGGTGACTCGTTTGGACATGTTAAGCCTCCTGAAAGGCCGCCCTGAGGGAGGCGACACCCCCTTGGGGGGCAGCGAACGAAGTGAGCGAGGGGGTCATTCTTTTCTCCTAATCCCTGGATTCAGTGGGCAGCTTCTTCGCGCGGCAGCACGGGGAAGCGGCGGGTGATGATGATGTAGGCCAGCACCTCGATGGCGAACATGCCGAGGGTGACCAGCAGTTCGGCGATCGACGGGAAGTAGTTCCAGCCGGGGCCGGTGTCGTAGCCGATCAAAAAACCGTTGAGGCGCAGGAAGATGCCGCCGAGCATGATGGCAACACCGGCGACGAACAGCCGGGCCGGATTGCGGCGGGCGGCGGCGGTACCGATCAGCAGGTAGGGCACGGTGAACAGCAGCATCTCCAGCCAGAAGACAAAGGCTTCCAGGGTCGGCGCAAAGGCGTGACCGAAGGCACCGCGGGCGACCAGGTCACCGATGCGCACGGCCAGGAACAGCGCCAGCGTACCCAGCATCACCTTGGCCAACGGCTGCAGCAGGTGCATTTCGATCTGCCGGCGGTAGGCCGAGGAAGCGACGCAGGACTCGAACAGCACGATGCCGTAGCCGATGGTGATGGCGCTCAACAGGTAGAGCAACGGCACGACCGGCGTCTGCCACAGCGGATTGACCTGGGTGCCCATGACGACCAGCAGCGTACCGAGCGAGGACTGGTGCATCATCGGCAGCAGCGTGCCGAGCGCGATGACGAAGAACAGCAGCTTGTTCAACTTCTTCTTGGCGTCGCGCAGCCCCCATTTCTCCAGGAACACCGGCGAGAACTCGATCCACATCACCAGGATGTAGGCGCTGATGCACAGCGCCACCTCGAACATCACCGAATTCGGATTCGCGTAGGTCGGCCAGAAGATGTGCCAGAAGTTCCACCAGCGGCCGAGGTCGAAGATGACGCCGACGCCGGCCAGCGTGTAGCCGAACAGGCTGGCCAGGAGCGCCGGGCGGACCAGCGGGTGGTACTGCCCCTTGTTGAAGATATAGACCAGCATCGCCACCGAAAAGCCGCCGCAGGCAAAGGCCGAGCCGATGACCACGTCGACCACCACCCAGATGCCCCACGGGTAGCCGTCGTTGAGGTTGGTCACCGCCCCCAGGCCGAAGATGAAGCGGGTGATCAGGATGGCCACCATGATGGCGATCAGGATGCCGCAGACGAAGGTCGCGGTATTGAACAGGCGGCCGCCGACCGGTGCCGGTTGCGCGTGTTGATGGGCGCTCATGTCACTGCCCTCCCTTTTCGCTATCGTCGTCCGCCACCACATTGCGCCGGGCGACGAAAGTCAGCGCGCCGAGCACCGCCAGCGGCATCAGCAGGCCACCGTACAACGTGTGCTGGATGGTTTCCGAGGTCGCCGCCGACGAGCGCGGTGGCAGGTCGGGCATGCCGACCTTGGCGAAAGGTACCGCCGACAGCTTGAGCACCTGGGTACCGCCGTATTCGGTCTCACCGTAGATATGGGGTACGTAGTCGCCGACCTGGGCCTCGTACTGCTGGTCGCGCGGCGCCTTCCATTTCGCCGCCTGTTCCGCCGTCTCGCCGGGGGCCGGCAAACGGCCGCGCGGCATCGTCGTCCACTGGCCAGGCTGCAGTTTGAGCCGGCGCCTGGCTTCGGCCAGCAGGTCCTCGCTGCGGCCGAACAGCGTCGCACCGGTCGGACAGACCTCGGCACAGGCCGAGTAGTGGCCCTCATCGTGGCGGTGGCGGCACAGTTCGCACTTGCCGATCTGGCCGGTCGGCGAATCGTACTGGTACTTGGGAATGCCGAACGGGCAGGCGGCGACGCAGTAGCGGCAGCCGATGCAGGCGTCCGGATCGTAGCCGACGACGCCGGTGACCGGGTCCTTGAACATCGCCGTGACCGGGCAGGCCGAGACGCAGGACGGGTCGGCGCAGTGCATGCACGACGTCTTCATGAAGGCGAAGCCGTTTTCCTCGCTGTCCTTCGTCGTCATCGTGCCGTGCCGGTACATCTTGATGATGTTGAAGGTATGGCCCGAGGTATCGAGCGGCGAATCCCACAGCTTGTCGAGGGCGTTGAACTCGGCCGGATTGTCGTTGGCCTGCTTGCAGGCAGCGACGCAGGCCTGGCAGCCGACGCACAGCGTCGCGTCGTAGAGCAGGCCGAGCGCCTCCGGCGGCCGCTCGTGGGTATCACGGGCGACCGCCGGAGTCGGCACGACGGTGGCTGCCACGGCCCCCCCGGCCAGGCAGCCCCGCAGGAAATCTCGTCTCGTGGCCATCTCAGACCTCCGTCGATTGCTTGGCCTGGGCGCCGTCCTTCTTCGCCTTTTCCAGTTCCTCGGCCTGGTGCGACAGCCCGAGGTTGCGCGTCAGCATTGCGCCGGCGCCGGCTGCTGCGCCGGCCACGGCCGCCAGCAGCGCGGCGGCGCCGAGGCTGGCACCAACCCCCTGCTCCTCGACGATGCGCGGCAGGAAGGCGGACGGCTCGATGTTCTTCAGCTTGGCCAGCGAATGGATCGGCTTCTGGAAGCCGACACCCTGCTCGGTACAGCCGATGCACGGATGGCCGCAGGCCACCGGCCAGGTGCCGGCGCCGGCGTCGCCGAAGAGGATCACCGAGCAGTTGGCGTAGGTTTCCGGGCCCTTGCAGCCGAGTTTGTACAGGCAGTAGCCCTGGCGGTGGCCGGCATCGCCGAATTCCATCGCGAAGCGGCCGGCGTCGAAGTGGGCGCGGCGTTCGCAGTTCTCGTGGATCAGCCGCGAGTAGGCGAACTTCGGCCGGCCCAGGTGATCGACTTCCGGCAGCTTGCCGAAGGTCAGGAAATGCACCACCGTCGACAGGAAGTTGTAGGGATTGGGCGGGCAGCCGGGAATGGTCACCACCGGCTTGCCGAGCACTTCGGCAACACCCTTGGCGCCGGTCGGGTTGGGATCGGTCGAGGGCATGCCGCCCCACGAGGCGCAGGAGCCAATGGCGATCACCGCGGCGGCATCGGCCGCGCACTCGCGCGTCAGCTCGATCGCCGTCTTGCCGCCGACCTTGCAGTAGATGCCGTTGTCGCGCGTCGGGATGGCGCCTTCGATGACCAGGATGTACTGGCCCTTGTTCTGCTCCATCGCCGTGTGGCGGGCGGCCTCGACCTGGTGACCGGCGGCGGCGAACAGCGTCTCGTGATAGTCGAGCGAGATGACGTCGAGGATCAGTTTCTCCAGCGTCGGATGTTCGGCGCGCAGCATCGATTCGGTGCACCCGGTGCATTCCTGGAAATGCAGCCAGATCACGCTCGGCCGCTTCTTGGTCGCCACGGCTTCGGCAACGGCAGCGTCGGCCCCTTGCGGCAGGCCCAGCGTCGTCGCCAGGGCGGCGCAGAATTGCAGGAACTCGCGACGCGTCATCGACAGACGCTCGGCGGCGGCAGAAATTTTTTCGTCGCGCTCGAGCGCGATCAGATTGGTATTGGCCATGACCCTCCCCTCTTGATGAATGTCGGCAAGCGGCCGACCAAGCGTCTCTATTGGGGATCTGGCGTTATGGGGCGGCTATTGAGCAAATAGCGTGCTAGAAAACTAACTGCTTTGAATTCAATGGTCTGACCAGAAGGATTAGTCCCTTCGAGTGGAAATAAAGATTCCACTTTGTCCACTTTTGCGCAAAGACATTTACCAGATCAGCCGGCCGCCTGTCGATGACATCGGCCTATCCAGGCCTGGCCGAGCGCCAGCCCGCCATCATTGGGTGGCGCCTGGCGCGCCTCCAGCAACAGGATGCCGGCTGCCGCCAGATGCCCGCGCAGGGCCGTCATCAACACCGCGTTCAGCGCGCAGCCGCCGCCGACGGCGACGGTCGCAAACTGCTCGCGCTGTGTGGCGGCGACGATCCACTCGGCCAGCCCGGCAGCGACCGTCGCGTGGAACAGCGCCGCACCGTGGGCCGGCTCGCGGCAGTTGAGCAGCGCCGGAACCAGCGGCGACAGATCGAGCACGCTGCCATCGGCGGCCAGTTTCCAGCCACCGGCCAGCGCGTCGACCGGGCCGTGGGCGGCGGCCAGGCCTTCCAGCTCCATCGCCGCCTGGCCTTCGTACTGCATCCCGGCGCGCAAGCCGAGCAGGCCGGCGGCGGCATCGAACCAGCGGCCGAGGCTGCTGGTCGGCGGACAGCGCAGGTTGCGGGCGAGCATGGTCAGCAACGGCCCGGCTTCGTGCTGCGGATAGTGCTGCAGCAACCAGCCGCCGACGCGGTAGCCGAGGCCGGCGCCATGCAGCGCCGCCACCGCCATGCGCCAGGGTTCGCGCGCCGCGCGGTCGCCACCGGGCAGCGGCAGCGGCTGCAGGTGGCCCAGGCGCACGCATTGATGGCCATCGACACGCAGCAGTTCGCCGCCCCACAGACCGCCATCCGGACCGAGACCGACGCCGTCGATGGCCAGGCCGAGCAGCGGACCGGCGACGCGGTGCTCGGCGGCGACGGCGGCGATGTGGGCGTGATGATGGCCGACGGCCAGCACCGGCACGCCGAGTTCGCCAGCCAGGCGCTGCGCCAGGTGGGTCGACGGGTAATCCGGGTGCAGGTCGTGCACGATCAGTTCCGGGCGCGCCGCCAGGATCGCCGGCAGGTGCGCCGCCATCTCCTCGAGGAAGCCGATGGCGGCAACGTTGTCGAGGCTGCCGATGTGCTGTGACAGCCAGGCGGCCTCGCCCTTGGCCAGGCACAGGGTGTTCTTCAGGAAGCCGCCGAGGGCCAGCACGCAGGGGCCGTCGCCGGCCAGCGGAATGGGCAGCGGCACGTAGCCGCGGGCGCGGCGGATGAACACCGGCCCCGGCTTGAGCACCGAATCGTCGCAGCGGACGACGATGTCGCGGTCGTGCAACAGGTAGGCATCGGCGATGCCGGAGAGGCGTTGCAGCGCTTCGTCATTGCCGATCACCAGCGGCTCGCCGTGCGGATTGGCGCTGGTCATCACCAGCAGCAGCGCACTTGCGTCGGCCAGCCAGGCAGTGCCGGCCGGGCGACCGGCGGCTTCGTGCCACAGCAGCAGATGCAGCGGCGTCGCCGGCAGCATGGCGCCGAGCCAGGCCAGGCCGGGCGCGACGCCGGGCAGCTCGGTGCCGGCCTTGGGGCAAAGCACCACGGGCGCCGCTGCCGAACGCAGTAGCGCTTCGGCGTCGGCGTCGATGCCGGCATACGCTGCCAGCGACGGCGGATTCAGGCCCATCACCGCGAACGGCTTGGCCTCGCGCTGCTTGCGTTCGCGCAATTCGGCCACCGCCGCCGCGTTGCGCGCATCGCAGGCAAGATGAAAGCCCCCCAGTCCCTTGATGGCGACGATGCGCCCGGCCTGCAGCAGGGCCAGCGTCGCTGCCAGCGGATCGCCGGCCAGCGGCTGGCCGGCGGCGTCGAGCAGGCGCACTTGCGGGCCGCAGTCCGGGCAGCAGGTGGTTTCGGCATGAAAGCGGCGGTCGGCGGGCGCCGTGTATTCGGCGGCGCACGGCGGGCACAGCGGAAAAGCAGCCAGGCTGGTACGCGCCCGGTCGTAGGGAATGCCGCGGCTGAGCGTGTAGCGCGGACCGCAATGGGTGCAGGTGGTGAATGGATAGCGCCAGCGGCGGCCGGCCGGATCGCAGAGGTCGGCGATGCAGTCGGGACAGATGGCGGCGTCGGGGCCGATGGCGGTCATGACCTCGCCGGGCAGGCTGGCGAGGATAGCAAAACCCTTGTCGACGCTGGCGTCGCCAGCTTCCTCGATGATCGCGTCGATGCGCGCCAGCGGCGGCGCCTCCTTGGGCAGGCGGACGAGGAATTCGGCAAGACGTTCGCCGGCAACAGCGATGCTGACCCCGGCCCCGTCGTTGCGCACCCAGCCGTCGAGGCCCAGTTCACCAGCCAACCGCCAGACGTAGGGCCGGAAGCCGACCCCCTGGACCAAGCCGCGGACGCGCAGGCGCCGGGCGCTCACTTGGCGGCCAGCTGCCGCTCCAGTTCGGCCACCCGTCGCTTCAGCACTTCGACCGATTCCGAGCGCTTGCCGCGCTGGGCCTCGAGGCCAGCGGTGATCCAGTCTACCCAGGCACTCATGCCTTCGCCGCGGGTGGCCGAGACGCGGAACACGGTCAGGTTCGGGTTGACCTGGCGGGCATTGGCCTCGGCCAGGTCGGCGTCGAACTCGAGATAGGGCAGCAGGTCGCACTTGTTGAGCAGCATCACGTCGGCGGCGCGGAACATATCCGGGTATTTCAGCGGCTTGTCCTCGCCCTCGGTGACCGACAGGATGGCCACCTTGTGGTGTTCGCCGAGATCGAAGGCAGCCGGGCAGACCAAGTTGCCGACGTTCTCGATCAGGAACAGCGATTCCTCGGCCGGTTGCAGGCGCCCGATGGCGTGGCCGACCATGTGGCCGTCGAGGTGGCAGCCCTTGCCGGTGTTGATCTGCAGCGCCGGCACGCCGGTGGCGCGGATGCGCTCGGCGTCATTGGAAGTCTGCTGGTCGCCCTCGACGACGCAGATGGCGACGCGCTCCTTCAACAGCTCGATGGTCTTGACCAGCAGCGTGGTCTTGCCGGAGCCGGGGCTGGACACCAGGTTCAGCGCGAAGATGCCGCGCTCGTCGAAGCGGGCGCGGTTCTGCGCGGCATAGCCGTTATTCTTGGCGAGGATGTCCTGCTCGATCTGCACCATGCGCGCCTGGCTCAGGCCCGGCACATGGGCGCCGGCCGGCCCGGCGCCGTAGTCGAGGTCGCCGCCGATGGCGTGCTGGTGCTGATGTCCGGCGTCGTGGTCGTGGCTGTGCGCATGCTCGCCGTCGTGACCGTGGGCGTGGCTGTGCTCGGTGCCGTCGGCGTGGCGGTGGGTATGGGAATGGACACCGAGCGGCGCATCGTCGTGGGCGTGTGCATGTTCGTCCGCATGTTCATGGGCGTGGGTATGCACCGTGCCATCCGCATGCACATGGCTATGTGCGTGGCCCTCGCCCTCGATCCTCGTTTCACCTTCACCGCAACCGCAAACCGTACACATCGTCGTCTCCTTACTCGATTTCTATTTCCTTGACCCGCATCTCGGTGCCGCCGGTCGGCTGCACCTGGTAACTGCCGCACTGCGGACAGGCGCCGAAGCTCTCCGTCATCGGCACCGTCGCGGCGCAGGGCATGCACCAGCCGCTGCCCGGCACCTCGACAATCTCCAGCGCCGCCCCCCGGGCGATGCTGCCGTGCGTCACCGCCTCGAAGCAGAAACGCAGCGCCTCCGGTTCGACCGAGGACAATCGGCCGATCTCCAGGACCACCAGCTTAACCCGTTGAGCCCCTTCACGCTGCGCCGTTTCCTCGACCAGTTGCAACACACCTTCGGCCAGCGACATTTCATGCATCTTGCAGCTCCAGCGTATAGGGCAGACAGGGATCGAGGGCCAGCACGGCGAGATTCAGCGCCTGCCGTGCCGCCGCCGGCGAAGCGAGGGGAAGGTCGCCGAGCAGGTGTTCGAGCGCCTGCGTATCGGCGAACAAGGCATCGGTCGGAGCCCACACCTTGTAGGCGACGATCCGCCCATCGTCCACATGCACCGCATGGGTCAGCACGCCGCGTGCCGTCAGCGTCTGACCAACGCCCCAGCCTTCGCCGCCGGCGGCGGCAACCGGATAGGGCGCGCCGTCAGCCAGGGCGGCGGCGGCGGCCTCGGCCTCGGCGAGACGACGTCGATAGGCGGCGCCGACGGTGGCCGGGCGCTGCGGCAAGGGGCGCTGATCGGTATTTCCCTGCCAGTAGTCGAGCCATGCCGCCGGGGCCAGTTGCGGCGACGGCGCCGCACCGCCATCGCCGAGACGGGCCAGGCAGTCCTTCGCCAGATAGCGGGCGGCTTTCAATACCTGCTGCGTCTGGGCCAGACAGTCGCTGCCGGCGCGGGCGGCACGCCAGGCAACGAAGGCATCGCGCGCATCGTGCAGGCCGAGCGCCGGCGGCCAGTCGAGCAGCAGGCGCCAGAGGCTTTCATGCAGCATCTCGATCCACAGCTCGGCATCGTCCACGGGACGGCGCACGGCATTCTCCGCTGCCGCCAGTGCGGCCTGGGCAGCGGCACGCTGGGCATGGGCGCAGAGGGTGAACAGGTAGGGCACGGCCTTGACCACGGCTTCGGGAATCTGCTGATGGAACAGGCGCGCCACCGGCGGCCGCTGCAGATCCACGGCCAGATCCCGCAAGCGCCCGTCGACCAGGCGGGCGCGCACCGTCAGCAGACCGGCCGAACTCATCCGGACAATCCGAGAAAGGCCCGCCGGCTGGGCAGGGCCGCCGGTGGCGGCGGCGCCGACGGGGCGGCAAACAGGGCCTGAGCGGCGGCTTCTGCGGTCAGACGTGCCTGTTCGTGGCTGGCGAACTCGAGCGCTGGCGAGAACAGCGAGCACAGGTGATAGGAACCGATATCCGCCGCCTCGGCAACGATGAATTCATAGTCGCCGGACGGAAAGCGCCAGTCGTGCTTGCTGCCGGCCGCCCGTTGCGGCCAGTTGCCGGCGTGGCCGGGCAGGCAGAGCAGGTTGATCGCCCACGGCGTGATGATCAGGCCGGCCCAGTGGCCCTCGGCAGTACGCCGGAACGGCAGCGCCTCGACCTGCAGGGCGGCGTTGCAGATTGCCAGGCCGGCCATGCGCGTGGCAGCGATGCTGGCGAAGGCCCGGGTCAGCGCCGGTGCCGGATCCGCCTCCCACACCTTCATTCGCCGAGCACCATGAACTTGTGGCGGGGCGCGTCGCAGCCCGGGCAGCACCAGTCCTCCGGCAGACTGGCGAACGGCGTGCCGGGTGCGATGCCGCGGCTGTCGTCACCCAGGGCCGGGTCGTAGACCCACCAGCAGATGCCGCACTCCAGCCTGTCCTGCGGCCCGACATCGAGAAAGGAACCTTCGAAACGCATCCTTCCAGCCTATACAGGCTCGCTCAGCATGTCGAGGTATTCGCGCAGACGCTCCAGCGAATCGGCAAAATCCTCGTCGGCGGCGAGCGCCACTTCCGGCATGTCGACGATCTCGATGGAGTTGAGGATCAGCGTGTCCATGCTGTTGAAGTACTGCACCCACCAGACGTTGTGCAGGCGCGTGCTGGTGATCCGGCAATTGCCGTAGCCGCGCGACAGGATCGACACCTCGCGGTGACCGAGCCAGCCGTACAGCGTGTCGAGATCGGCGTCGCTGACCGGCAGCAGGGTCAGGTTGATGACGTGAGCCGCCTGGCCGGGCTGCCAGGCGGCGGCCTGCAGGCGGATTTCCTCGACCAGCGGCGGCGCGTTCATGCAGCCTTCCGGGTAGGCGGGAGCAGGCAGGTCGGCAGCTGCGGTCTGCTGCATCGCTTCGCCGAGCACCGGCGGGATGGTGCCGCTTTCCAGGCGGTCGACCAGGAAACGGCCGTCATCGGCCACCTCGAGCACCCGCCACAGGCCGGCAAAAGCCGTTTCCTGAACGCGCCAGTGGCGCGGTGCGGTAGTGAAGGCACTGACCTCACCAAAACCCAGCGACTGATTGATCACTTCGCGCACGGCCGCAGACTGGGCGAGCAGATCGAGCTGCACGGCCGAACCGAACCCCTGGCTTTCCAGCTGGTCGAGCAGCTTGCCGAGCAGGCCGCCGGCGGCAAGCACGGCTTCCGGCGCGACATCGTCCGGCAGGCGGGGGGCGGCGAAGGTCTGCATCTGCGGCAGGGGCAGGTAGGCCGGGGCTTCGTCGCCCTGCGAACCGGGCCCCATGGCGACGACGGAAATCGGGAAAGGACGCATCGTCGACGGATTCATACGCAACCTCCAGGCGCAGCAACACGAACAGGAATGCCGATCGGCTTCGGCTGGGACGGACCGCTCAGCAGGC
>WBUO01000067.1 GCA_008933675.1 Dechloromonas sp.
CGACCGGCGCCCAGCTTGAGGGCGGCGCGGGCGGCGAGGAAGGTGGCGCCGACCATCGACGGGGCGCCGCCGAGCACGCCGACGCTGCCGTAGCTGCCCTTGTGGCTGTTCTGCCGGCGTGGCTGCAGGTACTGGCCAAAGTCGCGACGGTTCAGGCAGTGACCATCCGCCGGCAATTCATTTTCGGCATCAATCCCCAGTGGTGCGATGCGGATCTCCCCGCAGAGATCCGGCCCGTCGGCGGTCAGCAGGCCGGGTTTGCCGGTAATGAACGTCAGCGTATGCGACGCGCAAACCACGGCCCCCGGCGCCGTTCCCGTATCGGCAGTCAGGCCGGATGGGCAGTCGAGTGCGAGGATCGGGCAGCCATCGCGGCGGGACAGACGGTTCATGTCCTCGATCAGGCCGGCGGCGATGAAGGCCGGCTGACGCGCCAGGCCAATGCCGAACAGGCCGTCGATGATCAGCGACCAGCGTTGATCGGTCGGGATCGTCTCGACAGTGCTGCCGCCCGCGTCGATGAATGCCTGCCAGGCATGGCGGGCATCCGCCGGCTGGCGCTCCGGCAAGCCGGCGAAGACGACGCAGACGGGTTGGAAGCGCTGACGCAGCAGGCGGGCTGCCACGAAGGCGTCGCCCCCATTGTTGCCCGGGCCCGCGATGATGAGGATCGGCAGGCCACGCGCGCCGGCCAGTTCGCAGGCCCAGTCGGCTGCTGCGGTGCCGGCACGTTGCATCAGGGATTCGTCGGCGTGGCGGCTTTCCAGGGTGCGCAGCGAGGAGCTGAGGTAGAGAGCGTTGTCCATCCGGCGATTTTATGCCCAATGGCGCCTGGCGAGGCGGACCGTATTGGCATGAATGGCGACCGTGTCGTCGATCTGCCGTGCATAACCGCCGGCCATGGCGATGGCCACCGGCACGTCGGCCTGGCGGCAACGGCTGAAGATCTGCCGGTCACGCTCGATCAGGCCTGCGATGCTCAGGGAGAGGCGGCCGAGGCGGTCATCCAGGTAAGGATCGGCACCGGCCAGATAGATGACCAGTTGCGCTCGGGCGAGGTCGAAAGCGGTGCTCAGGCCGTCGTCGAGGTGCTGCAGGTAGGCGGCATCGCCGCAGCCGTCGGGCAACTCGATGTCGAGGTCGCTCGTTTCCTTGGTGAAGGGAAAGTTGCGGGCGCCGTGGATGGAGAAGGTGAAGATGCTTGGATCATCGCGCAGGATGCTCGCCGTACCGTTGCCCTGATGAACGTCGCAGTCGACGATCAGGATGCGCTCGGCGCCGCCTTCGGCCTGCATGGCGCGGGCGGCGACGGCGGCATCGTTGAAGACGCAGAAGCCTTCGCCGCGATCATGGAAGGCATGGTGGGTACCGCCGGCCAGGTTGGCCGCGACGCCGTCCGACAACGCTGCCCGGCAGGCGGCCAGCGTCGCACCTGCCGAACGCCGCGAGCGCTCGACCATGCCTGCGCTCCAGGGAAAGCCGATGGCTTTCTGCATGGGTTCGGGCAGGGAGCCGTCGACAACCTGGCGGATGTAACCGGGGGCATGCGCCCGGGCCAGTTCTTCATCGCTGGCCGCCGGTGGCAGATGGAAGTCACTCTCGGCGAAATCGCCACTGGCCAGCAGGTGCTGGCGCAGGCGGGCGTACTTCTCCATCGGAAAGCGATGCCCGGCCGGCAAGGGCAACACGAAGACATCGGTGTAGAACAGGCGCACGATGGACGAACGCCCGGCCTGCGTCAGTTGAGAGCAGCCGACAGCTTGCGTCGGAATTCGCGGACCAGGTCGTCGTACTGTTCGCCGGCCAGCGCCTCGAACAACTGCAGCAGGGCCTTGCGGCCGGCGCCTTCGTCGAAGAAACGGTCGCGGCGGACGACTTCCAGTGCCGCTTCGAGCGCTGCGCGGAAATTGCTTTGCGCCGCGTAGGCACGCGACAGCTCCAGTCGTGTCGCGTGATCGTCCGGGTTGGCGGCCAGCCTGGCTTCCAGCGGCGCCGTATCGGCAGCGCCCCGGGCCAGCGCCAGACGGGCGCGCAGGGCTGTGGCGCGGTCGCCTTCCTGCTTGTATTCGACGGCCAGCAGTTGCTGGGCCTCGTCGTTGCGGCCGAGCTGCATCAGCAATTCGATGGCGTCGAGGCGGATCGCCTCGTCGTCCGGCGTCTGGTTGCTGGCCTCGACGAGGATGGCCAGGGCTGCGTCAAGCTGGCCTTCGGTGACGAGTGCTGCGGCCTGTTCGCGCGGTGAGGTGCCGCCCGGGCCGGCCGGCAACGCGACGCGGTCGATGAAGGCGCGCAGCTGGCTTTCCGGCAGGGCACCGTTGAATTCATCGACCAGCTGGCCCTGGAACAGCACCTTGACCGAGGGAATGCTGCGCACACCGAAATGCTGGGCCAGTTCGGGGAATTCGTCGGAATTGACCTTGGCCAGCAGGAAGCGCCCCGCATACTCGTCGGCCAGCTTTTCCAGCATCGGCTTCAGAACCTTGCATGGCTCGCACCACGGCGCCCAGAAATCGACCAGGACCGGCACGGTGTCGGCCGGCAGCAGCACCTTGGCTTCGAAATCTTCAAGGGTTACGTCAAAGGCGAATTGGGACATGGCGATCTCGGCGGATGGTTAGGTTCGGGCGAATTCTACCGCCAGCCCGGGGGCGGCGGGAGAGTGCAGACGCAACGGCTGGCCGGGGGCTTCGGCAAGCCAGCGGGCGACGGCGACGGGAAAGTCGGGGGTGTCGGCGAGCTGGATGGCCGCTTCGCCGGTGGCTGCACGCAGGGTTGCCGGCGCCGAGCCCGAAGTCGTCGCGGAAAGTGCCAGCCAGTGGCCGTTCAGGGAATCGGACCAATGGTCGAGATGAGCGCACAGCACCTGCTCGTAGCGGCCTTCGTTCAGCCAGTTGGCGGCGATGCTGAGCAGGAGATGCCAGTTGGCTGCCTGTTCGCTCTCGAGCGGCAGCGTCGACGCCGTGCGCAGGCCGGGGACGAAGGGATGCAATTGCACGGCGGCGCTGGCCGGAACGGTGGCCAGGAAGGTGAACGGCAGCGGCTCGCCGCTGCCCTGGCAGACTTCATCGAGGAGTTCGAGGGTTTCCAGGCGCGGCCCGCTGGTCGATTGCCAGAGCAGTGCGGTCGGCCGCCCGCGGCGTTCTGCAGGCAGGCAGGCGAGGGCCCCGAGTACGGCCAGTTGGGCGAGTGCCGGTGCACGGCGCAGCGGTTTGCCGAGCAGGGAGCGGACTGCCGTTGGCAGATCGGCCGGTACGAATTGCTGGCTGAGGGCGGTGTCGAGATGGATCATCGTTCGTGCGCCACGATCAGGCAGCCCAGGCCGCCACCGAAGCCGATCAGGTTGAGCAGCGCGTGACGTACCGTTTGCTGCCGGCCGGCGGTCGTCGGCTGCAGCGCCAGCTGCGGGTCGGGGGTGACAAAGCCCGCGGTGGCCGGAATCTGCCGGTCGTCCAGGCAGGCCAGCAGTGCCGCCAGCTCGGCGACGCCGCTGGCCCCCAGGGTATGGCCGAAAGCGGATTTGAGCGACAGCAACGGTGGCGTACCGGTTGTGAAAATCTGGCGCAGGGCATTCGCCTCTGCCAGATCGGTCCCTGGCGAGCCGGCAGCCTGCAGCTTGATGAGGTCAATGTCACTGGCCTGCAGGCCAGCTTCATGCAGGCATTCGCCGAGCAGTTCGGCAATCGGGCTGCCGTCGGGGTCGGGCCCGGTGATCGACCAGGCGTCGATGCCGGTGCGGACCGCGGCCAGTCGCCAGGGCGTCGGTGTGGCCGAGAGGCGGATGGCGGCGACCGCCTCACCGAGGACCAGGCCGTCGCGGTCACGGTCGAAGGGACGGCAGGCGGTCGGCGAGAGCAATTCGAGGGCGGCGAAACCGGCCAGCGTGCTGGCGTTGGCCAGTTCGCAGCCGAGTACCACTGCCTCGTCGATCTGCCCGGCGGCAATCAGGCTGCGCGCCGCATCGATGGCCGAAAAGCCGGAGATGCAGGCATTGGAGAAACTGTAGGGCGGGATTTCGTCGAGCCGCAGCCAGGTGGCCAGCTGGCGGCTGAAGGAGGCGTTGGCGACCGGCAGTTCGTACGGCGGCGGCCGTGTTTCGCAGAGGCCGACCTGGAAGGACGAAGAGGCGACGAACAAGGGCGTGGCGCTCGCCAGGGGGCCGAGGGATTCACCAACCTGGCGGACGGCCCAGGCGGCACGCTCGAGCCAGTCGGTTTCGTCCAGCGGCAGGGCGAACCATGGAAAGCGCCGGTTGCCGTGCAGGCGCCAGCTGCTGCTGCATTCACCGGCGCGCAGGGCTGTCGAAACGACGGCCGGTGTGTGGCCGCGGGCGCAGACCAGACCACTGGCGCCGAGGTAGACCGGGCGCCTCATGAACGGGTGGCGAGCCAGTTTTCCAGGTGGTCGGCCATGTTGGCGACGCAGGACAGGACGCGACGGGTGTCCTTGCTGTCCGGCAGGCGCAGGCCGTAGGTCTTCTTGATCGCCATCGAGATCTGCAGGGCATCGAGCGAGTCGAGCTGCAATGGCGCCTCGGGACCGAAGAGGATCTCGTCGTCGGCGATGTCGTCAGGCGAGCAGTCCTTGTCGCAGGCTTCGATGATCAGTGCTTTCAGTTGGTGGCGGAGATCTTGGTTCATGAGCGGGTGGCGAGGGCGCGCTGATTGAGCCAGACGGCGGCTGTCAGCGCCAGGATGGCGAAAACGAGCAGTTTGCCCAGGCTGGGCAGGAGATCGGCAAAGCTGCCATGGCGCAGCATCACCATGTGGAAACCGTCGAGGGCCCAGGCCATCGGCGAGAGCCCGGCGAGGGTCTGCATGCCGGCCGGCATGACGAACTTGGGCACCATGATGCCGCCGATGGCGCCCATCAGGATGTTGCCGACGCCGCCGACGACGGTGGCCTGTTCGGAGGTCCGGGCGATGCTGGCGATCAGCAGCGCCCAGGCCACGGCGGCCAGGCTGACGGCTGCCGAAACGGCACACCAGTTGGCCAGTTGCGGCAGCGTGGCGGGCATTTCCAGGGCTTCGCTGCCGAATAGCGGAACGACGAACATGCCGACCATCACCATCAACAGGGCCTGCAATTGATTGACGACGCAGAACGGCACCAGCTTGCCGGCGAGGATCAGGCGAAAAGGAACGCCCATGCTGCGCAGACGCTGCAGGGTGCCTTGCTGGCGTTCGGTGATGAAGATCGAGGAAACGGGGATGACGACGAAGAACATGGCGAAGATCAGCCAGGCCGGGACGTTCTGTTGCACCGAGGAGGGCGGCCGGACGTTGGCGTCGTTGCGCACGGCGATGCTGACGATCTCGTCAGGCCAGTCCTTCTCCGCCTTGGCGCCGGGGATGGTCGGCAAGCCGAACAGCTTGCCGGCGCGCTGGGTCAGCTCGTCGGCACGCAGGGCCCCGAGGGCGGCCATCACCTGGTTGCGGAAGGCCAGTTGCAGGGCCGGGTTGAGCGTCGGGTCGACCAGCAGCTGCATCGGCTCGGTCGGCTGGCCGTCGGCCCCGGAGGGGGTCAGCAAGCGTTCGCCGAAGCCCTTGGGGAGGACGAGGGCCAGCGCCTGGCGGCCGCTGGCGATGCCGTGGCGCGTGGCGTCGGCGTCATCGCTGATGCCGACACGTTGAAAGCTCGCAGTCTTGCCCAGGCGACGGATCAATGACTGAGAGTGGGCGCTCTGGTCGAGATCGACCACGACATAAGGGGCATCGATGGTGGTGCCGGGCGTGAACGCGTCACGCAGGGCCATCGTCATCACCAGGATGAAGATGGTCGGCATGATGAACAGCGCCAGAAGACCGTGACGGTCGCGGCTGAGGGCGATGATCTCCTTGAGCCAGAGGGCGAGCAGGCGGGGTGACATGTCCGGTCCTCAGTCCCGTAGCGAGCGGTTGGTCAGGCGCATGAAGACCTGCTCCAGATTGTGCTGACCGAAACTCAGGTCGCGTACCGGGCAGCCGTGACTGGCCAGTTCATCGAGCACACGCGGCAGATCCGCGGCTGACGGGAGTTCGCGGCGGTATTTGCGGTTGCCGATGGCTTGCGCGCTGTAGCGGTCTGCCAGGGGGGGCGGCAGGGGGGCGTCCAGATGGATCTCGAGCAGCGGCAGCGGGCTGTGCAGGATGTCTTCAAGCGTGCCCTCGGCCAGCAGGCGTCCCTGGTCGATGATGGCGATGCGCTGGCAGATGGCCTCGACTTCTTCCATGTAGTGGCTGGTATACACCACGGTGGTGCCAGCTGCTGGCAGGGCGGCGATGGATTCGAGGAGGAAATGCCGTGACTGCGGATCGACGCCGACGGTGGGTTCGTCGAGCAGCAGCAGCTGCGGCTTGCCGAGCAGGCCGATGGCCAGGTTGAGGCGGCGGCGCAGGCCGCCGGAAAGCTGTTCGGCGCGTTTTCCGACGACCTGTTCGAGGCGGGCGAAGGCGATGACATGGGCCACCTGTTCATCCAGCGCGCTCCGGGTCAGGCCGAGCGTGCCGCCGAAAAAGCGCAGGTTTTCCTGCGTCGTCAGCATCGGGTAGAAGGCGTAATCCTGCGGCACCAGGGCAATGGCGCGCGGTCGGGCGGCCCGGGCGGCAGCCAGGGGTTGGCCGTCGAGGCCGATGTGGCCGGTGGAGAGGTTCAGCAAGCCGGCAATCAGCGAGATCAGGGTGGTCTTGCCGGCGCCGTTCGGGCCGAGCAGCCCGTAGATGCCGGTGGCCGGAATGGTCAGCGAGATGCCGTCGAGCGCCGGTGCGGTGGCAGCGGTATAGCGATAGGAGAGGCTGTCGATGGACAGCATCAGACGGCGCGACGCAGGTCGTGGAAGAAGGCCTGCTCGCGATCGGCGATCCGGCGCAGCTTGCCGGACAGTGCCGAAGGTTCCAGCGGATCGCGGTCGCGGATCATGCGCGCAGTGGCGAGGGCGAACTCGCGCCAGTCGTCGCCGATGTCGACGAGTGTTCCCGCCAGTTCGTCAAGTTGCGATTTGCCCAGCAACTCGGCCGCTTCCTGCAGGAATGAGGCATAGATGAAGCGGAAGCCGGCGCCGCCGGTGCCGATTTCTTCCTGCATGCGGACGACCTGGCCGATGAACATCTTGGTCGCCGCCGGTGCGCCCTTTGCGTCGAGTCGGTCGAAGGCATTGGCCAGCCGGCGGATGCCCTTGACGCCGATGATCGGCAGCGGGGTATCGAGCATGACCCGGGTGGTCTTGCGGATCGCCTTGGGCAGGATTTTTCCCCAGGCCGGCGTTCCCGGAGCCTTGTCGGGATAGTAGAGCAGGCCTTTCGGGGCCAGCATGCCTTTGGCGAAGCGGGCACGTCCGAGGTCGGCCGGGGCGCAGGTGACGGCGTGCTCGACGACCGGATCGGAAAGCAGGTAGTCGCCGCTCTGCGCGTCGCGTCCGAAGGCCAGCACGTTGTGGGCGTTGAAGTGGAAGCGCAGGTCTTCCGGAATGTAGGGCAGCCAGAAGATAGAGGTCTGCATGCCGACGACCTTTCCTTCGGCCAGCAGCTGGTTCAGGCGCGCTTCGCCGGCCGCCGGCGTGCCGAAGGTCTCGAAGCGCATGCTCAGGCCGAGGGGTTTCTGCAGCCCCTTGATGATGTGCCGCGGCGGCATCCGGTAGGCGACCAGCGGCAGGCCGTTGATCTTGATGATCGGCAGATAGGCGAAGGAGAGGGCGGACGACAGCCCGAACGCCATCGCCTCCGACATCGGCAGGCCATGCTGGCGCAGCAATGAAGCCATGACACCGCTCTCGCAGTGGGAGGCGTGACTGTGCTGGAATTCCATCAATCGACTTTCTTCAGTTCTTCGAGGCCGATGCCCATCACTTCGGCATAGCGGGCGAGAAGGGCGGGGGAGAGCCGGCTGAAGACATCGGGGCGGAAATGCCGGCGGATGCGCCATTGCCAGATGCCGGTCAGTTGCGACAGGAGGGCGACGTCCATGCGCCGGTGGTGCATGTGGTACTCCAGCGGGCTGGTCTGTCCGGCCTGAACGCGTTGGCGGGCTTCCTCGGCGAGACGGTTGAGATCATCCACTGCCTGCCGGGTGACGATCTCTTCAACCTCCCAGCCGGTCGATTGGACGATGCGCACGCGGCCATCACTGCCGCGTGCATAGACTGCCTTGCGATGGCCGTCCAGCGTGCGGTTGTCTTCCTGCGGGACTTCGTTCTCAAGCATGGACAACGGCCGTCAGGTGAATGAGGGCTCCCGTGAAACGACCGCTTTCCGGCACCATGCAGAGCAGGCGGTCGCCATCCTTGAGACGGCCGCTCTTGAACAGTTCGTCGACCATGATGTAAACGGATGCCGAACCGGTGTTGCCCTTGGTGTGCAGGTTGGTAAACCACTTTTCCTCGGGGACCGGGAAGCCGGATGCGGCGATGCACTCGGCGATCGGCTGATGGAAGTACTCGGAAGACATGTGCGGCAGCAGGTAGTCGATCATTTCCGGACGCAGGCCGTGTTTCTGCATGGCGAGGCGGATGGGCTTGCCGAAGGTTTCCTCGATCACCACCGCATTGAGCAGGCGGACATCCTGCTTGACTGTCAGCAGCGAGCGTTGGGCCAGGTCTTCCGCCGGGTATTCCTGCCAGCCCTTGAGCGTTCCGTCCTCCAGCTTTTCGCCGCCGGCATACATGCAGACTTCCCGGGTGTCGGCTTGCGACAGGACTTCGATCCAGTCGATACGCAAGGAGAGGCTGCCCGGTTGCGGCCGGTTCTGCAGCAGGAAGGCGCCGGCGCCATCGGACAGCATCCAGCGCAGGAAATCCTTTTCGAAGGCGATTTCCGGATTGGTTTCCAGTTCGGCCACGCGATGCGCCGATTCGGCAGCGAAATTACGTGCATGCAGGGCGGCCGAGGCCAGTTCCGAACCGGTGGCTACGGCAGCTTTGGCGAAGCCGCAGCGTACCGACATGTAGGCATATTTGAGGGCCGTGACGCCGGAAACGCAGACGCCGGCAGTGGTGACGACTTCGCAGGGCGGGTTGCGCAGTTCGCCGTGCACCATGACGCCATGACCGGGCATCAGCTGGTCCTGGCGGGTGGTGCCGGTAGCCAGGCAATCGATGTCGGACAGGGTGAAATCGTCGTCGAGCAGCGCGCGAACGGCCTCGGCAGTCAGCTGGGCATTGGTGTGCGTGTATTTGCCGGTTGCCGGATCGATTGCGTAATGGCGCTGGCGGATGCCGTTGCTGCGCAGGATGATGCGCCGCGCCCGCGATGGCTTGCCGGCAATCATCCCGAGGACGTCTTCGATGCCGTCGTTGTCGACCGGGGCGTTGGGCAGGAAACAGGCTGTTCGGGTGATGTAAACCGGGTCGCTAGTGTTGTTCATATTTGGCGAGATTGAAATCCTGCGATCCGGAGGGCAACTCGAGTTGCTGGCGCATCCGTTCCAGGCGTGGTCTGAGCAGGGGGGCGAGCAGCCATTGTAACAAGAGGCTGATGGGAACCACGGTCAGGATCATGGTGATCAGGTAGAGGGCGAAGACGAGCAGTATCGGCCGCCGCTGCCAGGCGCCGCGCTTGCCGAAGCTGCGGATCAGCCGCGACCAGACGCCGAAGGCGCGGCGCACGGCACGCTCGCTGATGGCCAGGCGCGGATTCACCTCGACGGCCTGCAGGCCGGTCAGCATCGGCGCCGCATTCCTTTCCCGGTCATTGGCCAGGGCATCGACCAGCGCATGGCCGAAGCGGCTGGCGCGACGGATCTCGGCCGGCGCCACACCGGCCGGCGGCAGTCCCAGCCAGCGGTCCCGCTTGCCGGTCAGTACCCAGCGCGGGGTCGTCAGGAAGGTGGCCAGCGCATGGCCCTGGTCGACCAGAACCACATGGTCGCGCAGCTGGCCGCCGACGCTGGCGATCATCCGCTTCATCGCATCATGGGCAGCGAGCCACATGTTGCGGCAGGCCACCAGGGTGACGACCGGTTTGCCGGCCAGCAGGCGCCGGGCTTCGGCAGACTGCATGAAGGCCGTGACGGGCAGGGCGGGGGAGAGGTACCAGACCTGGTAGCTGAGGATCACCAGGTCGAAGTCGACGTCGGCAGGAATGCCGAGCGGTTTCAGCGGCGGCGGGTCTTCCTGAACACATTCGGGCATGGCGTCGACGAACTGGACGATGGGCCAGGGCCAGGGAAAGGGCTTGACCGGCTGCAGGATTTCCAGGTGGACGAAATGTCCGGCTGCGCGCAACGGCGCAACGACCTGCGCGGTGACGTCGGCGAGTTGACCTGTCTGTGAGTAGGTGATGACGAGAACGTTTTTCAAGCGTGTGCCTGCAGGCGGAAAAGCTGCCAATTCTAGCAAATTGGCGCTTCCTTATGCATCGCCGGATGACTTCCGGGTGTCTATTCCGGGTGCATTTATTGCCGTGAAGACTTGGGAAATCGGCGCCTTATCGGCTATGATTCTGCTTTCCCGCAGCCTGTCTTTCCATGACCAAATACGTTTTCGTTACGGGTGGTGTCGTGTCCTCGCTGGGCAAAGGCATCGCCGCCGCGTCGCTGGGGGCCATTCTGGAATCCCGCGGCATCAAGGTTACCCACCTCAAGCTTGACCCCTACATCAACGTCGATCCCGGCACGATGAGTCCCTTCCAGCACGGAGAGGTCTTCGTCACCGAGGATGGCGCCGAGACCGATCTCGATCTGGGGCATTACGAGCGCTTCACCAGCGCCAAGATGACCAAGCGCAACAACTTCACCACCGGCCAGATTTACGACACAGTGCTCAAGAAGGAGCGCCGCGGCGAGTATCTCGGCAAGACGGTGCAGGTCATCCCGCACATCACCGACGAGATCAAGGGCAAGGTCAAGGCCGGCGCCGAAGGCGCCGACGTGGCCATCGTCGAGGTCGGCGGCACGGTCGGCGACATCGAGTCGCTGCCCTTCCTGGAAGCGATCCGCCAGATGGGCATCGAGGAAGGCCGCAACAACGTCTGTTACATGCACCTGACGCTGCTGCCCTACATCCCGACCGCCGGCGAACTGAAGACCAAGCCGACCCAGCACTCGGTCAAGGAACTGCGCGAGATCGGTATCCAGCCGGACATCCTGCTCTGCCGCGCCGACCGTTCGATCCCGGTCGAGGAGCGCCGGAAGATCGCGCTGTTCTGCAACGTCATGCCGGAAGCCGTCATCGAGTGCCTGGACGCCGATTCGATCTACAAGATCCCCGGCATGCTGCATGACCAGATGCTCGACGAGATCGTCTGCCACAAGCTGAACATCCTGGCCAAGGCGGCTGACCTGACCGTCTGGGAAAGGTTGATCGAGGCCATGGAGCACCCGCTGAACACGGTGCGTATCGCTTTTGTCGGCAAGTACGTCGATCTGACCGAGTCCTACAAGTCTCTGATCGAGGCGATCAAGCATGCCGGCATCCATACCCGCAGCAAGGTCGATATCGAGTACATCGATTCCGAGAACATCGAGAAGGAAGGCACCGGCATCCTCGAGCGCATGGACGCCATCCTGGTGCCGGGCGGCTTCGGCCGCCGCGGTACCGAAGGCAAGATCGCGGCGATCCGCTATGCCCGCGAGAACAAGGTGCCCTACCTCGGCATCTGTCTCGGCATGCAGATGGCCGTCGTCGAGTTCGCCCGCAACGTCGCCGGCATGAAGGACGCCCACTCGACCGAATTCGTTGCCGATACGCCCTACCCGGTGATCGGCCTGATCACCGAGTGGCTGGATGCTTCCGGCAAGGTCGAGAAGCGCAGCGAGGATTCCGACATCGGCGGCACCATGCGCCTCGGCGCCCAGGTCTGCAAGCTGGCCGACGGTTCGCTGGCCCGCGAGATCTACGGTGCGCCGGAAATCACCGAGCGCCATCGTCATCGTTACGAAGTGAACAACACGCTGCTCGCCCAGCTCGAGGAGAAGGGGCTGGTCGTTTCCGGCCGCGCCCCGGGGACCGACCTGTGCGAAATGGTCGAGCTGCCGGCCGACGTCCATCCGTGGTTCGTCGCCTGCCAGTTCCATCCGGAATTCACCTCCAACCCGCGCCAGGGGCATCCGCTGTTCACGTCCTACGTGAAGGCGGCGCTGGCCGGTCAGAAAAAGGCGAAATGACCATGAAACTCTGCGGATTCGAAGCCGGTCTCGACCAGCCCCTGTTTCTCATCGCAGGCCCGTGCACGGCCGAATCCGAAGCCCTGTGCCTGGATGTCGCCGGATACATGAAGGAAGTCTGTTCCCGCCTCGGCGTGAACTACATCTTCAAGGCCTCCTACGACAAGGCCAACCGCAGCTCCGGCAAGTCGGTGCGCGGGCTGGGCATCGACGAGGGGCTGCGCATCCTGTCGGAAGTGCAGCGCCAGATCGGCGTGCCGGTGCTGACCGACGTGCATGAGATCGACCAGATCGCCCAGGTCGCCTCGGTCGTCGACGTGCTGCAAACGCCAGCCTTCCTGTGCCGGCAGACCGATTTCATCCATGCCGTGGCGTCCTGCGGCAAGCCGGTCAATATCAAGAAGGGCCAGTTCCTGGCGCCGGGCGACATGAAGAACGTCGTCGACAAGGCGCGCGAGGTGAACAACGGCGCCGACAACCTGATGGTCTGCGAGCGCGGCGCCTCCTTCGGCTACAACAATCTGGTTTCCGACATGCGCAGCCTGGCCATCATGCGCGAGACCGGCTGTCCGGTCGTCTTCGATGCAACGCATTCGGTGCAGTTGCCGGGCGGGCAGGGCACGACCTCCGGCGGCCAGCGCGAGTTCGTCCCGGTGCTGGCGCGCGCGGCGGTGGCAGTGGGTATTTCGGGTTTGTTCATGGAAACCCATCCGTGCCCGGAAAAAGCCTGGTCGGACGGCCCCAACAGCTGGCCGCTGCAGCGCATGGAAAGCCTGCTGGCGACCCTCGTTGCACTCGACAAGGCAACCAAGGCAGCCGGTTTCGAGGAACTGAAGTGACCGCCAGGGGCTATATCGTCGCCGAAGCCAAGGTGCATGACACCGCCGCCTACGAACGCTACAAGCCCCTGTCCCTGGCCGCCGTCGAACAGTACGGTGGCCGGTTCATCGTCCGCGGCGGTCCGGCGGAAATCCTCGAAGGCCCGTGGAGTGCCCCGCAACGCCTGATCGTCGTCGAGTTCGACTCGGTCGAGCAGGCCAAGGCTTTCTACCATTCACCGGAATACCAGCAGGCCCGGCAGACCCGCGAGGGTGCCGCAGAGATGAACATGCTGGTCGTCACCGGTATTGATAATCCACTTTAATTTGTTTTCTCAACCTTCTGTTTATAAGGAAGAAATATGAGTTCTATCGTTGACGTTGTTGCCCGCGAGATTCTCGATTCCCGTGGCAATCCCACGGTCGAGGCCGACGTGCTGCTGGAGTCTGGTGTCATGGGCCGTGCCGCGGTGCCGTCGGGCGCCTCCACCGGCACCCGCGAAGCCATCGAACTGCGTGATGGCGACAAGAGCCGTTACCTCGGCAAGGGCGTGATGCAGGCGGTCGAGAACATCAATACCGAGATCTCGGAAGCGATCATCGGCCTCGACGCCCAGGAGCAGGCCTTCATTGACCAGACGATGATCGAGCTCGACGGCACCGACAACAAGTCGCGCCTCGGCGCCAACGCCATCCTCGCCGTCTCGATGGCCGTCGCCAAGGCCGCTGCCGAAGAATCCGGCCTGCCGCTGTATCGTTACTTCGGCGGCATGGCGCCGATGCAGATGCCGGTGCCGATGATGAACATCATCAACGGCGGCGAGCACGCCAACAACAGCCTGGACATCCAGGAATTCATGGTCATGCCGGTCGGTGCCAACACCTTCCGCGAAGCCCTGCGTTGCGGCGCCGAAATCTTCCACGCGCTGAAGAAGCTGCTCGACAAGGCCGGTCACTCGACCGCCGTCGGCGACGAAGGCGGTTTCGCCCCGAACCTCGGCAGTCACGCCGAAGCCCTGCAGATCATCATGCAGGCGATCGAGGCAGCCGGCTACGTGCCCGGCCAGGACGTGCTGCTGGCCCTCGACTGCGCCGCTTCCGAGTTCTACAAGGACGGCAAGTACCACCTGTCCGGCGAAGGCCTGCAACTGACCTCGGCCCAGTTCGTCGATTACCTGGCCAACCTGGCTGACCAGTTCCCGATCGTCTCGATCGAGGACGGCATGTCGGAAGCCGACTGGGACGGCTGGAAGCTGCTGACCGAGCGCCTCGGCAACAAGGTGCAGATCGTCGGCGACGACATCTTCGTCACCAACACCCGCATCTTCAAGGAAGGCATCCAGAAGGGCATCGCCAACTCGATCCTGATCAAGATCAACCAGATCGGTACGCTGTCGGAAACCTTTGCCGCCGTCGAAATGGCCAAGCGCGCCGGTTACACCGCCGTGATCTCGCATCGCTCCGGTGAAACCGAAGACAGCACCATCGCCGACATCGCCGTCGGCCTCAACGCCGGCCAGATCAAGACCGGTTCGCTGTCCCGCTCGGACCGCATCGCCAAGTACAACCAGCTGATCCGCATCGAGGAAGACCTGGGCGATACCGCTTCCTACCCGGGCCGCGAAACCTTCTACAACCTGCGTTAATCACTGGCCATGCGCTGGCTGACGGGCGGCCTCGTCGCCCTCATCGTCATCATCCAGTACCCGCTCTGGCTGGGTAAGGGAGGATGGCTCAGGGTCTGGGAGCACGACCGTCAGCTGCAGGTACAGAAGGAAGCGACGCGCAAGCTGGAAATCCGCAACGCGGGCCTCGACGCCGAGGTCCGCGACCTCAAGCAAGGCTACGACGCCATCGAGGAGCGGGCGCGCTTCGACCTGGGCATGATCCGGCAGGACGAACGCTTCGTGCAGATACCCGAAAAAGTTCCCGGCAAATAAACAAACAAAGGCGTCGACCGCGGCAAATGCCTCCGCTAGAATCGTTCTCAGCAGTCCCCCGAAGAGAGCGCTCCAGGAGAACAACATGCTGCTCAAGGTTGGCGAGATCGCCCCGACATTTGCACTGCCGGATGCCGATATGGAGACTGTCGATCTGGCAACCCATCTAGGCCGCAAGCGCATCGTCCTGTTCTTCTATGCCAAGGATGGAACACCCTGCTGTACCAAGGAAGCCACCGATTTCTCCGATCACGAGGGGGATTTTCACAAGCAGGATTGCCTGGTCTTCGGCATCAGCCGCGACGACTGCCTGAAACACGCGGAGTTTCGCGACAAGGAAGGCATCGGGCTGGAACTGCTGTCGGATGCGGAAGGCACCGTCTGCAAGCAATACGGTGTCTGGCAGCAGAAGGAGGTGGATGGCCAGAAGAAGTTCGGCATCGTCCGCTCCACCTTCGTCATCGATCGCGCGGGGATCATTCGCCACGCGCTGTACAACGTCAATTACAAGGGCCACGCACTGGATGTGCTGCGCCTGGTCAAGGAAATGAATTCATGAACATGCAGGTTGCCAAGGATACTGTCATCACCCTCGATTACCACGTCACCGATCCCGATGGCGAGGTCGTCGACGAAGGCCGCGAGCCGCTCATCTATCTGCATGGCGGCTACGACGACATCTTCCCGAAGATCGAGGAGGCGCTGCAGGGCAAGAAGGTCGGCGAATCGGTCCAGGTCAAGCTGCAGCCGGACGAGGCCTTCGGCGACTACGACGCCGAGATGGTGCAGGTCGAGCCGCGCAAGGATTTTCCCAAGGAACTGCAGGTCGGCATGCAGTTCGAAGGCGGTCCGGAAGATGGCGGCGATGACGATTTCGTCATCTATCGTGTGACCGACATTGCCGACGACAAGGTCGTGCTCGACGGCAATCATCCGCTGGCCGGCATGGCCCTGGTGTTCACCTGCACGGTGACCGCCGTTCGCCCGGCCAGTGCCGACGAGATCGAACACGGCCACGTGCACAACCCCGATGACGACGAGGAAACCTGCCACTGAGCGCAGTTCCCCGCCGTCTGGCCAATGCCCGTTACGACGGGCATTGTCGTTTCTGGCGGTCGATTTCCGTCAAACAAATTACAACTACTGTACAAATAAACAGTAGTTGTATATATTTCTCCCATGCGCGGTGCACACAGCTTGCGCCGCATCGATTCAATCGACTTGATATGGGAGCCGACATGAAACAGATTCAGGCATGGTTTGAACTCATCGCCGGTATTTCGCGGGACGAGATGGCGCGTCTGGCGCGGGCCAGGGAAATCTTCGCCAACGATGATCCGGATCTGAGCAGCCTGCAGATGCCGGCCTGCTGGCGCCGTCCAGCCCGTGTGCGGGCGCTTGGCCGCTGATCCTCAGCAGCCGGGGCGGCGCGTTTCCGGTCAGCCCAGGCAGGCGAGGGCGGCGGCGATCTCGTCGCTGCCGGTAGGGCGAACCAGACGGGCGAGCTCGACACCCTGATGCATCAGGATCAGGGTTGGCCACAGCTTGACACGGAAAGAGCGGCCAAGCCGGCGACCCGGGCCATCCTCGATGCGCAGATGTGACAGCCCGGGGTGTTTGCTCAGGGCCATGGCGATCAGCGGCTGGGCCGCCTGGCAGTGAGCGCACCAGATAGCACCGAATTCGAGCAGGACCGGATCGGACATCGCATCGATGGTCTTCCGGTCAGGCTCTTCACCATGTTTCAGCGAGGGATCGTTTGCCATGACGGCTCCTTGTGTGCCGGGCGGTGCCGGGGGAAAAGAACGCTGGCTGTTCTGCCGGTGCTGGTGATGGAGGGCGTCCGGCCGCCGGAACGGTCGGTCGGCCGGGTACTCAGTGCAGCAGGCCTTTCAGCGCATACAGTGCATCCAGTGCCTCGCGCGGCGTCAAGCTGTCCGGGTCGATGGTCGCCAGACGCTCGATGACCGGATGCGCTGCCGTTTCGAGCGGCTCGGGTTCCGGGGCTGCCTGGGCGAACAGGTCTGGCTGCAGCGGATCGATGGCAGCACGCTGCTCGAACTCGCGCAGCTGCTTCCTGGCAGCGCGCACGACCGCCGACGGAATCCCCGCCAGCGCCGCCACCTGTATCCCGTAGCTCTGGTTGGCCGGGCCTTCTTCGACAGCGTGCATGAAGACGATGCGGTCGTTGTGTTCGACGGCGCCGAGGTGCACGTTGGCCAGTTCGCTGTATTCGTGCGACAGCCGGGTCAGTTCGAAATAGTGCGTGGCGAACAGCGTCAGGCTGCGGTTCTTGTCGATCAGATGGCGCAGGATGGCGAAGGCCAGCGCCATGCCATCAAACGTGGACGTGCCGCGCCCGATTTCGTCCATCAGCACCAGACTCTGGTGGGTCGCGTGGTGCAGGATGGCGGCAGCTTCGGTCATCTCGACCATGAAGGTCGAGCGGCCCGACGCCAGATCATCGGAAGCGCCGATGCGGGTGAAAATCCGGTCGAGCGGCCCGAGCACGCAGCGATCGGCCGGCACAAAGCTGCCGATGTGGGCGAGCAGCGCGATCAGCGCGACCTGGCGCATGTAGGTCGATTTACCGCCCATGTTCGGGCCGGTGATCAGCAGCAGGCGGCGCTCGTCAGCCAGCCGGCAGTCGTTGGCGATGAAGGTCTCGGCGCTCTGCGCCAGTTCGTTTTCGACGACCGGGTGACGGCCGCCTTCGACGGTTAACTGCGTTTCTTCGGCAAATTCCGGCTTGCACCAGTTGCGCTTCAAGGCCGACTCGGCGAAACCGGCGAGCAGATCAAGCTGGGCGACGGCGCGGGCGATGGTCTGTAGCGTCGGCACGACCGGCAGCAGCGCATCGAGAATGCCCTCGTAGAGCAGCTTCTCGCGCGCCAGCGAACGCTCCTGCGCCGACAGTGCCT
>WBUO01000445.1 GCA_008933675.1 Dechloromonas sp.
TGGCGTCGCCGCGCAGGGTGTTCCACTCCTCGGGGCCGAGCAGCAGGGTGCCCAGGGCGTTGAGCACGTTTTCCAGGGGGTCGCCTTCGGCCTGGCCCTGGCTGCCCAGCTCGTTGGCTTTGATGGCGGAGGCGTTGAGGAGGATTTTTTGTAGTGCTTCCCGTGTCGCCGGGGTGTCGCGCTGGCCTTCGGGCAGCAGGTTGAGCAGCGTGTTCTGGACGTTGAGGGCGTCGATGATCAGGGTCAGGCTGTGGGTGTCGCCGAAGCCGTTGATCTTGTATTGGTCTTGCAGCAGCCGGATTTCGCCGGCGAGCAGCCCGTTGACGAGGGTGATGGTGAAATGGCCCCGGGTCATCGGCTGGTCTTCGATGAAGATGCCGTCGTCCTGGCCGTAGTGGAGTTGGGAGTTGGCGACGGCGGACCAGGCGGTGCCGCCGGTGGTTTCCTTGCCGACGAGGTCGTATTGGGGGGCCAGCGTCTGGCCGGGTTGGAGCTGGCCGTATTGCTTTTGGGTGATTTGGGAGAGGTCGGCGACGAGGTTGGTGCCTTGGGTCCGCTGACTGGCGAAGTAGATGGCGAGCCGGTAGGCAAGACTCTGGGCTTCGATGTCGTTTTCGCCAACGACCTTGATCGGGGTGTCGGCCTGATTGGGGGTGGTGCCGGAGGTGAAGCCTTGGATGCGCTCGGCTTCCTGTTGCAGTTTGATGATGTCGGTGAGGGCGGTTTCCAGCGGTTTCAATTCCTGGGCGACGATTTCCGGGCGGACGGTGGTGATGCTGGTCTTGACGGCTTGCAGGGCGGTGAGGGCTTGTTGTGCCGTCCAGGTGTTGTCGGCGAGGTTTTGGGTGAGGGTGGCTTAGTACGCCTGGGATTCGAGTTGGGTCAGGTCGAGGGCGACCAGCCGGTTGGCGGCGCCTTGGGCGTCGGTTCGGCGCAGGGAGTCGAAGTAGGCGATGGTTTCGGCCAGGGCATGGCCGGTTTTAACTTCGCCGACGCCGGCGCCGTTGAAGGTGAAGACCTGGTTGATTTCGTTTTGGTGCAGCAGGTTGAAGGTGGTGGCCAAGTGGCCGCCAAGGCTGTAGCCGGTGACGTTGAGCGGTCCATCGATCTGGCTCTTGATACTGGCATACCAGGCTTCCATGTCCGATATCTGGCCCCAGGCCCAGCCGGTGCTGTGGATTTCCAGGGTGTTGGTCGAGGCGCTGTCGCGGATGGCGTCGTCGTAGGCTTCGGTGCTGCGGAAGCTGAGAACGTATTCGTTGGTCGTCTTGTTCCGGAACAGGGTGCCGGAGAAGCCGGTCGGGGTGTTCTTGCATTGGTCAACAACTTCCCAGTCACGCTCGAATTTGATGGCTTCGGTTTCGGTGAAGTAGGAGGCGTGGTTGTTGCCACGTACAAGAGCGTCAATATATTGCTGCCCTGTCAATGGTTTATCTTGACTATCAACCAGAAACGCTTCGGCCGCCATTTGGAGGTTGGCGTATTTCAGGTATTGAGCAATCGTCGGTGTGGTCATGATCATTTCTCCTCAGCAATGTGCAGGACTTTTTCTACGAAATTTCGGGTTTGGTACCCTTTGAACGGGTATCCACCAGAGGTGGTAGGAAATGCAGGACATGCAGTTCGTTCAGCCAACAGCCACGGCGACCTTCCGCCCCCCGTACTGCCCTGCCCGCGATCCATCATGTAGCCGATGCGCTCGGCCATCACTTCGTTGGTCTTGAGGTCGATCACCTTCAGCGAACTGCCAGCGATCCAGTAGTCCCGTTCCTCACGCGTCGAGATGTCGTCGTAGGTCACCCCGTAGCGCGGCGCGGGATCGGGCGCGGGAACCTTGTCGAGGACGAAGCGGTAGATGTTCAGGTCGTAATTGGGATTTCTTTCCAATGCCATCTGAACGCCTTTGGCGTTGATATCCTTCCTCCCGACGGCTTTCATTCCGCCTGTGTAGCGGTAGCGTTTGCCGTCTTTCGGGTCGATGGCGTCGACGTAACGGTAGCCATTCGTGGTTCCACCTTGTTCAACCAACGATCCTCTAGCATCCTTCTCTTGAAGAAATACCTCGAAATAGCCTTTTCCAGTAACGTCTGAACCATACGGATCATCCATCCGGTACTGCTCACCCCGGTTGATTTCGTTGGGGCGCAGCTTGAGCAGGAACACCCCTTCCACGTTCTCAGCCGTGCGATGAATAAACTCCCCGGATTTCTTGCAGCGTTCCTGGAACATGGCGTCGGCTTTGGCGTAACGTGCCTGGGCGGCTTCCTGCTGGACCTTCTCTTCCGACGACAGCCCGGCGCAGGCGCTCAGGAACAAGCTGAGCAGCAAGGCTCCAATCGTTGGGCGTTTCATGCGGTTTCCCTCCAAGGAGTTTGGTTGGCCGGCACGGCGGGTTTGATCACCCGAGTCCGGCTTGCGAAACGAGCAGCCTCGGGCCTTTCGAATGCCACGTCAATATGCCGTATGGCATAGCCAGAACCGCAAGCGCCGCTACCGGCCTGCGCGATGTCGCCGCCGGTGCCGCCGATCAAGGTGTCGTCGCCGCCGCCGCCCGCAAGCAGGTCCGCTTCGCCCACGCCTTCTCCGGCTTCGCCGTTCCTGATCGCCGCTGCGAGCGTCTGCGCGTCGTCGTCGCCGGCATAGGCGGTGTCGCGGCCGGCGCCCAGTTCCAGGCGGTCGTTGCCGGCGTTGCCATGGACGGTGTCGTTGCCGCCTTGGCTCTGAAACGGGAACAGGTCATTGCCCGCGCT
>WBUO01000446.1 GCA_008933675.1 Dechloromonas sp.
CAACCAGTGAACAGCTTTGAGACTGCATCCGCTTACCGACCCCTGCGGTGATCGTCGAGTTGAAAGAACCCTCCATGTTTTCGCCAAGATCCAGCGAAAACGCATGACCGGTGGCTGGCAACACCCCAATCGAGGCGATGGCGGCAGCGAGCGCCGAATTAATAGTTTTTTTGAACATTCTTTATCCTCCAATGTACAGATGGAAGCGAGACCAGATCTCTCCGGTCTCGACGTCAATTAGCGATCGCTGATCGCGCGCAGGTTCTCAGCCGTGTAGAAGTCTTCCTTCATGCGCGGATTGCCCTCGGCTTCGACGAAGTAGCGAATATCCTTGCCACCCCCGGTAACATTGGAGTCGGTTACGTAACGTCCGCTGGCAAAGTCATACATGGCGTAAGTACCGGTGTTGCTGCAAGCACCGATCTCCCAGGCCGGATAGATGCCTGCTTCCTTGTGCCGCCAGAGCTTGCCCTGGTTGTCGTAATCTTCGCTGTTCACGACCAGCCAGGAGTCCTCGTCAAAGTAGAAGGTCTTCTTGGCAGCACTGTGGCGGACACCTTCCTTGACGGTTCCCTCAACGACCCAGACGCGGTGCAATTCATAACGACGCAGGTCGTTATCGATAAATGGCTTGTCGGTACCCTGCAGCGGAGCATCAACCTTGACCACACCGAAGTTGTTGTACTGGATGAACATTTCCTTCTTGCCAACGATCTTCCAGTTGAAGCGGTCCGGGTTGCCGTAAAGCATCTGGATCGAGTCATTCGGGAACTGATTTTCGAAACCGATGATCGGGGTATCGTAGGAATAGTTCGGCAGGCGGCGGACGCGACGCTGGCCAGTGAAGTAGCCGAAGGTTTCGGAATCCTTATTGACGAAATAGGTCTGGATCATATTTTGACCAGCCAGCGCGGTGGGCTCCTTGAAACCGTAGAAGAAGCCCTGCTGAACACCTTTAACCTGGGAAGGTGTCGTAGTCCCCTTCTTACCCCAGGGGTAGAACGTGGACTGTTCAAAGCGTCCTGCGATAGCACCAGTTGAACCCGGGCGCGGAGAAACTGTAGTACGTGCGCTCTGCCACTCAACACCGACCCCTTGGTAGCGCATCAGGTAGTTCCAGATCACTTCGATACCAGCCTGCGGAACCGGGAATGGCACGCCGGGGAGGTTGGCATCTTCCAACGACCAACCGTCAGCAGCGATTTTGGACTTGGCTGCGCCAGACTTTGTATTGGCCAGGACAAAATCTGGGTAGGAACAATCGCGATGCGAGGGATAGACGGCCATCTGGTAGCCCTTCATCTGCTTCAGCATTGCGATTTGGCCAGGACTCAGCTTATCAGCGTACTTGTCCACGTTGGATGCATCAATGACAAAAAGCGGCTTCTCGTTCTTGTGCTTCGAGAAATCACCCCGGTACTGTCCCCAGGTCCAATTGCCCTGCGGCTTGTCGGTCGCCCCCCCCCAGGCCGGGATGCTGTTGTCCTTGTTACCAGCCTTCTCAGCACCGACCGGCGTCAAATCCTTGCCCAGTTTGTCCAACTCAGCGGCACTGGGAGCTGCATTGACAGTAGTTGCTGTCATACCAAATGTCGCCACCAACAACGAAATAAGAGTTTTCTTCATTTTCCCCTCCTCCTTAAAAAATCAGACTGCAGCCAATACCTCTTTCCACAAACCTAACCGCCTGCAGCTCGGGTGCTGCAGCCGGCTTGGTCGAAACTTCCTCTGCAGGTTTGTGATTACCTTTATTGCCAATTACTTTGCCGGAGTGCATGACCAAGAGCTCACAGTCTGCCCCCGAGAATCCAACTACTCCGCCAAAAAAAACTATGTGATCCCCTACAACGAGAGAGGAAACTTCTTCACATTCGAATATCGCCACAGCCCCCGTAAGCAGGGGGTTGCCGCAAGCACCAGAAGACCAGCAAACACCCTCGAACCGGTCTTCGCTCCGAGTCGCAAATTGCGTGGCAAGCTCAGATTGATCTGCCGCCAGAATATTGACAACAAAACTGCCAGCTTCCACGAAGTGCTCATACAAGGACGATTTCAGCCGGAGGCTCCAAGAAACGATTGCCGGCTCCAGTGAAATCGACACGAAGGAATTCACCGTGAGTCCGATCGGTTCACCGGAGCGGTTGAGGGCCGTAACCACAGCCACCCCTGTCGGAAACTTGGCCAGAGTCTGCTTGTATGCACCCTGATCAGACACAGCCACACGCCCCGGAACTGCTCGTAAAGTTTCGATTGTTTGAGTCATCCTACCTCCCGGCAAACAAATTCTTTCTAACTGCTAACAAGGAACGTGCCAGAAGAATTTATTCATTATTAATCAACGTTATAGTTTTTAATTCCCACAGACTTGATCGGCAAAGGCGGGAAAACGATGCAGATCTGCAGCGCCATTTGCAGCAAACGGCCGACATCCTTCGGCGCTCCTTCTCTGTTCGCTAAGCGGGATACAGCGCACGCCGCTTAAGATGCCTAGATGCCATCCCGCTGCATGCTTCTCGTCGCTCGCGGCGATAGCGTTTTGTGACCTTAAAAATCGTTGTGGAGTGAGTGTGTACGAGGCAACTCAGCCCCTTGGGCATGTTGCGATGACTGCCAGATAGATCGGGGAGCAATGCCATCTCAGGATCGACCACGATCAAGCGTCCAGGTACAAGAAAAGCCCCTGAATATGCCGCCCATCGTTTCAATCCAGTCCGCTCAAAAATTCGGCGATTTTATCAGTGATGTGT
>WBUO01000068.1 GCA_008933675.1 Dechloromonas sp.
TCGCCCTGGGCGTTGTCGTTCTTCAGCCTGCCCAGCCAGTCGGCCAGGCGCGCCGTCGGCATGACCATGATGCCGGTGTTGATCTCGCGGATCGCCTTCTCGGCCTCGCTCGCGTCCTTCTGCTCGACGATGCGCTGCACGTTGCCGGCCGCGTCGCGGACGATGCGGCCGTAGCCGCTCGGGTCGGCGAGATCGACGGTGAGGATGGCCAGACCGTCCCTGCCCGCCTGCAGCAGGCGCTTCAAGGTTGCTGCCGTGGTCAGCGGCACATCGCCGTAGAGCACCAGCGTCTGGGCAGCCGCACCGAGCTCGGGCAAGGCCTGGGCGACGGCATGGCCAGTGCCCAGCTGCTGCGCCTGCTCGGCCCAGGCGATATCCGGTGCGGCCAGCGTCGCCTTGACGACGTCGCCGCCGTGGCCATAGACGACGATCAGCTTTTCCGGCGCCAGCGTGCGGGCGGTGTCGATGACGTGCTGCGCCAGCGCCTTGCCGGCAACCGGGTGCAGCACCTTGGGGAGGTTGGAATGCATGCGCTTGCCCTGGCCGGCAGCGAGGATGACGATGTTCATGGTTGTTGTTTTCGGTCGTTGGCCGGCCGAGGGCCGGCCGGGTTTCAGGCGGTTTTCTTCTCTTCCTGGCCGCTCAGGATTTCGCCGAGCACAGCCTTGCCGCGGCTGGAAACAGTCCAGTGCAGGACGTTCTTGTCGTTGATGCGGGTTTCGATGACGCCCATCGCCTTCATCACCGTCAACCGGTGACTGACGAAATCGCGGGCCAGGCCTGTGCGCTCGCAGATGGCGGCGAGATTGCCGTACACGAAACTCTCTTCGGCCAGCGCGCGCAGAATCTCGACATCGTTGTAGGAGAGCACTTCGCGCGGCTCCGGTTCGACCGGCAGCGGCGGTTCGCTACGGGTGGCGGTTGCGGCAGCCGCCGCGGCCGCCGTCTCCTCGCGCTTCTGCTGTTTCAGCTGAACGACTTCACGCTTCACCTGGTCAAGCTGGCCGAGCAGACGCTGGGCGACGTTTTCCATCAGGCGCCGCGAAGCAACGACGTAGATCAGGCAGAAACCGGCGAAGGCGAAGAAATCGACCGGCTTGGTACGTGCTCCTTCGAGCAGCGTGCTGGAGATCATGTTCAGGAACAATGGCACGGTCAGCGCGGCGACAACGCCGAGAACCGGGTATTTCAGCCAGTCGCGGTTCCCGGGCTCGCCCTGGCGGTCGGCCAGGAAGTAATTGGCAGCGCCGCCCAGAATGCCGGCCGCCAGCATGATGGCCAGGATGAGCAGCATGTGGGTATCGACGCCCCCGACGGGCGCACTAACCTGGAAAGCAGTTTGCAAATCAGCCGACATTGGTTTCCCCCCTTGTGCCCGCCATTCTCACACGATTGCCCCGGCCTGTCGAAGCAGGATGCATGAATGGGAGATCAGGCGGCACCCTGCTTTCGCCGCTCCGTCTTGCGCTCGGCAAGCAGGTTCCATTCGCCGTCGGCCGCCTGCTGTTCAAGGCGGACATTGAAGCCCCACAAGCTGGCCATGTGCTCGAGTACGGTCAGGCTGGCCGGGGACAGCGGCCGGCGCTGGTGGGCGAAATGGCGCAGGGTCAGCGAGCGGTCGCCGCGCAGGTCGACGTTCCACACCTGGATGTTCGGGTCGCTGCTGCCCAGGTTGTACTGTTCGGCCAGGTTGCGGCGCAGCTGGCGATAGCCTTGCTCGTCATGGATGGCATCGACCTTCAGCTTGGTCTGGCTGTCGTCGTCGAGTACCGAGAACAGCCGGAACTCGCGCATCAGCCGCGGCGACAGGTACTGGGCGATGAAGCTCTCGTCCTTGAAGTTACGCATGGCGAAATCGAAAGTCTCACGCCAGTCCGAGCCGGCGATCTCGGGGAACCAGGCGCGGTCCTCGTCGTCCGGCCGTTCGCAGATGCGGCGGATGTCCTGCCACATCGCGAAGCCGAGCGCGTAGGGATTGATGCCGGAATACCAGTTGCTGCTGTACGGCGGCTGGTACACGACGTTGGTGTGCGACTGCAGGAATTCGAGCATGAAGCCGTCGTCTACCCTGCCCTCGTCGTACAGGGTGTTGAGCAAGGTGTAATGCCAGTATGTCGCCCAGCCTTCGTTCATCACCTGGGTCTGGCGCTGCGGGTAGAAGTACTGGCCGATCTTGCGCGTGATGCGGACGATCTCGCGCTGCCAGGGTTCGAGCAGCGGCGCATTCTTCTCGACGAAATACAGCAGGTTCTCCTCCGGCTCGGCCGGGAAGCGCTTCTCTTCGGCTTCGGTCACCGCCGCGTCGTGGCGCGGCAGCGTCCGCCACAGGTCGTTGACCTGCGCCTGCAGGTAGGCCTCGCGCTCGCGCTGGCGGGTCTTCTCCTTTTCCAGCGACAAGGGCGGCGAACGCTTGTAGCGGTCGACGCCGAGATTGGACAGCGCGTGGCAGGCGTCGATCAGCTGCTCGACGGCATCGACGCCATGGCGCTCCTCGCATTCGGCGATGTAGTTCCGGGCGAAAACCAGATAGTCGATGATGGCATCGGCGCTGGTCCACTGCTTGAACATGTGGTTGCCCTTGAAGAAGGAGTTGTGGCCGTAGGCGGCGTGGGCGATGACCAGGGCCTGCATGGTCAGCGTGTTCTCCTCCATCAGGTAGGCGATGCACGGATCGGAATTGATGACGATCTCGTAGGCCAGGCCCATCTGGCCACGCTTGTAGCGGTTCTCGGTCTCCAGGAAGTGCTTGCCGAAGGACCAGTGGTGGTAATAGACCGGCATGCCGATCGCCGCGTAGGCGTCCATCATCTGTTCGGCGGTGATGATCTCCAGCTGGTGGCGGTAGCAGTCGAGGCCGTAGCGGGCGGCGACGCGGCCGATCTCGTCGTCGTAGCGGGCGATCGCCTCGATCGTCCAGTCCGAGCCTTCGGCGATCAGGCGGGATTTTTTCTTGGTCATGCCAAACGCTTCCGGAACAGTTCGCGGAACACCGGGTAGATGTCGCTGACCTCGGCGATGTGCTGCATGGCGAAGACGCCGGCATGGCTGGCGGCCAGCCGCTCGTACTCGTGCCACAGGTTCTGCGGCTCGCCGTCGGTGATCTCGATGTAGGCGTAGTACTGGACCAGCGGCAGGATGGAGTCGGCGAGCAGTTCGCGGCACTGCGGCGAGTCGTCGTTCCAGTTGTCGCCGTCGGAGGCCTGGGCGCAGTAGATGTTCCAGATACTGCTCGCGTAGCGCGCACTGATCACCTGGACCATCAGCTTCAGCGCGCTGGAGACGATGGTGCCGCCGGTCTCGCGCGAGTGGAAGAAGTCGTCCTCGTCGACCTCCTCAGCCACCGTGTGGTGGCGGATGAAGACCACCTCGATGTGCTCGTAATTGCGGTTGAGGAACAGGTAGAGCAGCATGAAGAAGCGCTTGGCCATCTGCTTGCGGTTCTCGTCCATCGAACCGGAAACATCCATCAGGCAGAACATCACCGCCTGCGTGGACGGCTCGGGGATGCGGATGCGGTTGCTGTAGCGCAGGTCGAACGGATCGATGAAGGGAATCGCCTCGTGCCGCGCCTTGAGGGCGGCGATCTCGCGCTGCAGGCGCTCGACCTCGGCGGCATCGACCGGCATGTCGTCGAGCGCCGCTTCCAGTTCGGACTGCAGGGCGCGCAGCCGGGTGGCGTAGGGGCCGCCGACGGCGACCCGGCGGCCGGCGGCGCCGCGCATGGTGCGCACCAGGTTGATGTTGGTCGGCACGCCGCTCTGCGTGTACCCGGCGCGCACCCGCTTGTATTCGTCGATGCGGGCCAGCTGCCGCTTGACCAGGTTGGGCAGCGCCAGCTCGTCGAAGAAGATGTCGAGGAACTCGTCGCGCGTCAGCGTGAAGACGAAATCGTCGAGGCCTTCGCCGTCGGGACTGGCCTGCCCGCTGCCCTGCCCCTGGCCGCCGGCCGGCGGCCGGTCCATCTGGTCGCCGGTCTGGTAACGGTCGTTGCCGGGATGCACGGATTCGCGCACGCCGCCCTTGCCGTGGCGGAATTGCGGCTCGCTGATGTCCTGCCCGGGAATGCCGATCTTCTCGCCGCTCTCCAGGTCGCGGATGCCGCGCCTGGCGATGGCGTCGGCCACCGCCTTGCGGATCTGTCCCTTGAAGCGGCGGATGAAGCGGCTGCGGTTGATCGAACTCTTGTTCCTGCTGTCCTGCCGCCGGTCGACGATGCGTACCGTCATTTGACCTCCCTGGTTGGAGTCGAGTGCTCAGGATTCCGGATCGCGTGACCCTCGCCGACGCGATCCCGGATCCTGATCGCCCGATCCTGCTCTCAAGAACTCTTCCTGACCCGCAGATACCATTCGCACAGCAGGCGCACCTGTTTCTCCGTGTAGCCCTTGGCGATCATGCGTTCGACGAAGTCCTGGTGCTTCTTCTGTTCGTCGGCGCTGGCCTTGGTGTTGAAGGAAATGACCGGCAGCAGCTCCTCGGTGTTGGAGAACATCTTCTTCTCGATCACCGCGCGCAGCTTCTCGTACGAGGTCCAGGCCGGGTTCTTGCCATCGTGCTTGGCGCGGGCGCGCAGCACGAAGTTGACCACCTCGTTGCGGAAGTCCTTCGGATTGCTGATGCCGGCCGGCTTCTCGATCTTCTCCAGCTCGTCGTTCAAGGCCCCGCGGTCGAGCATCTCGCCGGTGTTCGGGTCGCGGAACTCCTGATCCTGGATCCAGAAGTCGGCATAGGTCACGTAGCGGTCGAAGATGTTCTGGCCGTACTCGGAGTAGCTTTCCAGGTAGGCGGTCTGGATCTCCTTGCCGATGAACTCGGCGTAGCGCGGGCTGAGGAATTCCTTCAGGAAGCGCATGTAGCGGTCCTCGACTTCCGGCGGGAACTGCTCCTGCTCGATCTGCTGTTCCAGCACGTACATCAGGTGCACCGGATTGGCCGCCACCTCGCGATGGTCGAAGTTGAACACCTTGGACAGGATCTTGAAGGCGAAACGCGTGGACAGCCCGTTCATGCCCTCGTCGACGCCAGCGAAGTCGCGGTACTCCTGGTAGCTCTTGGCCTTGGGGTCGGTGTCCTTGAGGTTCTCGCCGTCATACACCCGCATCTTGCTGTAGATGCTGGAGTTTTCCGGCTCCTTCAGGCGCGACAGCGTGGAGAACTGGGCCATCATGCGCAGCGTGTCCGGGGCACAGGGGGCCTTGGACAACGAGGAGTTGGCCATCAGCTTCTCGTAGATGTGCATCTCGTCGGTCACGCGCAGGCAGTACGGCACCTTGACGATGTAGATGCGGTCGAGGAAGGCCTCGTTGTTGCGGTTGTTCTTGAAGGTCAGCCACTCGGCCTCGTTCGAGTGGGCGAGCACCATGCCGTCGAAGGGGATGGCGCCGAAGCCCTCGGTGCCCTTGTAGTTCTGTTCCTGGGTCGCCGTCAGCAAGGGGTGCAGCACCTTGATCGGCGCCTTGAACATCTCGACGAACTCGAGCAGGCCGCGGTTGGCCAGGCACAAGCCGCCGGAGTAGGAATAGGCGTCCGGGTCGTTCTGCGAATAGGTCTCCAGCTTGCGGATGTCGATCTTGCCGACCAGCGACGAGATGTCCTGGTTGTTCTCGTCGCCCGGCTCGGTCTTCGACACGGCGATCTGCGACAGCACCGACGGGTAGATCTTGACCACGCGGAAACGGGCGATGTCGCCGCCGAATTCCTGCAGGCGCTTGACCGCCCACGGGCTCATGATCGTCCCCAGGTAGCGGCGCGGGATGCCGTAGTCCTCTTCGAGGATCGGGCCGTCCTCATGGATGTTGAACAGGCCGAGCGGCGACTCGTGCACCGGCGAGCCCTTGATCGCATAGAACGGCACCTTCTCGATCAGGTACTTCAGGCGCTCGGCCAGCGAAGACTTGCCGCCGCCGACCGGGCCCAGCAGGTAGAGGATCTGCTTCTTCTCCTCCAGGCCCTGCGCCGCATGGCGGAAGTAGGAGACGATGTGCTCGATGACCTCCTCCATGCCGTAGAACTCGCGGAAGGCCGGGTAGAGGCGCAGCATCTTGTTGGCAAAGATGCGTGAGAGGCGCGGATCGGTCCGGGTATCGACCAGCTCCGGCTCGCCGATGGCCAGCAGCATGCGCTCGGCGACGCTGGCATAGGCCGTCCTGTCGCTCTTGCAGAGTTCCAGATACTCCTGGACCGACAATTCCTCTTCCTGGAGCGCTTCGTAGCGACTCTGGTAGCGGGCGAATATGGACATGGCAGCCTCCTTGAATTGAATACGACGGTCCGGCGCTACTCCCTTATTCCTTATCGGCGGCTCGCTCGGCCACCTGTTCGTTTCAGGCCGCCAGACGCGGGCGGCCGCTGAAGTTCCGCAACACCCCGGCGATACGCTCGAGGCCCCATTCCAGTTCGTCTTCACTGATCACCAGCGGCGGTGCCAGACGTAGCACGGTGCCGTGGGTATCCCGGGTCAGCACGCCGCTTTCCAGCAGGGCCAGAACCACCTCGGCGGTATCGGCCCGCCGCGGATCCAGTTCGATGCCGGCGAACAGGCCGCGACCGCGCACGGCGCTGATGATCGAAGAGCTCTCTGCCAGTTGATTCAAGCGGATGAACAAAAGTTCGCCCAGGCGACGGGAATTTTCGATCAGCCCTTCTTCCTCGAGCACGTCGAGCGCCGTAAGGGCGACGCTGGCAGCCAGCGGGTTACCGCCGAAGGTCGAGCCGTGATCGCCCGGCGTGAACACCCGCATCACGCGGTCATCGGCAAGGAAGGCGGAAACCGGCAACAGGCCGCCACCGAGCGCCTTGCCGAGAATCACGCCGTCCGGGCGAACCGGCTCGTGCTGGCAGGCCAGCAACTTGCCGGTGCGACCGAGGCCGGTCTGCACCTCATCGACGATCAGCAGCACCTCGTGCTGCCGGCAGATCGCTGCGCAGGCGCTCAGATAGCCGTTTGGCGGCAGCACGATGCCGCCTTCGCCCTGAATCGGCTCGACCAGGAAGGCGGCGGTATGCGCCGTGATGGCCGCGGCCAGCGCCGCGCTGTCGCCGTAGGGAATGGTTTTCAGGCCGGGTGGGAAGGGGCCGAAGCCGTCGCGATACCGGGCTTCGGTCGACAGGCCGACGATGCTGATCGAGCGGCCGTGGAAATTGCCGGCGCAGGCAATGATCTCGGCCTTGCCCTCGGGCACGCCCTTGACCTTGTAGGCCCACTTGCGCGCCGCCTTGAGTGCCGTCTCGACCGCCTCGAGGCCGGTATTGACCGGCAGCACGCGCTCGTAGCCGGTAAGCAAGGCCAGGCGGCGCAGCAACAGGGGCAGGCGGTCGTTGGAAAAGGCTCGCGAGGTCACCGCCAGGCGAGCGGCCTGATCGACCAGGGTCGCCAGCAGACGCGGATGGCCATGGCCGAAACTGGTCGCCGAATAGGCCGCCATCATGTCGAGATAGCGGCGGCCGTTGACATCGGTCAGCCAGCAGCCACGACCTTCGCTGAGTACAACCGGCAACGGTGCGTAGTTGCGGGCGCCGAAGCCGCTCTCCCAGCGCCGTAACGTCGTCGCATCCGGTGCCGAGGCAACATCCAGCAAATCGAGCACCAGCCTTGCGGTACGCCCATCGGGATCGGCCAAAGGGTTGTATTCGGCAATTTCCAGAGCGACGCAGTCGCGTTCGCGCAGCATGCCGCGCAGCGCCGGCAACAGCTCCTCCGGCTGCAGGCCGTCGGGTACCGGAGTCGATACGCCGGGCGCTGGCAGCGGATCGATGGCGTCGAGATCGAGGCTGATACCCCACGGACCGTTACCGACCAGCCTGCGAGCCTCGGCCAGCACCTCATCGAGGCCGCGTTCTTCGATCTCGGGCATGCCGATCCAGCGCACGCCCAGCTCAGCCAGACAGGCGACTTCTTCCGGCTCGCAGCTGCGCACGCCGATGACCACGGTGCGCGCCGTATCGAGCGGCGGACCGGCGATCCCGGTCATCTGCGCATCACCGCGTCCGAACAGGGCCGCCAGCGGCATTCCGTGGGCGTTGCCGGATGGACTGCTGGCCGGCGTGTGGGCATCGAGGTGAGCATCGATCCAGATCAGCCCCGGCGCCTCGCCCAGTGCCCGGCCGACGCCGCGCCAGGTGCCGGCCGCCATCGCGTGATCGCCGCCGATGACCAGGGGGCGTTCGCCGGCGACGAGCGCCGACTCTGCCGCATCGGCTACCGCCGCGAGCAGTCGACCAAGGGCGCCACTCGATAACTCGGGATGCAGGATCACCGGCCATGTCGCCATCAGCCCGTTGTGGGCGATCACCGCACTGAGACCGGCCCGGCGCAATAGATCGGGACCTGCATCGCAGCCCGCAACCGGCGAACCGAGTGCACTGGCTACGCCGATGCATCGTACCGCTGGATTGAGCGAAATGAGTTTGCGCATGCCGGGCCCTCTTTCGTTCCGCAGGAAACCGTTCTGTCGTTTGTTGGACTACGTTTGCGCCAGCAGGTTCGGTATTCGCTGCGCAGCGGCCGGCGAATTGGGGGCTTGCACATGCCCGGCCCCATGAAAAAGCCCCGCCGGCTTGCGCACGGCGGGGCTTGCAGAAAACGACTGGCGACTTAGCGCGGCAGCGTCGTCGATCCCATCAGGAAGGCATCCACTTCACGCGCAGCCTGGCGCCCCTCACGGATGGCCCAGACCACCAGCGACTGGCCACGACGCACGTCACCGGCGGCGTAGACCTTGTCGACATTGGTCTTGTAGCAGCCGACACCGTCGGTGGTCGCCTTGGCATTCTGGCGCGCATCCTTCTCGACGCCGAAGGCATCGAGCAGACCGCCGACCGGATTGGTGAAGCCCATGGCCAGGAAGGCGGCATCGCACGGCAGTTCGAATTCCGAACCGGCGATCTCGCTCATCTTGCCGTCCTTCCACTCCAGGCGGACGGCCTTCAGGGCCTTGACATTACCCTTGCCGTCATCGACGAAGCCCTTGGTGGCCACGGCGAAATCGCGGCTGCAGCCTTCGTCGTGCGACGACGAGGTGCGCAGCTTGTACGGCCAGTAGGGCCAGGTCAACGCCTTGTTCTCCTGCTCCGGCGGCATCGGCATCAGTTCGAACTGCGTCACCGAGGCGGCGCCGTGGCGGTTGGAGGTGCCGACGCAGTCGGAGCCGGTATCGCCGCCACCGATGACGACGACGTGCTTGCCCTTGACGTTGATCGGGTTCTTCTTGCCCTGCTGGACTTCCTTGTTCTGCGGAATCAGGAATTCCAGCGCGGCGTAGATGCCCTTCAGCTCGCGGCCCGGTACCGGCAGGTCGCGCGGCACTTCCGAGCCGGCGGCGAGGATCACCGCATCGAAATCCTTCTTCAGCTGATCGGCCGAGACGAATTCACTGGCATCGTTGTTGATGCCGGCCGGCACGTTCTTGTCACCGACCACGACCTTGGTCTTGAAGGTGACGCCCTCGGCTTCCATCTGGGCAACACGGCGATCGACGACGGTCTTTTCCATCTTGAAGTCGGGGATGCCGTAGGCGAGCAGGCCGCCGAGGCGGTCGCTCTTCTCGAACACCGTGACGTCGTGGCCGACGCGCGCCAGTTGCTGGGCGGCGGCCAGACCGGCCGGGCCGGAGCCGACGATGGCAACCTTCTTGCCGGTCTTGGACTTCGGCGGCTGCGGCACGACCCAGCCCATTTCCCAGCCCTTGTCGATGATGAAGTGTTCGATCGACTTGATGCCCACCGGCGCGGCGTTGATGCCCAGCGTGCAGGCGGCTTCGCAGGGCGCCGGACAGATGCGGCCGGTGAAGTCGGGGAAGTTGTTGGTCGAATGCAGCACTTCCAGTGCCTGCTTCCAGTTGCCTCGGTACACCAGGTCATTCCAGTCGGGAATGATGTTGTTGACCGGGCAGCCGTTGTTGCAGAACGGAATGCCGCAATCCATGCAGCGGGCGCCCTGGACCTTGGCGTCCTCGTCGGACAGGGTCTGGACGAACTCCTTGTAGTGCTTCAGGCGGCTTTCCACCGGCTCGTAAGCCTCGGACAGCCGTTCGAACTCCATGAAACCAGTCGGCTTGCCCATTATGCGGCCTCCTTCTGTGCAGCAGCGGCCATCTCGGTGAGGGCGCGCTTGTATTCGTGCGGATAGACTTTGACAAACTTCTCGCGGTAGGCATCCCAGTGCGCGAGCAGCTTCTTGGCGGTCTGGCTGCCGGTGTACTCGGCGTGACGGGTAATCAGCTCCTTCAGCTGGGTCTCGTCGGCCTGGCCGAGGTGCAGCGGTTCGCCGGCAGCGTGCCGGCTGGCCGGCAGCACCTTCTCCAGGGCGACCTGAGCCAGGTTGCAGCGCTGCTTGAAGCTGCCGTCCTCGTCCAGCACGTAGGCGATGCCGCCTGACATACCGGCCGCAAAGTTGCGGCCCGTCTGGCCAAGCACGACGACGGTGCCACCGGTCATGTACTCGCAGCCGTGATCGCCAACGCCTTCGACGACTGCGGTACCGCCGGAGTTGCGCACACAGAAGCGCTCGCCACCGACACCGGCAAAGAAGGATTCACCCTCGGTCGCGCCGTACATCACGGTGTTGCCGCAGATGATGTTGTGCTGGGTGTCACCGCGGAAGTCGGCGCTCGGCTTGATGATGATGCGGCCGCCCGACAGGCCCTTGCCGACGTAGTCGTTGCCTTCGCCGGTCAGCTCCAGCGTCACGCCGCGGGCCAGGAAGGCGCCGAAGGCCTGGCCGGCGGTACCGGTCAGCTTGACGTGGATGGTGTCGTCCGGCAGGCCGGCATGACCGTAGCGACGGGCAACCTCGCCCGACAGCATGGTGCCGCAGGTACGGTTGACGTTGATGATCTTCGTCTCGATCTGCACCTTGGCGCCCTTTTCCAGCGCCGGCTTGGCCTGCTCGATCAGCTTGTGGTCGAGCGCCTTCTCCAGGCCGTGATCCTGGCCTTCGGTGTGGTAGCGCGGCACGTCGGCCGGCACCGCCGGCTGGTAGAAGATCTTCGAGAAATCGAGACCCTTGGCCTTCCAGTGCTCGATGCCGGCGCGCATGTCGAGCAGGTCGGAACGGCCGACCAGCTCGTCGAACTTGCGGATTCCCAGTTGCGCCATGATCTCGCGGACTTCCTCGGCGACGAAGAAGAAGTAGTTCACGACGTGTTCCGGCTGGCCGGTGAAGCGCTTGCGCAGTTCCGGATCCTGGGTGGCGACGCCGACCGGGCAGGTGTTCAGGTGGCACTTGCGCATCATGATGCAGCCGCCGACGACCAGCGGCGCGGTGGCGAAGCCGAACTCGTCGGCGCCGAGCAGAGCGCCGACGACGACGTCGCGGCCGGTCTTCATCTGGCCGTCCACCTGGACGCGGATGCGCGAACGCAGGCGGTTCAGCACCAGCGTCTGCTGCGTCTCGGACAGGCCGAGTTCCCACGGCGTGCCGGCATGCTTGATCGACGATTGCGGCGAAGCACCGGTACCGCCGTCAAAACCGGCGATCACCACATGATCGGCCTTGGCCTTGGCGACGCCGGCGGCAACGGTGCCGACACCGACTTCGGAAACCAGCTTGACCGAGATGGAGGCGCGGTCGTTGGCGTTCTTCAGGTCATGGATCAGCTGGGCCAGATCCTCGATCGAGTAGATGTCGTGGTGCGGCGGCGGCGAGATCAGGCCGACGCCCGGCACCGAGTGACGCAGGAAGCCGATGTACTCGGACACCTTGTGGCCGGGCAGCTGGCCGCCTTCGCCGGGCTTGGCGCCCTGGGCCATCTTGATCTGGATCTGGTCGGCATTGACCAGGTATTCGGTGGTGACGCCGAAGCGGCCGGACGCCACCTGCTTGATCGCCGAGCGCAAGGAATCGCCTTCCTTGAAGGTGTAGTCGCGCTCGATGCGCGAGGCGCCGATGATGTCGGACAGCTTCTGGCCGGCCTTCAGCGGCTGGAAGCGCTTGGCATCCTCGCCGCCTTCGCCGGTGTTCGACTTGCCGCCGATGCGGTTCATGGCGATGGCCAGCGTCGTGTGCGCCTCGGTCGAGATCGAGCCGAGCGACATGGCGCCGGTGGCGAAACGCTTGACGATTTCCTTGGCCGGCTCGACTTCGTCGAGCGGGATCGGGGCGCCTTGCGGCTTGAATTCGAACAGGCCGCGCAGCGTCAGGTGACGCTTCGACTGATCGTTGATCAGCTCGGCGTATTCCTTGTAGGTCTCGTACTTGCCGGAGCGCGTCGAGTGCTGCAGCTTGGCGATCGAGTCCGGCGTCCACAGGTGGTCTTCGCCGCGGGTGCGGTAGGCGTACTCGCCACCGGCATCGAGCATGCCGGCCAGCACCGGATCGGCCGAGAAGGCTTCCTGGTGCAGGCGGATGGCTTCCTCGGCGACTTCGAAGACGCCAATGCCCTCGATGTTGGACGGGGTGCCGGTGAAGTACTTCTCGACGAAGGCCTTCTGCAGGCCGATGGCCTCGAAGATCTGGGCGCCGGTGTAGGACATGTAGGTCGAGATGCCCATCTTGGACATGACCTTGTTCAGCCCCTTGCCGATCGCCTTGATGAAGTTCTTGACGTACTTGTCGGCCTTCTCGGCATCGCCCTTGGCCAGCGCCTCGATGGTTTCGAGGGCCAGGTAGGGATGCACGGCTTCGGCGCCGTAACCGCCGAGCAGCGCGAAGTGATGCACTTCACGCGCCGAGCCGGTCTCGACTACCAGGCCGGTGCTGGTGCGCAGGCCCTGCTTGACCAGGTGCTGGTGGATGGCCGAGGTGGCCAGCAGCGCCGGGATGGCGACCTGGTCGGCATCGAGCTTGCGGTCGGAGACGATCAGGATGTTGGCACCGGAACGCACGGCATCCTCGGCATCGGCCGCCAGCGAGGCAAGACGGGCTTCAATGCCGTCCTTGCCCCAGGCCACCGGATAGCAGATATCCAGTTCGAAGGAGCGGAACTTGCCCGAGGTGTATTTCTCGATGTTGCGCAGCTTCTCGATCTCGGCGCAGGTCAGCACCGGCTGCGAGACTTCGAGGCGGATCGGCGGGTTGATGTCGTTGGTGTTCAGGAGGTTCGGCTTGGGGCCGATGAAGGACACCAGCGACATGACCAGTTCCTCGCGGATCGGGTCGATCGGCGGGTTGGTGACCTGCGCGAACAGCTGCTTGAAGTAGGCGTACAGCGTCTTGTTCTTGGCCGACAGCACCGGCAGGGCCGAGTCGGTCCCCATCGAGCCGGTGGCTTCCTCGCCGTTCTGCACCATCGGCTCGAGGATGACCTTGATGTCTTCCTGGGTGTAGCCGAAGGCCTGCTGGCGATCGAGCAGCGAGGCCTTGGAGGCGACGCACTGTTCATCGGCCGACGGCACTTCGTCGAGCTTGATGCGGATTTTCTCGATCCACTCGCGGTACGGCTTGGCATTGGCCAGGGAGTTCTTCAGTTCCTGGTCGTCGATGATGCGACCCTGTTCCATGTCGATCAGGAACATCTTGCCCGGCTGCAGGCGCCACTTCTTGACGATCTTCTTCTCCGGAATCGGCAGCACGCCGGATTCCGAAGCCATGACCACGAGGTCGTCGTCGGTGACCAGGTAGCGGGCCGGACGCAGGCCGTTTCGGTCGAGCGTCGCGCCGATCTGGCGCCCGTCGGTGAAGGCCACCGCGGCAGGGCCGTCCCACGGCTCCATCATGGCGGCGTGGAATTCGTAGAAGGCGCGGCGGTTCTCGTCCATCGTCGAATGCTTTTCCCAGGCTTCCGGGATCATCAGCATGACGGCCTGGGCCAGCGAGTAGCCGCCGCCCATGACCAGCAGTTCGAGCGCGTTGTCGAAGGAAGCCGAGTCGGACTGGCCGGGGTAGTGCAGCGGCCAGACCTTCTTCAGGTCGTCGCCGAGGATCGGCGAGGAGATGGCCTGCTCGCGCGCCTTGAACCAGTTGACGTTGCCGCGCACGGTATTGATTTCGCCGTTGTGGGCGATGTAGCGGAACGGATGCGCCAGATCCCAGGTCGGGAAGGTGTTGGTCGAGAAGCGCTGATGCACCAGGGCCAGGGCGGAAACCGTGCGCTTGTCCTGCAGGTCGAGGTAGTACACGCCGACCTGGTCGGCCAGCAGCAATCCCTTGTAGTTGATGGTGCGGGCCGAGAAGGACGGCACGTAGAACTCCTGACCGTGCTTCAGCTTCAGCGACTTGATGGCGTTGGCGGCACGGCGGCGGATGATGTACAGCTTGCGCTCCAGCGCATCAGTGACGAACACGTCCGGACCGCGGCCGACGAACACCTGGCGGATGATCGGCTCCTTGGCCTTGACCGTCGGTGACATCGGCATATCGCGGTTGACCGGCACATCGCGCCAACCGAGCAGCACCTGGCCTTCGGCCTTGATCGAGCGCTCGATTTCTTCGACGCAGGCATGGCGGGAAGCGGCTTCCTGCGGCAGAAAGACCATGCCGACACCGTATTCGCCGGCCGGCGGCAGGGCAACGCCCTGCTTGGCCATTTCCTCGCGATAGAACTGGTCCGGAATCTGGATCAGGATACCGGCGCCGTCACCTTGCAGCGGGTCGGCACCGACGGCACCACGGTGATCCAGATTTTTCAGGATCAACAAACCCTGCTCGACGATGCCATGATTCTTCTGGCCTTTGACATGGGCAACAAAACCCACGCCGCAAGCATCGTGTTCGTTGGCGGGGTCGTACAAACCCTGCCCTTCCGGTACAGCCCGTTCCATCACACGCGTTCCTTCAAATGACTTGACCTGAGTTGGCAGGCCAATGATGAATAAAGCCGATCGGCATAATCGCCGCATCGGCCTGTACGAAAATTAGAGGCAACCATCTAATATACTGGCAAACCCCTGTCAATTCAAGATGCTGCGACGCACCAACTCCGCTCACCAAGCACCCCAAAGCTCACCTTTTAAGTGCAGCGAGCATCGATCGCCGCACCGATCATGGATTCGTCCGCCACATCCGATACGACAGCCTGACCGAGCTGTTTCAGCAAAACCAGTCGCAGCTTTCCGTCCTGAACCTTCTTGTCATGGCTCATCAAATCCATGTAGCGTGCCGTTCCGAGTCTCGGTGCGATGACTGGCAAGCCGGCATGATCAAATATCCGTTCGATCCTGTGCAGAGTGCCTGCCGCCAGCCACCCAAGCCTGACCGAGAGCTCTGCTGCAATTACCGTGCCGGCTGCCACCGCCTCTCCGTGCAACCAGTTTCCGTAACCCAAGCCTGTCTCGATTGCGTGCCCAAAGGTATGACCAAGATTCAGCAGGGCACGTTCGCCACTCTCCCGCTCATCGGCAGCAACAACCTCCGCCTTGTTGGCACATGATCGAGCAACGGCATAGGCTAGCGCATCCTTTTCGCGAGCCAGCAGGCGGTCAATGTTTGCCTCGATCCAATCGAAAAACTCTGGATCGCGAATCAGGCCATATTTGATGACCTCGGCAACTCCTGCCCTCAGCTCCCGATCTGGTAGCGTGTCCAGTGTCGCCAGATCAGCAACAACCAGTTTGGGCTGGTAGAACGCCCCGATCATGTTCTTGCCCAGAGGATGGTTGATTGCCGTCTTTCCGCCGACAGACGAGTCCACCTGTGCCAACAGCGTCGTCGGCACCTGTATGAAGGGCATGCCACGCTGATAACAGGCTGCGGCAAACCCCCCCATATCGCCGATCACGCCTCCGCCCAGGGCGATCAAGGGCGTACTGCGCTCGCAGTTGGCACCGAGGAGCGCATCGAAGATCAGATTCAAGGTCTCCCAAGTCTTGAATTGCTCTCCATCAGGCAATACAACTGGCAAGACATCGACTCCACCCACCTCAAGGGTCGCACGCAGGACATCGAGATACAGAGGAGCAACGGTGGTGTTGGTCACCACGACCGCACGCTTCTGCTTGAGGCTTGGCAGGATCAACCCTGCATCGGACAGCAGTCCGCTACCGATATGTATTGGGTAAGTTCGCGCGCCGAGCGCCACATTCAGAGTTTGAGTCATGGTCTATCCATCTGGCTGAATTCTCGCAACAACAGGTTAACAATACCGCTGGCAACGAGATGGGACCCCTCGACCACGAAATGCGCAGTTTGCCGGTAGAGCGGGTCTCGTTCCGCATGTAGCCTTTCCAGCTGTGCCAAGGGATCAGCCACCTGAAGCAGTGGCCGGTTGCGATCATGCCGCGTGCGCTCGTACAACATCACCGGGGGCACATTGAGATAAACCACCCAACCCGTGTCATGGAGACGTCTACGGTTTTCCGGATCAAGGACAACACCACCACCGGTCGCCATAACGACGCCTTTGACTCCGGTCAGTTCGGCGATCGTGCCAGCCTCCCTGCGGCGAAAGCCAGCCTCGCCCTCAATCTCAAAAATGGTCGGAATGGGAACGCCTGTTCTGGCGACGATTTCGTGATCGGAGTCGATGAACTGCCGGCCAAGCCGGCGGGCAAGCTGCTTTCCAATGGTCGTCTTGCCAGCCCCCATTAAACCGACAAGATAGATGTTTCGTTGATTTTCCACGCCCAGATTCTATCCGAGTCCGTAAAGCACACAAAAAAAGGCCGGCGTTAGCCGGCCCTTTTGACGACAGGCGGTACGTTCAATCCAAGCGCAGTTTCTCGGAAAGAATGCGCGGAGTAATGAATACGAGCAACTCTCGACGATCCCCGACATCTGCCTTGAATTTGAACAACCAGCCAAAGAACGGGATGTCTCCGAGGAACGGCACCTTCTCCGTTGTCGCTTGGCTGCTGGTAACAAAGACACCACCGATGACCACGGTTCCACCATTTTCCACAACGACATCGGTCTCAACAATCGAGCTCTTGATCGGAGGATTTCCGAGAACAGCCCGAGTCCAGTCGGGCTCCTCCTTCTTGACTACCAAGGTCATGCGGACAGTACCTTCCGGCGTGATTTGCGGCGTGGCCTCCAGCGACAGCTTGGCAGACTTGAAGCTCACCGTCTGGGTCGTCGTTCCACCGCTACTCTGTGTAGTCACATAAGGAACCTCGGTGCCATCCTCGATCTTGGCTTTGACATTATTGGCTGTAATAACACGCGGACTGGAAATGATCTTTCCGACACCATCGCTCTCCAGAGCAGCCAACTCAAGATTCAGAATCCGGGTCGCTGATGCATTGAACAAGGAAAGAGCCAGGGTCCCTCCTGTTGATGTAAACGACGGCAGATTGACACCAGCCATTGGGGTCTGAGTCAATACAGAACCGGTTGCTGTTGTGGTCCACACTCCATCCTTAAACGTCGAGGTACTTGTTCCGGGAGCCATCTTGCCCCCGCTTGCATACACACCCGAGCCGCCAATTTGATTTGCTTTGGAATTGATCAGGTTCAATTTGACTCCCAAGTCGCGGTTGAAGCTGTCATTCGCCTCAACGACCCGCGCCTCGATCATCACCTGCCGTGCCCCCACATCAATTGCTTTGATGAAAGCGCGGATTTCCTCCAGTTTGCTGGGGATATCCGTCACGAACAAAAGATTCGACTGCGTATCGGAAATCGTGCTCCCTCGCTTGCTGAGCATCCTTAGGGC
>WBUO01000447.1 GCA_008933675.1 Dechloromonas sp.
ATACAAAGCGGCTACTCCTCGACCGGGGACTGATCACCGCTGGCGACCTTCCCGCTCTGGGGGGAGGCGCGTCGTCATGAGCATCTTCCGCAACGACACGCTCGGCAGCTGGACGCGCGGCGGCCATCCTCGTCATCGTCAATCAGGTCGAACTTACCGATCACGAATATTGGTATCATCTCGAGAACCGGCTGGCGCGCGATTATATGGTTCTTCACCGGCTGCGTCATCCGGTGAGCCTGATCGTCCACACGCTCCAAGAGGTGAATAATAATCTCGCCGATGGACGCTTCTTTTTCTTGGACGTCGTCAAGGATGCGGTTGCGCTGTATCAATCGGACGACAGCGAGCTCGCGACGCCACGACCCAAGCGCCCTGCGGATGCGCTCGCGCTGGCACGCGAATATTTTGACGAATGGTACCCGAGCGCCGGCGAGTTCTTTGCCATGTTCGAAGCTGCTCAAAATCAAGGGTTTCGAAAGAATGCCGCGTTTCAGCTGCATCAGGCTACTGAGCGTCTCTATCACACGTTGCTGCTGACCTGCACGCTGTACACGCCGCACAGCCATAATCTGGAAAATCTCCGCAACCAGGCGAGGAAGGTCGACCGGCGCCTCGTCCATGTCTGGCCCGACGACGACAGGCAGTCGCGCCGCCGCTTCAGCCTCTTGAAGGACGCCTATGTCAAAGCCCGCTATTCGAAACATTATCGGATCAGCGCGGAAGATCTCGCATGGCTGGGCGAGCGCGTGCAGGAGCTGAGCGCGATCGTCCGGGAAATCTGCACCGAGAAACTGGCTGAGCTCGAACGCGCTGCCGCGTCAGAGTCGGGCAATATCTGATCCTGTGCCGGACGGTTGCCACGCTCAGGACCGGTGCTGAGCGGGCGCGGCGTAAATTCTGCTGTTGCAACGACAAGCTACCCTCGTCATGATGCGCGAAGGGGATGGGTGAACCCGTCTCCTGATCTACAAACGCCCGACTATGCGGGTCGGCCGTCACATCGTTACGCAATTGGCCTGCACACGGGCAATGCTGCGTCATGCTTTGCTGATCGGCTTTCAATTCCATGCCACCAAATCTTCAGACCTCGTCTCGGCGCACGCGGCGTTCTGCAGCGGGTATTGCGGCATGAACCGATCCGATAATGATCGCGCCCCTGTGCCGGAAACCGGCGAAAATGATCGGTTGATCGACCGGTTGTTCCGGTCGGAGGCGCCGCGCCTCGCACGCCTCTTCCGCCGATCGATCCGGAACCAAGATGAGGTGCACGACCTTGTTCAGGACACATTTGTCAATTTCGTCGAGGCGCGCCCTAGGTCTAAGGTGCGCACCCCCGCTGCCTATCTCCGCACGATTGCCCGAAGTCTGTTGTGGGAGCGCACGCGGCGTCCCCGCGCCCATGATCGAGCAAACCATGTCCCGGTGGACGAGGCCCACGAGTTGTGGGTCGATCCGGAACAGGAATGGATGATGGAGGCGTCGGATTTCATGCGCCGCTACGAGGAGGCGCTTTCAGAACTTCCATCGCGAACGCGGGAAGTATTCCGGCTCCATCGGCAGGAAGAACTGACCTATCAGGAGATCGCCGAGAAGCTCGGTATCACCGTTGACGGTGTCAAATACCATATGAAGAAGGCACTGCTCTATCTCGATCACAGGGTGAACGCCAATGGCTGAAACACATCGCTATGAGCAAGATCAGCTCCGCCGCGAGGCCGGCGAATGGTTCGTTATCATGAACGATGAGAATGTGAGTGAGGAAGACGAGCGGGAATTTAAGCGATGGCTCGCGCGTGGTGCGCTGCATCGCGCGACCTATAATCGCATCGCTGGCCTTCATTCCGCCGGCAAGCGCGTCGATTGGGAAAACCTGCCGCCGCCCAAGCCGGTGCGCGGGACGGCCAAACGCGTCTGGATCACCGTAATCGGATGCATGGCGCTCATAGGCTTCGTCGCATGGCGCGCGAGCGGAGCACCAGCCTTCTGGCCGGAAGCGGATACGACACAAATGGCGCAGGGCCACGCGGACGCATCGCTCCAATATTCGACCGAAGCTGGCGAGGTGCGCGAGTTTTCACTTCCGGATGGGTCTCGCCTGACCTTGGACGGTGACACCACGATCCGAGCATGGTTTCGATCTGGCGAGCGCCGTCTACGACTAGGCCGCGGCCGAGCGCGCTTCGATGTCGCGCACGAAGAACGTCCGTTTGTCGTTGACGCGGGCGACAGCGAGATCGTTGCCGTGGGAACTGTCTTTGACGTAGCTTTTCGCGACAAGCGCACGGTGGAGATTCATCTCCTGCGGGGCGCCATTGACGTTCGCCGAGCGCAGTCGGCAGGGAAGGCTGAACCGATCCGGCTCGAGCCAGGTGACGAGCTCCGCTATGCGATCGAAGGTTCGGGCAACTCGGCAAGTGTTCAAAAACGAGGAACGGAAGCCGACTGGACGGAGGGCGTGATCGAGGGATCCGGTCTGGTCGTCCGAAATACGAAAAGTGCGATTATAATCGGCCGGGCCGGTACACCGCGTTCTCCGGACCAAGTCGAGACAGCCGAGCAGGAGATCACCGTTACGGGATCGCGCATCAAAGGCGCGCGACTTGCATCGCCCGAGATCAGAATTGATCGCGGCGATATTCAGCGAGCCGGGTTTGGTGATCTTGGCGAAGCCGTGAGATCGATCCCGCAAAATTTCGGCGGGGGCCAAAACCCGGGGGTCGGGAAGGG
>WBUO01000448.1 GCA_008933675.1 Dechloromonas sp.
TGTGTGGAAAAACCCCGACCTGGCTCGCGGCTATCTGGCGGACTGGCAGGACCGCTTCAACAAGGGCGAGGACTACCGGACCAATTACTGAGGAGAATGCGATGGTTCACCACATCGGTACCGCGATTGCGGTGGGCGGCATCATTGCCGCCTTTTTGTTGCCAGCTTCCTGCAACCCGATCAACCCGAAGAAGGATGGACAAGAGGCTAAGCCGCCCGCGATCAGCGTCGCGGCCGCGTCCATTCCGAAGGATGAGAGCAACGTGAATGCCGTGCTGGAGGCTTCGGCCAAGCAGTACATCCTCGACCTCTACTCGACCCATCCGCCGGAGATTCGCCGCGCGCTGGCGGCCAGCGCCGGTACGGTGAGCGTCAGCGAAGGACAGCTACGCGCGGCTACCGCCGACAACCAGGCCAAAGGCGCTCCCAAAGACGTTGTGATCGCCCGGCTGGAGGTTGAGCCGGCACCGCCACAAGGGCGCACGGCATCTGTCTGGTTCGTCATGGTCCGGGCGGATGGATCTACCCTGGCAGGACGACTGAACGGATGGCAAAACTACGGCCAAACATGGCATTTTTTGCTGGCTGGGTATTGAGAAATTGAGGGTATCCGAAATTGACAATCTCGACACCAGGAGGCACGATAAAAAAACGGTGCCTCTTGGTGCGCCCGCCGCTCACACTGGCCAATCCTCCAAACCAAGCTGCTGTACCCTTTACTTCCATCGAGTGATCTCTTGCGCCCGGTGAATGAGTGAGCCGTTCTTCCCTCTGCGTGGCGCTGGAGAAGCATCGATGTCTCAAGAAGAGTTTTTTGCTGCCCTTGATGCAGCTGCTGTCGAAGATGTTTCCTTCGACGCCGACTTTGCCAACGGAATCGAAGACGGAATCAAGCGTTATGCCCGGCTCTTGCGAAAGCAGAAGCCAACGGTAGGCCAGCGCAGCATGCTCGAGCATGTTGCCAAGGCATGCCGCCAACCGGACTGGCACTTCCTACAGTCGCGCCTCAAGGAGGCAGTCGAGGGGGCCGGTCACAACAAGTCTGAGAAGGCTGCTCTCCTCGCCGTCCGACACGCTTACCCCTTCTACCACTGTCACAAGATGCTGTCCTGGGCGATGCCACCTGTTGGCCAGGAGGCAATGCTGTCCATTGGCCGACGTCTTGTCGATTCGCTCCATCTGCCTCTGACGTCCATTATGGACGCGATGGCTCACCTGATGGGTGGAAGGTCGTGGGCAGAATTCAGCCAACGTACCCCGATTTCTAACCCCTCGCCCATGTATCGGTGCGTCACGGGATTGCATAATGGGCGCAATTCCACCCAGTTGGAAATGACTCCTGCTGTGGATGAGCTGGAACGAACGCTCATGGATGATTGGGCGGTTCTGGAGCACGACAATCCCGATCCGGCCGTGCGAGAGACAATTCGCCACCGTACAGAACGGGTACTGGCTTTCCGTCCGGATTTCCTGTCTGGATGGGACAACGTGATTACCATGTACCAGCTTGAGGGGGATGTAGACCGAATCAAATGGGCGCTCGAAATGGCTATCGCCAACGCCGAGGAGATGTTGCCGGCAAAGCTCGAGGGGAAGTTGAGCTTTGACTATGACGGAAGCAGGTTTTACCTTGGGTTCCTCAAGTCATTGGCCGAAATACAGGCGAATCTCGGAGACTTGTCCGCCGCGGTGAAAACTTTGCGGCGCCGGCGAGCAGTTGGTGCCTCCGACGTCGAAATTGACATGGATTACGCACTTTTGCTAACCCTCGAGGGCAAGTCGTCGCGTATCGGGGCTGAAATCACCAAGTTGCAGGCCGGATTTACGCAACGCGATGGCCGGGCGTTGGTCTTGAGCGTTTGTTATTTGCTCCGCGGCGAAGTCGAAGCGGCAATCACATGGTTCGCAGCAGGAGCTGCGATCTTTCCCTATCTCTTGCCTTGGCTGCGCGGCGAAAAGACTTACGGAAGATCTACGGTATGCGACCTGGAAGCCATGGGGGCGCGCATGAATTGGCTTCGCCACTCAAGGCCAAAGGAATATCTGTTCCTGCTGCGCTGCGCAGCGGATACCCAGATTGAGAGAATTGCGGATCGCTTCAACGATCAGTACCAGCGTGTCGTAGACGTCAAGCTAGGTCGCTCGATCCACCTTGCGCCAGATGAGTCGGATCACTGGACAGCCGACCTTCCTGAGCGTGTAAGCCGCCTGGTGCCGCGCGTATTGCGCAGCATGGGTGTCCATTCCTCCACCTAAGCAGCGATTTCGGCTGCATTCCTGCATAGCTGTAACGGAAAGGGGTTCTCATAATGCCCCCTACCGTTACCGCATGTCTTCGGGCCGTCGCTTCGATATTTTTTCGGGCGACAGTCCCGCGAGGTAGTTGCTCCGATTAGTTGAGATTCGGCCAAGACAGGTCGGTATAACGATGACCAACAATTGATTTTGGAGCACGTATGACCGCAATCCTCGTTTTTGCCCTTGGCTGCATCATCTCCACAGGAATCCTGCTCATTCATGGCCCCAGCATTGTTCACTGGTTGGGGGAGAACCCGGCCTTTATCGAACTCTCTCACACGCTGAGCACCACTGCAGGTACGGATAGCGCGGCTAGTGGTCTCAGCCTGGCTCTCCTGTTGCTCCCCTCCTTGGGTGTGGGGCTGTTGCTGAGTGCCGGGCTGTTCAAGATCGGGCAGATCAGCGTGGATCTCGGTTTCTCATTGGGC
>WBUO01000449.1 GCA_008933675.1 Dechloromonas sp.
CCAGATATACGCCCGGCAGGGCATCCGGCTCGACCGATCCACTTTGGCCGACTGGGTCGGGCGAGCGGCCTGGTATCTGCGCCCCTTGCGTGACCACATTCTCGACGAGCTACGACGATCCGAGCGGCTGTTCGCCGACGAGACGACCGCCCCGGTGCTCGATCCCGGACGCGGGCGGACCAAGACCGGCCAGCTCTGGGCCTATGCCCGCGACGACCGACCATGGGGCGGCTGCGATCCGCCGATCGTCGCCTATGTCTATGCGCCAGATCGCAAGGCCGAGCGTCCCCAGTTCCATCTTGGTGATTTTGCGGGCATCCTACAGGTCGATGGCTATGGCGGCTACGCCGCGCTCCCCCGGCGGCGCCAGCAGATCAGGCTCGCTTTCTGCTGGGCGCATGTGCGTCGCAAATTCTACGAACTGGCTGATACATCCCCGGTCGCTACCGAGGTGCTGCGCCGCATCGCCTTGCTTTACGCCATCGAGGACGATGTGCGCGGCCTCTCGGCCGAGCAGCGTCGTGCCGCTCGGGCCGGACGCAGCCGCGTCATCATCGACGATCTTCACCAATATCTTGCCGCCCGTGGCCGCCAGGTCAGCGCCAAGAGCAAGCTCGGCGAAGCGATCCGCTACGCACTCACCCGCTGGGACGGCCTCTCACGCTTCATCGATGACGGTCGCATCGACCTCGACTCCAATACCGTCGAACGATCGATCAGGCCGCTGGCTCGCAATCGCAAAAATGCCCTGTTTGCCGGTTCCGACGAGGGCGGCGACAACTGGGCGGTGATCGCCACGCTCATCGAATGTTGCAAGCTCAGCACCATCAACCCCCACCAATGGCTGACCGAAACCCTCACCAGCCTCGCCAACGGTTATCCCGCCAACAGCGTCGGTGATCTCATGCCATGGACCGTCGTAGCCTGAAAACACCGGTTACGCCTCACCAAACCCTATCACCCATGGACCAACGGTCAGGCCGAAAGGATGGTGCGCACCATCAAGGAGGCCACCGTCAAATCTTTCCATTACACGTCGATCAACGAGCTGCGCCGCCATGTCCGCGACTGGTTGGTCGCTTACAACTTTGCCAAGCAGTTGAAGGCACTGCGCTTCAAGACACCCTATGAGGCCATCGAAGAACTCTGGAAATCCAAGCCGGATATCTTCAATATGGAGCCACACCATCACATGCTGGGACTAAACACCTAAGTTTCCATTGGCTACCCGCTAATTGATCACCGCAGCCGTCCAACTCGCGATTTTGTCGGCCATTTCAAGGCTCGCGCGATCAAAGGCTTCGACGATACTCGAAACGCTGTTTGCGCTTGCTGTCCTATCAAGGACGATGCGCGTGACTGCCAGTGGTTCCGATTCTTTGGATCGGCTTAGTTCCACTTGCGCGGCGATGCGAATGATCGGGGCCGCGTCGGGCCCCTGCTCGTAATAGGCTGCAAAAGAAGAAAGCCGTGCGGATAGGACGTAATGATCGGAAGCCACGCTCTGGACAGGGATATATGCGTGATCGATTTTGCGCGCTACGCTTCCGGCAATAGCCTCGCGGATCATCTCGGGCGCAGGCCTCATCCACCGTGCTTTGGCCAGATACGTGACTTCGCGATTCTCGATCGTGAGGATCCTGTCTCCATCGGCCCCAGGCGGAAGCGTCGGTCGCGTAATATACACCGGAATCCACTGTCGTGCAATTTCACGCTCCGGTACGGGCGTGCTGCTGATCCGGTACAACGTCGATTTGCCGCCAGTTCCCAGAATATTCCCGCAACCAGAAAGGCAAATTAGCGCGCCCGTCAGCAAAAACATTCTTGCAGAGATCGTTTTCATTGGGGGAGCTTCCTTTCACGAGGGGTCCGTCGTAGCTGGCCGGCGAGCTGCTCGATTTCCTGCGCCGCGCTATCGAGCGATTTCAAAGTTGCAGCAATCCCGGAGCCGTCGGGCGCCGCCAATCCACTCGCGGCGTCATCAAGCCTGTGAATGACCACCCTCGCCTCGGCGATCCCCTCTCGAAGATCTCGAGCAGCTGCCGAGACATCGGCAAACGTCTTGCGACCGTCGCCATCGATCGCCGTGCGCGCCGATGCGGCCGCGGCCTCGATATCGGCCGCCGCCCGGTCCAGGCGTGCAAACGCTTGTTCAGCCTTGCTGAACATTCCGCGACTAGATCGCAATTCCGCCGTGGTAGCTCTTACATCCGCAATAGCAGCCGAAACATTTTCGATATTCTCGTCGGACAAGGTCCGGTTGACCCTTTCCAGGGCCTGCGAAGCGTCCGCCAACAATGCGCCACCTCCATCCATCAGGGATTGTAGCGAACTTTTTTCCGCCTTAATCACTGGGAGCGTTTCCTTGGAAACCTCCTTCAACAACGGCTTAGAGGGCGTCCCCGCACTGATCTGGATGTAGCTTCCGCCGGTTATGCCTTGCGACTCCGTCGCGGCGGTAGAATCGACGCGCACAGGCGTATCCTCGCGCAGGCGCACCCCTGCAAGCACCCTGTTTGGATTTCTGGGATCAAGACTAATACGCGTGATTTCTCCCACCGGAATTCCGTTGAACTGCACCTCGCCTCCCTCGCTAAGACCGCGGACGGGACCATCGAAAATGATCCGATACTCGTCGAAATTACGGGCGAATTGGGATTGACCGAGCCAGAGGATGAAGCCGAAAGCCGCCGCTAGCAGAGCCAGCGTCAGGCCCCCAATC
>WBUO01000450.1 GCA_008933675.1 Dechloromonas sp.
CGCTTTCTGCCTGGAAAGCAACACGGGATTTCCGGAAGCGACGGCAGCCAATTCCTTGTCCTCATCGTATCTGGCGAGCTTGCAGCGGATCGGATGTTTGCCGCGCGCAAGGACGATTTGTTCACTCGCGTTCATCGTTCGAAAGTCCTCGGTTCGCAGAAGCTCAACGCCGACGCTCGACACCTGGAGTGACTTACTTCCGCTCACACTCTGTCGGGACCCGCCGGTCACCGACTCCCCCGTCGTGTGAGAAACGTTTTCCTCCGTCACCTTTCCGCACCAATCGACGGCCATCTTTAGCGATTTCGGATCGTCGCTGCCAAAGAGGTGTTTCACGGCAGCAGACAGGAACTGGCTCGCATGAGGATAATCATCGAGTTGATCAATGGTCTGAAATACCATCCATGCGACGATGCCACTGGCGCGATCAATGACCCAGGACTCTTGATAAACCCGAGAAAACCCGAGCAGTCCGGCTTCGTTGATTAGGAACCAGATATCGCGCTCGGGTTTCGAATCGACCGGCCGCTGCTGTAGCTGCGTGCGGATGGTCTGGAAGATCAGGGCAACGAGCTTCCTGTGGGTAGGAATTTGGTCTTCTGGCACCACGATGAATATGTCGGCATCGCCTTTTGCGACGGCATCAAAGTCGATGGTGTTGCCACTAAGAACGCGGCGCACATTCGGGTCGCTAATCCATTGGACCTGCCGATAAGTCGTCGAGAGGATCGACCCCCACTCTTCCTTCGCCGTCGTCTTCAAGCGGTTCGCAGCGGATTCCGCCGGCCCTCCGGCCGCGACCATCTCGGACATGAAGTTGTCCAAATCGTCAGCGTCGAATTGGGCGATCGTCTCAATATCTGGCAGGGTTGGACGGCCTGAGGCTCGGCCATCGCGCTCCCACATGAAGAACGCGGTCCATATGAACCCTCGTAACAGGATCTCCGCCCAGTCCTCGAAATGATCGGACTTTCCCGCGCCGCCCTTCGCCGCCCTGGTCACCAAGGCCGTGACGACCGCATTGATGTCGCGCATCAAATTATTGGTCCCACTTCGAACGAAAATCAGCGGATCAACCAGCGCGTTGGAAGTTGCCCTAACGCTGTCATACTCAGCACGTTTGAGATGCGCGATATCCAAGACGCCGAAAGGGTCAACAGCGTAAATCGTTCGCCGTCGACCACCCATGCGCGCTCGGTGCGGCGCTGCTACGAAATACATCTCCGCCTTCGGATCGAAAGCGACAGCGCCGCGGTCTTGGCTGAGCAGTGCAGGTATTAGAACGCCCCGATCTTTACCGGCGCCCGAAGGTGCAATGATCAGACGTTGAGAGAACTCCAGGTATAGGCGGCGATGCGTCCTTGCGCATCGACCGACTATTGAGCCCAAGTCGGAGTACATTCCTAGCTCTTTGAAGTCCTTTGATTCTAGAAACCGAGAACGGCCGTGAACGTCGGATTTCTCGTGCTCGACGGTACTCCTCCAACGTGCGATGCGCAGTGTTGCGAACCCTGCCCCCAGCGAGAACACGAGATACCAGAGCGCAGGCAGATATGGGGTGATTGACCCGTAAGATGCAGTTCCGAAGAACGCCGATCGAACAGAAAATTCCCCCTCGAAATTGACGTGCTGCATCACGTAACGACCGACCACAACGAAATAGTATGCCGCCATGCCCGCCGTCGATAAAACCGTGAGCCACACCAGCGGGGTCGCTCGCCTTTCCCGCAACTGGATCAGCCCTGCGGCGCCGAGTAGCGCCACCTGCAGCATGGCTTGCGTGGCAAATGCGGACCCCATGTAGTCCAACCCGAACCACCGAAATGCCGGGCTGGCCGCATGGGCTTCCGCGATCAGTAGCGAAACGCCGATATAGACCACACCGGCGATAACGCCGGCGGCGAAAAAGATCAGCAGCTTGCTGTTGATTTGCTGGCTCACAGGCACCCCTCATCAGTTTCGCCGGCGGATGTCATCCCGATGGTTCGTCCTCCAGCGGCAGTTCGCCGCCGTTTGCGAAAATCACGGGCATTCGCCTGCCTTTACAAAGTTCGAGAAGCCAGATTTGCGAATTCCGAGGAAATTCCTGCGCGTCTTCCGATGGCAACAGGACCGCCACGGTCTCGCCCATCGAAATTTTCAGCACAAGCTCGGCCGGCGGCAGGCCGCTTGTTTCCAGGGAGAACACCTCGACCTGGCAGCCGAAAGCGTGGCCAACTCGCTTCATGCCCGCCGTCAGCTCAGCCGCTCTACCGGCCGGAACGAGCGCGGAAATTATCGGACGAGGTGTCTCTGCTTCGGCGAACCGGCCCGAGCGCTTGGCCTCCTCGATCACAGAGCGTCGAAATCGCAGCTGCTTGCCGTTCTGCGTGTACTCGTGCTCGATCTCGTTGTTCTCGGCCATTTGCCTGATGGTTTTCGGGTCGATACCGAGCATCTGGGCCGCAACGCTCGTAGCAAGCAGCTTCGTCAGCGAACCCGAACCTACCGGCCGACCCGGCCGGCGCTTCACCGGGTCGGCAGGTTTATTGGTATTTTCGGTATTTTCCTGCCTTTTTCCAGAGCCATTCTCCAACGGAAGTGCGGGGGGTTTTTCGTTCATTTAATTGGCCTGAATTCCGATAAATGGCGCAAAAAGGTTGCGCCCCTGTGGGTTTCCCGTTATATCCCATTCTTGTCAAGCGTCACGGGGGTACAACAATGCGTCTTAAGATTGCGAATA
>WBUO01000451.1 GCA_008933675.1 Dechloromonas sp.
GCACAAAGTCGGTATTGAAATAGACCATGTCGAGCGCAAACGGAGGATTGCCGGACGGGTCGGTCTCGCTGCGGCGATATTCGACAAAGAGTTCGCCCGCGCCGGCACGGAAACCCGCGTGGACGCCGTAGAGGTTGCGCTCGAAGGCGGTGCCATCCGCGGTGCCTCCCGGGAAGCGGTAGTCATGCCCCTGTTCGCGGCTGGCGATGAGGCCGAAGCGCCATTGCTCACTCGCCAGTGCGACGAGACCACCCAACGCATAGCTGTCATCGACGCTGCGATACTGGCTCGCCACGCGCACTTGTGGGCTCATGCTGGCGTTGTCGGTGAACTGCGCCTGCACCAGTTTGGCATTGATCGCTCCGCCGAGTGAGGGGCCCTCTGCCACCGGTGCCACCCCACGGGCAATATCGATGCGCTCGATCAGAATCGAGGGTGCGTAGTGCAGCGGCGGGTCCATTGCGTTGGGGCCCCCGGTAGCGAAGCGCTGACCGTTGATGCGGCCAAGCACGCGCTCGCCCGCCAACCCGCGATAGGAGAGCTGGCCCGAGAGCGCGCCGTTGCCGTAGATGTCGCCCCCGGCCACACGCGCGGCAATCGCCGCAGCATCAGCAGGAAGCGCGATTTGGCGCGACGCGGCGACGGCATCGCTCGCTATCGTATCGTGCCTGGCGGTCACGATGATAGTGTCGGTGAGCTTATCCTCGGGCGCGTGCGGTGTGGTAGCGTCTTGGGCCAGCGCGGGGGGCACGGCAGCAAGAGTGCATCCGGCAAGCAGGCTTGCCCGGATCAGTCGGGTGATATTCATCGGTGATTTGTCCAATTCCAAACGGGTCTGGCGGCAAGCGCCGCGACGCGAAGGCGGAGGCGGGGCTCTGCCTTGGCGGGTTACGTGCGCCCTTGGTTTCCCGCTGCCGAATTGAACCCGCAGCGCGAAGCAAGTAGCGTTCAGAAGTGTGCGAACGGCGGCCCGCGCAGAGGCGGGCGCAAGAACGCAATATCGCGCGGCGGGAGTGCCTGTAGCGGCGCAAAGCCAAGGAGAACGAGGAAGGCAAATGCGGTGGCCAGGAGCACCGGATCAGCCCCGTCGGCCGCGGCATGGCCTTGCCCGGAAAATGCACAGTGTTGGCCGGTGTCAGCCGCGTTCGGCTGACCGCCGGACGTGTCATCCTCGTTCGGGATTGCAATCTGCATCTGCCTTAGCGCGCCGCTGGCATCGGCGCAGATCGTCACCGTGAGAATCCGTTCTCCGGTAACTGATAGCATGAAGCCTACAGGCACCAGCGCCTTCGCTGCCAGTGCCAACGCCAGCCACACAAGCGTGAGCCGGGCATGCTTCAAAATGTGGACACGAAAGCCAGACATCCGCGCCCCTTAGCCTTCAGCGTAGAGATTGCAACGGCGCGAAGATATTCGCCGATACCCTTAAGCGTGCCATCTGCCCAAAAAAACACGCACTCGGCGCTGACTTTCTTATCCCCACCAGACCCTCAATTGCAAACCTCAGAGGCTTGCTGGCAATCGGGATTTTCGGCATGAAACGCCTCACTTTGAACGCTATGCCGGAATGGGATCGAGAGATCGCCGTCGCATCTTGGATGGCGTTTGCCCAGCGAACTAAGGCAATCGTTCATTATAAAAGTTCGACTTGATGCCACGCTTGAACGTTACAATCGGAGTCTTGATAGCCCCCCATGCCAGCGCGCATCGTCCAAATTTTTCTGCCTGAAAGTCAAATAGGGCAGCTGGAGACCATCCTGCCGCGCCACACACGGCGGTTTTGGCGCGAGAGTGTGCCCGGTGAGCATGAAAAGTATTCCTGCATCGTCCAGCAGCGCTACACCGAACGGCTACTCGTAGATCTCGACGAGGCCTTTGGCCACATCCCTTCGTTCACGACATATGTAGCCGAGCTCGAGGCCGTGCTGCCGCCTCTGCAGGAAAATGCCGATACCGAACTGCCGCTTTCTCGGGATCTCCCGCCGCCCACATGGCTGGAGCGCTTTTTCAGCCGAGATCGCCTGAGCACGGACGAAATCTACGACGATATCGAGGACAGCCTCAAGCTGCGCCCGTCCTATCTTTTGACTGTCACGTTGTCGGCGATCATTGCCGGTCTCGGGATGCGCAGTGGGCAAACGGCCGTTGTTATCGGTGCAATGATCATTGCGCCCTTGCTTGGCCCCACGATGGGCCTCGCGCTGGCGGCGACGGTGGGCAATTGGAAGCTAGGCAGTCAGGCAATGGTCACGCTGGCCGTTGGCAGCGCTCTCGCTGTCTTGGCGGGCATTGCGATTGGTGTGATCGCGACGATCGACCCTCTGACCCCAGAATTGCGCAATCGGACGCTGGTCCAGCCCTCTGACGTTGCCCTTGCCCTTGCATGCGGCGGTGCCGGGGTGCTGGCATTCAGCCGAGGGGCATCGCTCTCCCTGGTTGGCGTGATGGTGGCGGTTGCGCTGGTTCCCCCGTTGACCGCTGCAGGCATCTATACAGGCGCTGGATATCCTGCTGCTGGCGCCAACGCGCTTTTCCTATTCACGGTCAACCTGGTATGCGTAAACGTGGCAGGTATCCTGACATTTCTCTTCCAAGGCCTCCCGCCCAAGAGCTGGCGGATGACAGCAAGCATCATTCTGGTGTGGTTGCTGATCCTAACCCTGCTCATGTCGATGATGGCCGGGACTATTTTTCTCGACATCGGCTCTTGGGAC
>WBUO01000069.1 GCA_008933675.1 Dechloromonas sp.
GCGCATGGCTGACTATTTCGACCGTGTCGCTGACGCTTTCGCATTGCCGCGCCCGCCGCGCCTGACGCGCCGCGCCGCTGCCGAAGTGCTGTCGCCGCTGCAGATGTCCTTCATGCGCGAATCACGGCGTATCGCCAACCGCCGACTGACGAACGAATTAAAACTGCGCCTTGCCTATCCGACAGTCGATGCCGGTATCGCCGAGGCCGTCTCGAGGAGAAACGCATGCTTGTCCTGAAGACCCTGCATATCTGGATGGTCATCTCGTGGTTTGCCGGCCTGTTCTATCTGCCGCGCATCTATGTCAATCTGGCCATGGTGCCCGCCGACAGTGCAGCCGAACGCGAGCGCCTGCTGCTGATGGCCGGCAAGCTCTACAAGTTCATGACGCCGCTCGGCATCCTGGCCGTCATCACCGGTCTCTGGCTGTGGTTCGGCTATGGTTTTCACGGTGGCTGGCTACATGCCAAGACGACCCTGGTTGCCGGACTTGCTGCTTATCACTGGCATTGCGGCCGTCTGCTCGGCGAATTCCGGAGCGGGCGCAACCGCCGGTCGCACGTCTGGTTCCGCTTCTACAACGAACTGCCGGTCGTCGTGCTGCTGATCGTGCTCTTCCTCGTCGTTCTCAAGCCCTTCTGACATGAACAAATATTTCGCCATCTGCCCGCGCGGCCTCGAAGACCTGCTGCTTGAGGAGCTGCGCACCGTCGGCGGCGCCGACCTGCGCACCACGCACGGCGGCGTCTTCTTCGCCGGCGACTGGTCGGTCTGCTACCGCGCCAACCTCGAGTCGCGGCTGGCGACGCGCATCCTCTGGCACATCGTCAAGGGGCCGTACGCCAAGGAAGAGGATATCTATCGCCTGGCGGTGCGCCAGCTGTGGCCCAACCATTTCGATGTGACGCGGACGATGCGTGTGGTCACCACCGCCATCAAGTGCCCGCTGAAGTCGCTGGATTTCGTCACGCTGCGCGTCAAGGACGCCGTCTGCGACCGCTTCCGCGAGGACTGCGGCGAGCGGCCGAACATCGAGACGCGCCATCCGGACGTCAGCGTCCACGTTTTCCTGACCGAGAACGAATGTACGCTGTACCTCGACACCTCCGGTCAGCCGCTGTGGCAGCGCGGATTCCGCAAGGCCAGCGTTGATGCGCCGCTGAAGGAGAATCTGGCGGCCGGCATTTTGAGGATGACCGGCTGGCAGCCGGGCATGCCGCTGATCGATCCGATGTGCGGCAGCGGCACCTTCCTGCTCGAAGCCGTGCAGGTGGCGCTCGACCGGGCGCCGGGACTCGACCGTGCCTTCTCGTTCGAATTGCTGAAGAAGTTCGAGGCCCTGGAGTGGGCGCGCATCCGCGCCGCCGCCGAGGCCCGCGTCAAGCCGGCCGAACCGCTCGACATCCGCGGCTACGACATCGACGAGCGGGCCGTCCGCGCCACCCGGCGCAACCTGCAGGAAGCCGGCTTCGGCGGCATCGTCACCGTCGATCACGGTGACCTGCTCGAAGTCCAGCCGCTGACCGAGCACGGCATCCTGCTGGCCAACCCGCCCTACGGGGAGCGGATCGGCGAGCAGGACGAACTGGCCGCCTTCTACCCGCAGCTCGGCACTGCGCTGAAACGCCACTGGGCCGGCTGGAACTGTTTCTTTTTCGCCGCCGACTTGCGCCTGCCCAAGCTGGTCGGTTTGAAGCCGAGCCGCAAGACGCCGCTATTCAACGGTCCGCTCGAATGCCGCCTGTTCGAGATCCGGATGGTCGCCGGCAGCAACCGGCGAACGTGAGCATTTGCCGGCATCTGCTGGCATGATGCGAGGCGCATCGTGATTTGATCTTGGTCAGCCTTTCCGGCCGGGTGTTGTGCGAGCATTTTCATTTTCAATAATAAATCGAGGAGAACCTGCATGTCTGTCCAGTCCCTGTACCAGCAAAAGCGCATGTCCGCCAGCGATGCCATCCGTGTCGTCAGGAACGGCGACACCATCGTCGTGCCGACCGCCGTCGGGGAACCGCCGGCGCTGCTGACGGCGCTTTCCGAAGCGCGCCGCGATTTTCGCGGCGTACAGGTGTCGCAGATATTGCCGGTGCGCAAGTACGCCTATTTCGATCCGGAAACGGCCGAGCATGTCCGCCACACCGCCTATTTCTTCAGCGGCGCTTCGCGCCCCGGCGGCCAGGATGGCTGGATCGACTTCGTGCCAGCCTATTTCTCCGAACTGCCGGCGCTGCTCAACCGCAACCTGTTGCCGGCCGATGTGGTGTTCACGATGGCCTCGCCGATGGACGAGCATGGCTTCTTCTCGCTGTCCCTGGCAGCCGACTACACGATGGCGGCGATCGAACGGGCGCGCGTCGTGGTGCTGGAGGTGAATCCCAACGTTCCCTTTGCCAATGGCGATTGCCATATCCACATTTCCCAGGTCGGAGCATTGTGCGAAAGCGAGGACCCGATCCTCGAAGTCGGCCTGCCGAAGATCGGCCCGGTCCAGGAGGCCATCGGCAAGTACGTCGCCGAGATGATCCCCAACGGTGCCACGCTGCAGATCGGCTATGGTGGCATCCCCGACGCCGTGGTCATGCAGCTGACCGACAAGCACGACCTCGGCATCCATACCGAAATGGTCGGTGACGGCATCATGACCCTCGTCGAAGCCGGCGTTGTCACCAACCGCAAGAAGAACTACCACCACGGCAAGATGCTGGCGACCTTCGCGCTCGGTTCGAAGAAGCTGTACCAGTTCATGAACCGCAACCCGGCACTGGAAATGCACCCGGTCGATTTCACCAATGACCCGTTCCTGGCCGGCCAGAACGACAACCTGCACGCCATCAACGCGACGATGCAGATCGATTTCCTCGGTCAATGCGGCTCCGAGAGCCTCGGCTTCGCTCCTTACTCGGGTACCGGTGGCCAGGCCGATTTCGTCCGTGCGGCCAATCGCTCCAATGGCGGCAAAGCCTTCATCGTGCTGCCCTCCACCGCGAAGAACGACACCATTTCGCGGATCGTGCCGACCCTGGCGGCCGGAACGCACGTCAGTACCAGCAAGAACGACATCAATTACGTGGTCACCGAATTCGGTGTCGCCCAGCTACGCGGCAAGACAGCCAAGCAGCGTTGCGAGGCGCTGATCGCCATCGCCCACCCGGATTTCCGCGGCGAACTGCGTGAGGCGGCGAAAAAGATGAAGCTGCTCTGAGACAGGCGTGATTCTCCAGCAACGCTTTAGCGATCTGCAGCTTGAGCAGATCATCGAAGAGGCCGCCATCTACATGTGCGCCTGTCCCGGGCAGGTGGCGGTCCAGTTGCGTAGCCTGCGTTCGCTATTTCGTTACCAGAACCAGTGTGAGCTGGAGCCGGCCAACGATGCGGTGGTGCACCAGACAATTGCCGAGGCGACGTTGCAGGCGCATGCACTGATGGAGGAGTGCCTGGACCGGGTGCTGGAGATCGAAGGCTGGGACCGGGCTACCCTGACAATGCCGGAAGGTATGCGGCGCAAGCGCCTGGAGTGTCTCGAACGGGACGAGTGAGCGGTCATTTACAAGCGGTTGCACTTTTCCGCTGTCCACGGGTCGATAGGTCGACTATTGTTGAAGGGTCCGCTGTGGAGGGCAAGATGAGAGTCGCCGGTTTCCTGATGTTGCTGCTTGTTGTGATGCCGTTCGCCGTGAGCGACGCCTCGGCACATGGCGGACGGGCGCGTGTCGGCGTCCATGTCGGCACCTATTGGGGGCCCTGGTTCATGCCGCCGCCCTGGTACTACCAACCGACCATCGTCGTGCCGGCGCCGCAACCGACCATCTACATCGAGCAGGGGGATGGGAGCGGCGAGTCCTTGTGGTACTACTGCCGGAGCGCCGCCGGCTATCACCCCTATGTTCGCGAGTGCCCCGAGGGGTGGCTGAAAGTCCTGCCGGAAGTGGAGAAGTAAGCCATGACATTCATTCCCATGAAGTCCCTGTCGGTTGCTCCACTGCTTGCAGCCTTGCTGCTGGTGGGCTGTACGGTCATGCCGACCGGGCCCAGCGTGATGACGCTGCCGGGTACCGGCAGAACGCTCGAGGTTTTTCGCGCCGATGACCTGTTCTGCCGCGACTATGCCTATCAACTGATTGGTGGCAAGACGGCTGCCCAGGCAGCACAGCAGTCGGCAGCGACCAGCGCTGCCGTTGGTACGGCGGTCGGGGCCCTGGCCGGCGCAGCCATCGGTGGCGATAGCCGGGGGGCCGCCGTTGGCGCTGGTGCCGGACTGCTGCTGGGAAGCGCCGCCGGCTCGGACGCCGCACGCAGTTCCGGTGTCGGAACGCAGCGCCAGTACGACAACGCCTACATTCAGTGCATGTACAGCAAGGGACACCGCGTGCCGGTACCGGCCAATATGGCTAGCCAAGGGGGCGTGCGCGCAGTTGATGCCGGCATCCCGCCACCGCCGCCGGGCAGGCCGCCGGCCCCGCAGCCCGGCGTGCGCTGACTCAGGCGACGCCGGCGCTGTGCGCCTGCTGGTCGGCCCAGTAGCTGGAGCGGACCATTGGGGCGCAGGCGGCGCCGGTGAAGCCCATTTTCTTGGCTTCTTCCTCGTACATCTTGAACACGTCCGGATGGACGTAGCGCGTCACCGGCAGGTGGTGGCCGGACGGCGCCAGGTACTGGCCGATGGTCAGCATCTCGACGTCGTGGGCGCGCAGGTCGCGCATGACTTCCAGGATTTCGTCGTCGGTTTCGCCGAGACCGACCATCAGGCCGGACTTGGTCGACACGTTTGGATAGCGCGCCTTGAACTGCTTGAGGAATTCCAGCGAGTGCTTGTAGTCGGCGCCGGGGCGGGCCTGCTTGTAGAGGCGCGGCACGGTTTCCATGTTGTGGTTGAGGACGTCGGGCAGGGCGCCGCCAAGGACGTCGAGGGCCACGTCCATGCGGCCGCGGAAGTCGGGAACCAGGGTTTCGACGGTGGTCGTCGGCGACAGTTCGCGGACGTTGCGGATGACATCGACGAAGTGCTGGGCGCCGCCGTCGCGCAGGTCGTCGCGGTCGACGCTGGTGATCACGACGTAGCGCAGCTTCAGCGCGGCGACCGATTCGGCCAGTTCGCGCGGCTCGTCCGGGTTGGGCGGCAGCGGCTGGCCGTGGCCGACGTCGCAGAACGGGCAGCGCCGGGTGCAGATGTCGCCAAGGATCATGAAGGTCGCGGTGCCGCGGCCGAAACATTCGCCGATGTTCGGGCAGGTGGCTTCCTCGCAGACGGTGTGCAGCTTCTTCTCGCGCAGCATGGACTTGATCTCGCCGAAGCGGCCGGCGCTGTTGCCGGCCTTGACGCGAATCCAATCGGGCTTCCTCAGCGGTTCGGCTACCGGGACGATCTTGATCGGGATGCGTGCGGTCTTCAGTTCGCCCTTTTGCTTGACGCCTTTTTGCTTCGTTTCAGCCATGTTGTTTGTCCAGTTGCTGCAGCAGTTGCTGCGAGAGTTGCTCGCCCGCCTCGTGAACGGTGAGCGGAATGCCCAGATCCTTGGTCTGGATCACCTGCAGGCCGGGATAGCCGCAGGGGTTGATCGCTTCGAACGGCGACAGGTCCATGTCCACGTTCAGCGAGACGCCGTGGTAGGAGCAGCCGTTGCGGATGCGCAGGCCGAGCGCCGCCACTTTGGCCGGGCCGACATAGACGCCGGGGGCGCCGTCGCGGCGTTCGGCAGTGACGCCGTGAGCGGCGAGCAGGTCGATGACCGCCTGCTCGATGGCGGTGACCAGTTCGCGAACCTTGATCTTCAGCCGAGAGAGGTCGAGCAACAGGTAGATCACCACCTGGCCGGGGCCGTGGTAGGTGACCTGGCCGCCGCGGTCGATCTTGACGATGGGGATGCCGACGTCGCGCAGGATGTGTTCGGGTTTGCCGGCCTGGCCGAGGGTATAGACCGGCGGATGCTCGACGATCCACAGCTCGTCCGGCGTTTCTGCCGTGCGGGCGGCGGTGAAATCGAGCATGGCCTGGTAGGTCGGCGCGTAGTCGACCCGGCCCAGGCGTTTGACGAGCGGATTCACCTTAGAGGACGACCTTCACCAGCGGATGTGCGGTCAGGTCCATGTACAGCGCGTCGAGTTGCGGTTTCGAGGTGGCGACCACGGTGCAGGTCAGGCTCAGGTAGTTGCCGCCGGAGCTGGCGCGCATTTCCATCGTCGCGCCGTCGAAATCGGGGGCGTGCCGGGTGACGATGGTCAGCACCGCCTGGGCGAGTTCGTCGTGCGCCTTGCCCATGATCTTCAGGGGAAAGTCGCAGGGGAATTCGAGGAGGGTGTCCTTGTACGAAGCCATCTCAGCCTTTGCGCATTACCGTGTTCTTGAAATCCTGATACCACTGCCACATCCGTTCGCCGACCGGGCCGGGTGTTCCATTGCCGACAGGTTTGCCGTCGAGCGTGGTGATCGCCAGCACTTCCTTGGTCGACGAGGTCATCCAGACCTCATCGGCGGCGCGAAGTTCCGTTTCACTGATTTCGCGCACTTCCAGAGGCTGCTGGTGTTGCTGCGCCAGTTCGAGGATCACGTCGTAGGTGATGCCGGGCAGCATCAGTTGCGTCTTCGGCGGGGCGATCAGCAGGCCGTCCTTGACGATGAAGATGTTCGACGCCGCGCCTTCCTTCATGAAGCCGTCGCGGATCAGCAGTGCTTCGGCGCAACCTTGGTCGACCGCCTGCTGGCGGGCCAGCACGTTGGCCAGCAGCGAGATGACCTTGAGGTCGCAACGGCTCCAGCGCAGGTCGGGCACGGTGATCGCGGCAACGCCGCGGGCGCGCACGTCGGCCGGCGTCGTCACCAGCGGCGAGGCAAAGGCGAAGGCCGTCGGCGGCACGCTGGCCGGCGGGAAGGCGTGATCGCGCTTATTGTCGGCGCCGCGGGTGACCTGCAGGTAGATCGACTGGTCGTCCCAGGGGGCAGCCTCAATCAGTTTGGCGATCACCGCCTTCCAGTCGTCGGTCGCCAGTGGGTTGCCCAGCTGGATGCCGGCCAGCGTGGCCTGCAGGCGCGCCAGGTGTTCGTCGATGCGGAAAGCCCGGCGGGAATAGACCGGGATCACTTCGTATACGCCGTCGCCGTAGAGGAAACCCCGGTCGAGCGGCGAGATGCCGGCATCGGCCAGGGGCAGGAAATCTCCGTTGAGATAGACGGGGTCGGCAACGTATGGGGTCATGGGATCAGTTGAGCCAGAGTTTGACGGTGTCGATGGCGCGGCCGATGAGGCCGGCCTCCGGGACGGCTTCCAGGGCGATGACCGGATAGTCGCCAAAGGCCTTGCCGTCGACGCTGACTTTCAGGGTGCCAATCATCTGGCCGGCGCGCACGGGCGCCATCAGCGTTTGTTGCGGGAGCAGTTGAACGCTGATCTTGTCAGCCAGGCCCTTGGGCACGGCGACGGTCAGGTCGCTTGCGAAACCGCCCTTGACCTGGTTCTGGGCACCCTTCCAGACGGGCAGCGCGGAGACTGTCTGTCCCTTGGTGTACAGGGCGCGTGCGTCGTAAGAAAGGAAGCCCCAGTTGAGCAGCTTCTGCGATTCGCTGGTACGGGCGGCATCGGAGGCCGTGCCGAGGACGACCGAAAGCAGCCGGCGCGGTCCGCGCTGTGCGGAGGAGATCAGACAGTAACCTGCGGCCTCCGTGTGGCCGGTCTTCATGCCGTCGACGGTCGGGTCGATCCAGAGCAGACGATTTCGGTTGGGCTGTTTGATGTTGTTGTAGCTGTATTCCTTCAGCGAGTAGTAGCGGCGGTACTCCTCGGGGAAGTCGCGGATCAGTGCAGCAGCCAGTATCGAGAGATCGCGGGCGGTGGTGTAATGCTGCGGGTCGGGCAGTCCGGTCGCGTTGCGGAAGCTGGAATTCTTCATGCCCAGGCGTTGCGCTTCGCGGTTCATCATCTGAGCGAAGTTTTCCTCGCTGCCGGCGATGCCCTCAGCCAGCACGACGCAGGCGTCGTTGCCGGACTGCACGATGACGCCCTTGATCAGATCATCGACAGCCACCTGATGGCCGACGCGGACGAACATCTTGGAGCCACCGGTACGCCATGCCTTTTCGGATACCGGCAGGGTCTGCTCGAGGGCCAGCGTCTTCTGGCGCAGGGCCGAGAAGGTCAGGTAAGCCGTCATCAATTTGGTCAGCGAAGCCGGGTCCAGTTGCTCGTCGGGTTTCTCGGCGCTGAGTATCTGACCGGAGCCCACCTCCAGCAGAAGCCAGGACTTGGCTGCCAGGGAAGGCGGCACCGGTTGCAGCTGCGCGAGTGTCTGGGTGGCGAAAAAGAGGCTGAAAACAAGGACGAAAGCTTTGTGAAACAGGGACATGTGGTTTTCTGTGGGGATGCGTCGGGGGACGCGATTATACCCCCGGTGCGAGTGTAGCTCCCGTGTTGTCGGCACACAGTATCTCGATGGCCGGATGACGGATGCGCCGTTCGTTGGAGATGGCGTAGATCTGCTCGCTGACACCGTCCATGGCCCCGATGGGCAGAGCGTCCAGTTGCGTCGCCACCTGATCGGCCAGGGCCAGCGGGGCAGGGAAGAGTCCCAGGCCGCCACGACCGAAGGTGGTCATCAGTGCACTGTCCTCGAACTCGCCCACGATGTTCGGCTTGACGCCGACACCCTCCAGCCAACGCTCGATATGGTTGCGCAGGGCGTTATGGCGGGTCGGCAGCAACAGCGGGGCGCCATTGAGCGAGTGTGGGAAAGTGCCGGCGTAGCGCTCGGCAAGCAGGGAGGTGCCGAACAGACCGGTGGCGTAGGCACCGAGGTGCCGGTTGAATAACTTCAGGTTGCCGCCCAGTGGTGCCGGCCGGTCGGTCAGCACGACATCAAGCCGGTGCAGGGCGAGGTCGGCGAGAAGTGCTTCGAACTCGTCTTCGTCGCAGATCAGGCGGACATCGCTGCTCATCGCTGTTACCTTGGATAGCAGCCGGTAGGCCAGCAACTTGGGAATACCGTCGGAAATGCCGGCGCGCAGGCGAAGCGTCGTATCACTGCCGCTGCTTTGTACCGCGTCGACCAGCGCGTCGCCCAGCTGGAAGATGCGATCAGCGTAGCCAAGGGCGGCGCGCCCGGCCTCGCTCAGTACCAGGCCGCGGCCCTGGCTGTTGAACAGGGCCTTGCCAAGTTGGCGTTCAAGCAGCGACAACTGGCCGCTGATTGTCTGGACGGCGACACCGAGGCGTTCGGCGGCGCGTGTGATACTGCCTTCGTGGGCAACAACCCAGAAGTAGTGCAGGTGCTTGAAATTGAGCGGGGTCATCTCGATATACGGGAAAAGCGGAGGGTAGCTAAATTTTGCTACGATTTTTCCGCGATGGCGCAATGCGTTAGCATCCGCCCGTAACTTTTTCTGACAGGAGTCCGCCATGAAGCGCGTTCTGCTTTTCCTTGCTACCAACCTCGCCGTCATGCTGGTCCTCAGCCTTGTTGCCAACCTGCTGGGTGTCAACCGTTTCCTGACGGCGAATGGCATGAACTTTGGCATGCTGCTGGCCTTTGCCGCTGTGATCGGTTTTGGCGGTGCCTTCATCTCGCTGCTGATGTCGAAGAGCATGGCCAAATGGAGTACCGGCGCCCGGGTCATCGAGCACCCCTCGTCATCGACCGAGGTGTGGCTGGTCGATACCGTCGCCCGCCTGGCCAAGCGTGCGAACCTGCCGATGCCGGAAGTGGCGATCTACGATGGCGAGCCGAATGCCTTCGCCACCGGGGCGACCAAGAACAGCTCGCTGGTCGCGGTTTCCACCGGCTTGCTGCAAAGCATGACGCGTGAGGAAGCCGAGGCAGTGCTGGCTCACGAAGTGGCTCACATCGCCAACGGTGACATGGTGACGCTGACGCTGATCCAGGGCGTGGTCAACACTTTCGTCATCTTCATTTCGCGAGTCGTCGGCTATCTGGTCGACTCCTTCCTGCGCCGCAACGATTCCGAAAGCAGTGGTCCGGGCATCGGGTACATGGTGACCAGCATGATCTGCGAAATCGTCTTTGGCATCCTGGCCAGCGTCATCGTCGCCTGGTTTTCCCGGCAACGTGAATTCCGGGCCGATGCGGGCGCGGCGCATCTGATGGGTTCGGCGGTGCCGATGCAGAATGCCTTGCGTCGGCTCGGCAACCTGCACACCGAGCCCTTGCCGCAGAACATGGCAGCTTCCGGTATCGCCGGCGGCAAGGGGGGCTTCATGGCCCTGCTGGCTACCCATCCGCCGCTGGAAGAGCGAATCGCCGCACTCGGCCGCAACTGAGTATGTTGTGAGCTTCACCTGAACAGGATTCGTCGGTGACGGCGAATCCTGTTGTTATTTTTGTGAAATGTGCAACATTTCACAGCTGAGTTCTGGTTCGTCCAATAAGATTCGTCCAATCATCCGGGGCGGTGTTGTCCCGCATATTGCGAGTCGGAATGAATCAGTCATCTTCTCAAGGCATCGGCTTCACACTGATGTCACCCGTCGATCTTCAGGAAGGCGTTGCCAGCCTTTCGCGTGGCGCCTATTTCAAGGAGGCCTCGCTCGACATGACGCTCAGCCTGCTGACCGAGTCGGCAGCTCGTGTCTCGGGGATCGAGCGGGTCAGTATCTGGGCGTTGACCGATGACCATCGGGAATTGCGCTGTCTTGAACTGTTCGAATTGTCGTCGGGGCGGCGTAGCCGCGATGTGGTGCTGCATGCCGACGATTATCCCGCCTACTTCCGGGTGTTGCGGGAAGAGGGATGTGTAGCGGCGGATGACGCTTACCTGCACCCGGCAACCATCGGCTTTGCCGCCGATTATCTGCCGCGGCACGGAATTACCGCGCTGCTGGATACACCAATTCATATCCGTGGCGAACTGCAGGGGGTGCTTTGCCTCGAACAGGTCGGACGGGCTCAGCCGTGGACTCCTGCACATCGCTTGTTCGCCCACGCCGTGGCCAATCTGGTGACCCTGGCGCTGGTTGAATACGAGGCGGAAGAGGCGCGGCGCAAGGCCAGCAAGGCCGACGAACGCATGAAAGTGCTCTTCGAATATTCTCGCGACGCCATGTTGTTGCTTGACGGCATCAGCGGTCAGGTGCTCGATGCCAACCGGCAGGCAGAAAGTCTGTTCGGCTGTCGGCGGGGCGATCTGGCAGGGCGTTCGCGGAGCCAGTTATACCGGTTGCCGGATGGTGGGGACGTCGATCGCCTGTTCGCGCTTCAGGAGGGGAAGGATATGCCGATCAGCGCGGAGGTTCGCCGGGCCGACGGAAGCCTGCAACCGAGGGAAATCCTGAGCGAAAGGGCCGATGTCGGTGCTGGGCGGCAACTGGTGCTGGAAATCATTCGTCCTTCATAGTGCGTCGAGAGCGGCGATTGCTGCCGTCAGGCGGTCAAGGGCGTGACCGATGGCGGTCCGTGTTGCCGGCTGCTCCAGGTCGGTGGTGCCGTCGATTTGCCTGGCGAGTTGGCGAGCCAGGTCCATTACACCGTACAGCTCGATCAGTTCTGCCTGTTCCGCGATTTGTGCAGCTTCGGATTTCAGCATGACCGCATCCGGCGGCAGGGCATCCAGAGCTTCCCGCATCAGTGTCAGCCGTTCGCTGACTTCGCTGGCAAACAGGCGGTCGATCAACGGCGAACGTTGCTGATTGCCGGGCTGTTCGACGGCGTTTTGCAGGCGCGTGGCGAAATGTCGGGCGCGTTGCGGGAATGCCTCATGTTCCAGGCCGCCGGCCTCGTCGAAGCACTCGATGGCAGCGCTCATCGCGGCGATCAGATGAGGGGAGGGCTGATCGTCCTCGAGGCGATCCGTCGCGCTGGCCAGGGCTTCGCCGAGGGCCAGGCAGTCTGCATCCTTGCTGTCGAGCGCGACGCCGTAGAGCGCGAAAACGGACTGCCGGACCGATCCGCCGCCAGAGGCCGGACGAGCCGACCAGGCCGCATCCAGTTCTCGGCATGCCCTTACCCAGCGCTCGTTGATCTCCGCTGCAAAGCGGGGTGATCTCTGCTTGTTCAGCCAGGGCAGGACAGCCGCCGCGGCTGCCAGGGTTGGCGCCAGCGCCGCCCGGGTTCCCGCGAGGTCGTCGTCGGGGATGTCTGGCGCCATTCTTGCGTTATTGTCCGGCCAGTCTGGCGAAGGCGCCGACAACTTCCGGCGGGGCCTGGACCAGTTCAATCAGCACGCCTTCGCCGCCGATCGGAAATTCCTCGTTGCCCTTCGGGTGCAGGAAGGTGATGTCGAAACCAGCGGCGCCCTTGCGGATGCCGCCCGGGGCAAAACGCACACCGTTGGCAGAGAGCCATTCAACGGCTTTGGGCAGGTCGTCGATCCACAACCCGACGTGGTTGAGGGGGGTCGTGTGGACAGCCGGTTTCTTTTCCGGATCAAGCGGTTGCATCAGGTCCACTTCGACCTTGAACGGGCCGCTGCCCATGGCGCATATATCCTCATCGACGTTTTCGCGTTCGGACACGAAGGTGCTGGTGACCTCAAGGCCGAACATGTCGACCCAGAGCGTACGCAGCTTGTCCTTGGAGGGGCCGCCGATGGCGATTTGCTGGATGCCGAGAACCTTGAACGGACGAGTCATGGGAGTTCCTGTCAGTAGTGGATAACGTAATCCATAATTATAGAGCCTTCTTCCGGTAGGCCAGAAGCAGCAGCGCCAGACCGGCGGCGACCATCGGCAGTGACAGCCACTGACCCATGCTGACCGCGTAGGACTGGCCAAAGATGCCATGGTCCGGTTCGCGGAAGAACTCGGTGACGAAGCGGAAACTGCCGTAGCCGATCAAGAAGATTCCGGAAACCGCGCCGCGCGGCCGTGGCTGACGGCTGTACAGCCAGAGGACGACGAACAGCGTGATGCCTTCCAGGCCAATATGGTAGAGCTGCGACGGATGGCGTGCTTGCGTGTCGCCGGCCTGTGGAAAGACCATCGCCCAAGGCAGTGCGGGATCGGCGACGCGGCCCCACAGCTCGCCGTTTATGAAGTTGCCCAGGCGACCGGCTGCCAGGCCCAGCGGGACAAGTGGCGCAATGAAGTCGGTGATCTCGAGCCAGGCTTTGTCATGCTTGCGCGCCCACAGGGTCATCGCCACCAGGACGCCGAGAAAACCTCCGTGGAAGCTCATGCCGCCTTTCCAGACGGCAATGATCTCCATGGGGTTGGCCAGGTAGTAGGCTGGCTCGTAGAAAAGTACCTGGCCGAGGCGGCCGCCGATGATGACACCGAGCATGCCGTAGAACAGCAGATCGTCGAGTTGTTCGACAGTCAGCCGGGCCTCACGCCGGCGAATCAGCCAGCGGCCGAGCAGCAGGAACTGGGCGAAGGCGACCAGATACATCAGGCCGTACCAGCGGATGGCCAGCGGGCCGAGCGAGAAGGCGACCGGGTCGAACTGGGGGTGGATCAGCATCGGACGAAAAGAGTGGGCTAGAATTGGACGATTATAGTTCGCGTCGCGAAGCTCGCGATTCCGGCGCCAGACCAGACGGAGAGAAGCCATGCCTCAGTATCGTTCCCATACCTCCACCCACGGCCGCAACATGGCCGGCGCGCGCTCCCTGTGGCGGGCTACCGGCATGAAAGACGACGATTTCAACAAGCCGATCATCGCCGTCGTCAACAGCTTCACGCAGTTTGTGCCGGGGCATGTGCATCTCAAGGACCTGGGCCAGATGGTCGCCCGCGAGATCGAGGCGGCCGGTGGTGTGGCCAAGGAGTTCAACACCATTGCCATCGACGACGGCATCGCCATGGGCCATAGCGGCATGCTTTACTCGCTGCCCTCGCGTGACCTGATCGCCGATTCTGTCGAATACATGGTCAATGCACACTGCGCCGATGCCATGGTCTGCATCTCCAATTGCGACAAGATCACCCCGGGCATGCTTATGGCTGCGATGCGTCTGAACATTCCGGTGATTTTTGTTTCCGGCGGTCCGATGGAGGCCGGGAAGGTCAAGATCCAGGGGCAGGTTGTGCATCTCGATCTGGTCGATGCGATGGTCAAGGCAGCCGATGCGGCTGTGCCTCAGGCGGAGATCGACGAGATCGAGCGCTCGGCTTGCCCGACCTGTGGTTCGTGTTCCGGCATGTTCACCGCCAACTCCATGAACTGCCTGACCGAGGCGCTGGGGCTCAGCCTGCCCGGCAATGGCACCGTGGTTGCCACGCACGCCGATCGCAAGCAGTTGTTCCTGCGTGCCGGCCGGCAGATCGTCGAGCTTTGCCGGCGCTATTACGAACAGGACGATGCAACGGTGCTGCCACGCTCAATCGCCACCAAGGCGGCCTTCGAGAACGCCATGACGCTGGATGTCGCGATGGGCGGTTCGACCAATACCGTGCTGCACATCCTGGCAACCGCGCAGGAAGCTGGTGTGGACTTCACGATGGCCGACATCGACCGCATTTCGCGCTCTGTCCCCTGCCTGTGCAAGGTGGCGCCGATGACCGACAAGTATCACATCGAGGACGTGCACCGTGCCGGGGGCATCATGGGCATCCTTGGCGAACTTGATCGGGCCGGTCTCCTGCGCCGGGATGTGCCGACGGTGCATGCGAAGAATCTTGGCGAAGCCATCGACCGCTGGGACGTGGTGCGCGAGCATGACATCAAGGTGCATGATTTCTTCAAGGCGGCGCCGGGCGGCGTGCCAACCCAGGTGGCCTTCTCGCAGGAGCGGCGTTTCAATGAGCTCGATCTCGATCGAACCAAGGGTTGCATCCGCAACAAGGCCAACGCCTATTCGCTGGACGGAGGTCTTGCGGTTCTCTACGGCAACATCGCGCTTGATGGTTGCATTGTCAAAACAGCCGGCGTGGATGAGTCGATCTGGAAATTCACCGGCCGGGCACGCGTCTTCGAGAGCCAGGAGGCTGCGGTTGAGGGGATCCTCGGGGGCAAGATCATTGCCGGTGATGTAGTCGTCATTCGCTATGAAGGCCCCAAGGGTGGTCCTGGCATGCAGGAAATGCTCTATCCGACCTCCTATCTGAAGTCGATGGGGCTGGGCAAGGCCTGTGCCTTGCTGACCGATGGTCGCTTCTCCGGTGGTACATCCGGTCTTTCGATCGGGCATGCCTCACCGGAAGCGGCCGACGGAGGTGCCATCGGTCTGGTGGAAGAAGGAGATACGATCGAAATCGATATTCCGAATCGACGAATTCATCTCGCAGTTGCCGACGACGAACTGTCTCGCCGCCGTGCCGGGATGGAGGCGCGTGGTGATGCCGCCTGGCAGCCGGTTGGTCGCCAACGGAACGTTTCGGCAGCCTTGCAGGCCTATGCCTTGATGGCAACTTCGGCAGACAAGGGGGCTGTTCGCGACGTGAAACAAATCCAGCGGCGCAAATGACGCAAGGGAGTTGGCTGGCGTTCCTGTTTGCGGCGATCGTTATCGCAGTGTCACCGGGGCCGGGTGCGGTGCTCAGCATGAGTACCGGCATGCGTCATGGCTATCGTGCGGCACTCGTCGCCATCCTTGGCCTGCAAGCAGCGCTGCTCGTGCAGCTCGGCATTGTCGCCCTGGGCTTTGGAGCGCTGCTGGCTGCTTCGGAAGTGGCGTTTGCGCTCGTCAAACTACTCGGTGCCGCCTATCTCGTCTGGCTCGGGGTGCAACGCTGGCGTGCGTCCCCTCAGCCTTTGGCGACGAATCGGCCGGTGAGAGGGCGGGGATTGTTCGTGCAGGGAGTGCTGGTCAATCTTGGCAATCCCAAGGCCATCATCTTCATCGGCGCCCTTGTGCCGCAGTTCATCACGCCGTCACTCCCTCTAGCGCCGCAGTACGCCACAATCGCAGCCACCTTGTGCGTGACCGATCTCGTGGTGATGTCCGCCTACGCCTTGGCTGCGGTGCGACTGGGGGCTCTGCTTCACGATCCGTCGGCGTTACGCCTGCAAAATCGCCTGTTTGGCGGCCTTTTCATCTCTGCCGGTACGGTGCTCGCACTGTCCGCTCGTAACTGAATGTAAGAATCGTCAACTCCTGTCGGTAAGTGGCGTTAAACGCTAACGGATGTGCTGTTCATGATCCCTCTCATCAGCCTTGTCGGCCCGGTTTTCCGAGGGACGGCGGGTTTGCAAGGGAAAGAAAAGGGCCTTATCATCCGGAGCTGATTTACACCCACCCACCTGATTTACGGAGCGAGAGAATGAAATCTGTATATATCGCCATGATGGCTGCCGCCGGTGTTGTGATGGCCGGTCACGTGCAAGCCGACGAAGCCCTGGCCAAGGCCAAGAATTGCATGTCCTGCCATGCGCTCGACAAGAAGCTGGTTGGTCCGTCTTATCATGACGTTGCCGCCAAGTACAAGGGCGACAAGGCTGCTCCTGCAGCCTTGGCGGCCAAGATCAAGGCTGGTGGAAAGGGTGTCTGGGGTCAGATTCCTATGCCGCCGAACAACGTGACTGACGACGAGGCCAAAAAGCTGGTTGCCTGGGTTCTGTCCACCAAGTAATTCGCCATTCCGGCCTGAAAAAGCCGGCTGTGCCGGCTTTTTTGTTGTCAGGGGTGTTGACACGGGTTGCTTTGGTGCGGATAATCTTGCGTTCTTCTGGAGGGGTACCCAAGCGGTCAACGGGAACAGACTGTAAATCTGTCGGCTCTGCCTTCGAAGGTTCGAATCCTTCCCCCTCCACCAGGTTGATGCTGTAGCTTTATGTGCTGCGGGTGTGGGTTAAGCGGGTGTAGCTCAATGGTAGAGCTGAAGCCTTCCAAGCTTAAGACGAGGGTTCGATTCCCTTCACCCGCTCCACGATGCGGTACGGTTGGTGTTTTAAGGTAGGCCCATGTGGCTCAGTGGTAGAGCACTCCCTTGGTAAGGGAGAGGTCGGCAGTTCGATCCTGCCCATGGGCACCACCGATTAGCTTGGCTTCTGGATTTTTTGCATATTTGACGATTGGGGAACTGGAATGGCTAAGGAAAAATTTGAGCGGACCAAGCCGCACGTAAACGTTGGCACGATTGGTCACGTTGACCACGGCAAGACGACGCTGACGGCGGCGATCACGACGGTGCTGTCGGCCAAGTTCGGCGGCTCGGCGAAGAAGTACGATGAGATCGACGCGGCGCCGGAAGAAAAGGCGCGCGGCATCACCATCAACACCGCCCATGTCGAATACGAAACCGCCAATCGTCACTACGCCCACGTCGACTGCCCGGGCCATGCCGACTACGTCAAGAACATGATCACCGGTGCTGCCCAGATGGACGGCGCGATCCTGGTCTGTTCCGCCGCTGACGGCCCGATGCCGCAGACCCGCGAGCACATCCTGCTGGCTCGCCAGGTCGGTG
>WBUO01000452.1 GCA_008933675.1 Dechloromonas sp.
GGCTGAAGAACGACAACGCCCAGGGCGAGTACTACCTGACCGACATCGTCGCCCTGGCCGTGGCCGAAGGCCTGCCGGTGCGCACCGCGCAGCCGGAAGGCGAGTGGGAGGTGCTCGGGGTCAACAGCAAGGTCCAGCTGGCCGAACTGGAGCGTCAGCACCAGCGCAACATCGCCGACCAGTTGCTGGTCGCCGGCGTCCGCCTGGCCGATCCGGCCCGCCTCGACATCCGCGGCGAACTCACCCATGGCCGTGATGTGTCCATCGACGTCGGCTGCGTCTTCGAGGGCAGGGTCGACCTGGCCGATGCCGTCGAGGTCGGTCCCTACTGCGTGCTGAAGAACGTCAAGGTCGGCGCCGGCACGCGCATCGCCGCCTTCTGCCATTTCGAGGACGCGGTGATCGGCCCGGACGGCGTGCTCGGCCCCTATGCCCGCCTGCGCCCCGGCACCGAACTCGGGCCGGAAGTGCATATCGGCAACTTCGTCGAGGTCAAGAAGAGCGTCATCGGCGCCCAGTCCAAGGCCAATCACCTGGCCTACATCGGCGACGCCGAGATCGGCCAGCGCGTGAACGTCGGCGCCGGCACCATCACCTGCAATTACGACGGGGCCAACAAGTTCAAGACCATCATCGAGGACGACGTCTTCATCGGTTCCGATACCCAGCTGGTGGCGCCGGTCACCGTCGGCCGCGGTGCGACGCTCGGCGCCGGCACGACGCTGACCAAGGACGCCCCGCCCGACGCACTGACCGTGTCGCGTGCCAAGCAGGTCACGCTGGCCGGCTGGCAACGTCCGCAGAAGGTCAAGAAGTAATGGATATCTGGTTCCTCGTCTTCATCTTCACGGTCGCCATCCTCATCGCCGTTGGCGGTGCGCTGGTGCTCGTCGGCTATCTCGGCACGCTGCCGGCCTCTTTCGACCACGGCTGGCAGAACTGGCTGCCGGCGATGCTGCTGCCGGTGCTCGGCCCCCTGTGGTTCGCCGGCCGCCACTGGTCCGACTACGCCCGGCCGGGCAAGCAGCTGCTCTTCGGCGTGCTGCTGCTGGCCACGGCCGTCGGCCTGCTCTACGGCGCCGGGCCGCATTTCGTCGATCGCATGGCAGCCGGCATCAAATAGACATTCAATCGATTCGCTAACGCTCTGGGAGAACAAGATGTCGAAGAACACAGCACTCCGCTCCATCGCTCTGGTCGGTCATGGTGCCGCCGGCAAGACGACCCTGGCCGAGGCCTTGTTGTACGCGACCGGCGCCATTGCCGCCAAAGGCAGCGTCGACAAGGGCAATACCGTCTGCGATTTCGATTCCCAGGAAAAGGAAGCGGGGCACTCGCTGAACTCGGCGGTGATCAAGCTCAATCATGAAGACACCTGCATCCACGCGATCGACACGCCGGGCTACCCGGACTTCGCCGGTCAGGCCATCGCCGCGCTGGCCGGGGTCGATACCGCGCTGATCGTGGTCAACGCGCAGACCGGCATCGAGCTGATGACCGAGCGCATGATGCGCCATGCTGCCGAGCGGAATCTGTGCCGGATGATCGTCATCAACAAGATCGATGCCGACAACCTCGACCTGCCGGGCCTGGTTGCCGATATCCGCGAGCGCTTCGGCAAGCAGTGCATGCTGCTCGACCTGCCGGCGCACGGTGCTGCCGATGTCGTCGAGGTACTCGAGCATGATGCCGGCGATGCCGATTTCGAATCCGTTGCTGCCGCCCACCGGGCGCTGATCGACCAGATCGTCGAGGAAGACGAGGACCTGCTCGCCCGGTATCTGGAGGACGGTGCCGACCCGAGCACCGCCGATCTGCATGCACCGTTCGAGAAGGCCCTGCGCGAGGGCCACCTGATCCCGATCCTGTTCACCTCGGCGAAGACCGGCGCCGGCATCAAGGAACTGTTGCACGTGCTGGCCAGCCTGGCGCCGAATCCGGCCGAAGGCAATCCGCCGCCGTTCTACAAGGGCGAGCCGGGTGGCGCGAGCGAAGCCTTCCAGGCCGAACCGGATGCCGACAAGCATGTGCTGGCCCACGTCTTCAAGGTCGTCGCCGATCCCTACATGGGCAAGATCGGCATCTTCCGCGTCCATCAGGGCACGGTGAAAAAGGACATGCAGCTGTTCGTCGGCGACGGCAAGCGGCCGTTCAAGGTTGCCCACCTGTACCAGCTGCAGGGCAAGGATACGGTCGAGGTCGATGAACTGCTGCCGGGCGACATCGGCGCCGTCGCCAAGGTCGACGAGATCGAGTTCGATTGCGTGCTGCACGATTCGCACGACGAGGACCATATCCACCTGGTACCGCTCGAGTTTCCCAAGCCGATGGCCGGACTGGCCGTCGAGACGAAGAAGAAGGGCGACGAACAGCGCCTGTTCGACATCCTCGGCAAGCTGGCCATGGAAGATCCGACCTTCGTCGTCGAGCGCCATCCCACCAGCAACGAGACGGTCATCCGCGGCCTCGGCGAGATCCACCTGAAGGCCAAGCTGGAAAAGATGGCCAGCCAGTACAAGCTGGAAGTCGATACCAAGCCGCCGCGCATTCCCTACCGCGAGACCATCACCGGCACGGCCGAGGCCATGTACCGGCACAAGAAACAGTCCGGCGGCGCCGGCCAGTTCGGCGAAGTGTTCCTGCGCATCGAGCCGAAGGGCCGCGGCGAGGGCTTCGAGTTCGTCGATGCGGTCAAGGGCGGGGTCATTC
>WBUO01000070.1 GCA_008933675.1 Dechloromonas sp.
CGCGCAGGCCGGCCAGGCTGGGTGCGGGCTCCGTCCAGCCGGCGAGAAAGGCCGAGGCCCCGGCGCGGAAGGCGGCGATATCGTCGTCGACCAGCGTCGCGCAATCACCCATCAGATAACGGTGCTTGCCGCCGGTGACGCGCCAGACCAGCGCCCGGTCCTTGGCGTCGAATTCCTCGACGCCCATCACCGTCTCGATAACTTCCGGTCCGGAGAGCGCCAGCCGGCCTTCTTCGGAGATGACGATGGCCGAGCACAGTTTGGCGACGATGCCCATGCCGCCAAAGGCGCCGCACGTGCCGCCGACCAGCGCCAACACCGGCACGCCGGCGGCGCGGGTGTCGAGCACGGCGCGCATGATTTCGGAAATGGCGATCAGCCCGGCGTTGGCCTCATGCAGGCGGACGCCGCCGGAATCGATCAGCAACAGAACGGCGGCTGGTTTTTCTTCAACCGCCCGGCGCAGCAGGCCGACGATCTTGGCACCGTGGATCTCGCCGACGGCTCCGCCCATGAACTGCCCTTCTTGGGCGGCGACCAGCACGGTCCGGCCGGCCAGGCGGCCGCTGCCGACGACCACGCCGTCGTCGAAGGCGCCGGGCAGGTCGAGTTGGGCCAGATGCGGGCTGGGCTGCGATTCGGCCGGCGGCAGGATCTCACGGAAGCTGCCGGCATCGAGCAGGCCGGCCAGGCGGGCGCGGGCGGTGGCTTCGAACCAGCTGTGGCGGGCGGCAAGCGACAGGCTCATTGGGCACCTCCCTGATAGTCGGCCAGCGCCTGGGCCAGGCGCAGCGTGACGACGGCCGGCGTCGCCCCCATGTCGTTGATGGCGATGGCGGTGCCGCCGGCCGCGTGACTGGCGGCAAAGCTGCCGAGCACGGCCCGCCAGGTCTCGCCGAAGCCGCGCGCCGAAGTCTTGATGCTGACCGCGCATGACGCCGGCTCGGCGCCCGCCTGGACGAGGATTTCCAGGTTGCCGGAACCGACCACGCCGCACAGCGCGGGATTGGCGACGCACGGCGCCGGTTGCGAAGGGAAAGAGAAGTCGAGTTTTTCCATGGCGTTCACCAGTTGCGGAAACGGGAAGGCGGGGCATAGAGGCCGCCCGACCAGCGCACCAGATCCTTGACGGAACGGGCGGCCAACAGGTCGCGGGAAGCCATCCGCGGGTCGATGCCGAGGTCTTCGGGGCGGCGGACGATGCCGCGGTCGCGCAGGTTCTCGACCATCGCCTTGTCGCGGGCCATGCCGACCGGCGTGAAGCCGGCGACGCCGCGGATCGCCTGTTCGCGTTCCGCGGGCGTGCGGCACAGCAGCAGGTTGGCGATGCCTTCCTCGGTGACGATGTGGCTGACGTCGTCGCCGTAGATCATGATCGGCGGCAGTTCGGCGCCCATGACTTTCTGCAGCTGCCAGGCATCGAGTTCCTCGACGAAGACCGGTGCCATGTGCTCGCGGAAGGTCTCGACCATCTGCACCACCAGCTTGCGACCGCGGATGGCGTTCGGCCCGGCCGCCTCGCGCCCGGCCTTGAGCCAGGCCGGGCTGGCGTGGCGCCGGCCGTGTGGGTCGGAGCCCATGTTCGGGGCGCCGCCGAAGCCGGTGATGCGGCCCAGCGTCGCCGTCGAGCTGTTGCCGGCCAGGTCCATCTGCAGCGTCGAGCCGATGAACATGTCGCAGGCGTAGAGGCCGGCGGTCTGGCTGAATGCCCGGTTGGAGCGCATGCTGCCGTCGGCGCCGGTGAAGAAGACGTCGGAACGGGCGGCGACATAGGCTTCCATGCCGACTTCCGAGCCGAAGCTGTGCACCGACTGGACGAAACCGGATTCGATCGCCGGGATCAGCGTCGGGTGCGGATTCAAGGCCCAGTGCGTGCAGATCTTGCCCTTCAGCCCGAGGTCGGCGGCGTAGGTCGGCAGCAAGAGTTCGATGGCCGCCGTGTCGAAGCCGATGCCGTGGTTCAGCCGGGTGACGCCGTACCCGGCATAGATGCCCTTGATTGCCATCATCGCCATCAGCACCTGGACTTCGGTGATCTGCGCCGGGTCGCGGGTGAACAGCGGTTCGATGTAGTTCGGACGCGGCGCCAGCACCGTGAAATCGACCCAGTCGGCCGGGACATCGACGCGCGGCAGCTTGTCGAGGCGTTCGTTGACCTGGGCGATGACGATGCCGCCCTTGAAGGCGGTCGCCTCGACGATGGCCGGCGTGTCCTCGGTATTCGGCCCGAGGTAGAGATTGCCGTCGGCATCCGCCGCCTGCGCCGCGATCAGCGCGACGTTGGGCGTCAGGTCGAGGAAGTAGCGGCCGAACAGTTCGAGATAGGTGTGAATCGCCCCAATCTCGATGCGCTGTTCCTGGACCAGCCTGGCCAGACGGGCGCCCTGCGGGCCGCTGAAAGAAAAGTCGAGGCGGCTGGCCAGGCCGCGCTCGAAAAGGTCCACATGACTAGGGAGCGCCAGGACAGACTGGACCATGCTGAGGTGATTGATACGTGCCGGATCGCACTCGGCCAGCGATTCGGACAGGAAATCGGCCTGTTTCTGGTTGTTGCCTTCCAGGCACACCCGATCGCCGGGCTGGATGACGGCTTCCAGCAGGTCGATGATGCGTTCGGCCGGAACCGCCTTGCCGAGGCCGAGGCTGGCCGCCCTTTCGAGGCGGCGCGTCCGGCTCTGGCGCAGCGTGTCCCATGCGCGGGAGAGAGGTGCGTTCATGATGGTCGCTCCGCCGGATCAGGAACCGCTGTACTGCGACGGCAGCCAGGTGGCGATTTCCGGGAAGATGCACAGCAGCACGATGCCGAGCGCCATCAGGCCGAGGAAGGGCATGGTGCCCCACATGATCTGCTTGAGCTTGACGTCGGGCGCAATGCCGCTGATGACGAACAGGTTCAAGCCGACCGGCGGCGTCACCAGGCCCATTTCCATGTTGATGGTCATGATCACGCCGAACCAGATCAGGTCGATGTCGAGCGCGACCAGCGCCGGCAGCAGCACCGGGGTGACCATCAGGATGATGGCGACCGGCGGCAGGAAGAAGCCGAGCACCAGCAGCATGACGTTGGTCCAGAACAGAAACTCCCACTTGCCCATGCCCAGCGAGACGATCCAGGCCGCCGCCGACTGCGTGATGTGCAGGTAGCTCATCACATAGGTGTAGAGGAAGGACATGGCGATGATCAGCATGATCATCGACGACTCGCGGGCGGTGCCGGACAGGATCACCTTCATGTCCGCCCAGCGCCAGCAACCGTAGATGCTCATGACCATCAGCATGGCGCCGAAAGCACCGATGCCGGCGACTTCCGAGGGCGTCGCCCAGCCGTCGTAGAGCGCCACCATGACGACCATGATCAGGCCGAGGAAGGGCAGCAGGCGCGGCAGGATTTCCAGCTTTTCCTTCCACGTGTAGAACTCCTCGGCCGGCGCGACGGTACCGTTCGCCTTGTGGTTGACCAGACGTTCCGTCTTCTCCGCCCAGGCCTTGTACATCACCCAGATCGAGAATAGAGCGGTCAGCAGCAGCCCCGGACCGACGCCGGCCATGAACAGCTTGCCGATCGACTGCTCGGTGGCCAGTCCATAGAGGATCAGCGTCAGCGACGGCGGGATCAGGATGCCGAGCGTGCCGCCGGCAGCGATCAGGCCGGTGGCCAGACGTTCGGAATAGCCACGTTTGCGCATTTCCGGAATGCCGGCCGAGCCGATCGCTGCACAGGTCGCCGGCGAGGAACCGCACATCGCCGAGAATACCGAGCAGGCCAGCGTGTTGGCCAGGCCAAGGCCGCCCGGCACCTTGTACAACCAGCGGTTCAGCGAGTTGTAGAGATCGGCGCCGGCGCGCGACTTGCCGATCGCCGCTCCCATCAGGATGAACAGCGGAATGGTCAGCAGCGTGAAGCTGTTCAGCTCCTAGAAGATGGTCTCGGCGATGATCGACAACTGCGGCGCCGGCATGAAGAAGTACATGAAGATCACGGCAACGGAACCAAGGGCGAAGGCGATCGGCATGCCGGAGAAGAGAAAGACGAAGGTGGCCAGCCCGTACATCAGGCCCATTTGTGCGACGCTCATTTGGCGGCTCCTTGTTCTTCACGCTGGATGCGTTCGATGGCCACCTGGATGGCGGCGTTGTGTTCCTTCGGCGGCAGGTGCGAGCGCATCGCTTCCGGCAGTGAATCCTCGATGAACTGAACGAAGATCTGCAGCGTCAGCGAGGTCATGCCGATGGCCATGGTGGCGAACACCGGCCACATTTTCGGTGCCCATGAGGTGTCGCTCATGCGTCCCTCGTCCCAGGCCTCGTAGAAGAGATGCCAGCAGTTCCAGGTGATGAAGGCGCAGAACAGGAAGGACAACAGATCGGTCAGCGCCAGACGCCACTGGGTCCAGCTGCGCGGCATGATCTCGTCGAGAATCTCGATCGGCACGTGGCCGCGATTGAGCTGGGTGTGCGCCGCTGCCAGGAAACTCGAGGCAATCAGCAGCATCACGCAGAACTCGATTTCCCAGTCGGTCGGCCAGGCGAAGAAATAACGGACAGCTACCTCGAAGACGAGGACGCCGCTGGAAATGACGATCAGGAAGGCTGACAGGTAACCGGTCGCGATGTTGAAGGCCTTGACCGCGCGGCTGATGAATACTCCGGGGCTCATGATTCACCTCGAGAAAGAAGGAGGAGCCGGGCCAGGCCCGGCCTCGGGGTTACTTGACCGACAGCGCCATGTCGAGCAGCTCGCGGCCGCCCTTGATGTTCTCGGCGAAATCCTTGAACGCGGTCTGCTCGGCGACGGCGCGCCAGGCGGCGAAGGCCTTGTCGTCCATATCGGAGACCTTGGCGCCGGCCTTGGCATAGACCTCGGCCATGCGCGCGTCATCCTTCTTCGATTCGTCGACGCCGAACTGTTCCAGGCTGGCGCCAACCTCGCTGACGATCTTCTGCTGCTCCGGCGTCAGCGAGTCATACAGGCTCTTGGAAATCAGCAGTGGCTCGAACATGAACCAGAAGCTCTTCTGGCGGGCGGTGGTCACGAACTTGGTGAATTCATGCAGACGGAAGCTGATCAGCGAGGTGCTCGAAGTCAGCGCCGCGTCAAGGACGCCCGACTGCATCGCACTATAGATTTCCGACGACGGCATGCCTGTCACCGCGGCACCGGCGCCCTTCAGCATCTGATCCATTTCCTTGCTGCCGCCACGGAACTTCAGCCCCTTGGCATCGTCGGGCACAACCACGGGCTTCTTGGTCGAGGCAATGCCGCCGGCCTGCCAGACCCAGGTGATGATCTTGATATTCTTTTCGGCGAGGATACGGTCGAGTTCCTTGCCGATCGGTGCACTTTTCCAGCGCATGCCCTGCTCGTAGCTGGTCACCAGCGTCGGCATCAGAGTCAGATTGACCGCTGGAATCTCGCCGCCGCCATAGGCCAACGGCACCAGGCTCATGTCCAGCGCGCTCTTGCGCAGGGCGCCGATCTGGCTGTTGGTCTTCATCAGCGAACTGCCCGGGTAGATCTCGAACTTCAGGCTGCCCTTGGACTGCTTCTCGACTTCGCTGGCGAAGCGGCGCACCAGGCGATCACGGAAATCCCCCTCTTCGGTGGTCGCCGCCGGGAACTGGTGCGAAATCTTGATGACGCGCGGCGCCTGGGCATGGGCAGCCGGCAGGGTGAAAGTCAGGGCGGCGGCGGCAACGGCCAGGGTGAAATGGCGCTTGGTTTTGCTGATCATGGATGTCTCCTCCAGGGTTAATCATGGATGGACGGTGAAACCTCTCTGGCTGGCTTATCCTGAATCCAGGAATACCGCGCTACTGTTTTGTGTTCAAAATTCACCGTTGTGTATACAAGATATCAGAGATTGAATACTGGTCAACTAATTTCGTATAATTGAACCCATACCATCTGCTGGAGCGAAATCGTGAACAGCCCCGTCGACACCCCTGCCACCACCCGCCAGTCAGAACGCCTCGGCGAACTGATCGAGGAACGCATCGTCACCGGCGTCTATCCGCCTGGCACCCGGCTCGACGAACAGGAACTGGCCGACACCTTCGGCGTCTCGCGCACGCCGGTACGCGAGGCGCTGATCCAGTTGTCCTCGGCCGGGCTGATCGAAATCCGCCCACGGCGCGGCGCCACCGTGCCGGATGTTGGTGCCGACCGGGTCTGCGAGATGTTCGAGGTCATGGCCGAACTGGAAGCCATGTGCGGGCGCCTGGCGGCGCGGCGAATCACGGCCGAGGAGCAGGTTGCCTTACAGGAGGCGCACCGCGCCTGCGAGGCGGCGCGCGACGCCAATACGCCGGACGTCTACTACCAATTGAACGAAATCTTTCATCAGCGCATTTACGAAGCCAGCCACAACAGTTTCCTGGTCGACCAGGCGACCGCCCTGCATCGCCGCTTGCGCCCCTACCGCCGCCTGCAGCTGCGGGTGCGCAACCGCATGGCGACCTCGTTCAACGAACATCAGGCCATCGTCGACGCCATCACCAAGGGCGACAGCGACCTTGCCTCGGCGCAGTTGCGCGCCCATGTGACCGTGCAGGGCGAACGCTTCGCTGACCTCGTCGCCACCTTGCGCGACTTCAAGGCCGGTGGCTGAGCAGTTTCAGCTGAGCAGGCTGTGCAGCATCTTGGTGGCGAGCAGGGCGAGAAAGCCGCCAAAGGCACGCTTCAGTTGCTTGACCGGCAGCTTGTGCGCCAGTTTGGCGCCCACCGGCGCCATCAGGATGCTCATGACGACAATGCCGACGAAGGCCGGCAGATAGATGTAACCAAAGGTGTAATCCGGCAGGCCGTGGTCACTTAGGCCGGCAACGACATAGCCGACGGCACCGGCAACGGCGATCGGAAAGCCCAGCGCCGACGAGGTGCCGACCGCATTGTGGATGGCCACGTTGCAGAACAGCATGAAGGGCACCGACAGGAATCCACCGCCGGCGGCGACCAGGCTGGAAATGACGCCGATCACCCCACCGGCGACGAAGCGCCCCCAGTTCCCCGGCATCTGGCGATGCGCATGTGGCTTGAAGTCGAGCATCATCTGGATTGATGCGTAATAGACGATGACGACGAAAATCGCTGTCATCGGTCCGGTCGGCACCTGGCCGGCGACCAGCGAACCGCCGAAGGTGCCGAGCACCAGGCCGGGTGCCATGGTGCGGACGATGTCCCAGCGTACCGCCCCGTGTGCGTGGTGGGCGCGCATGCTGGATATCGACGTGAATACAATGGTTGCCATCGAGGTGCCGAGCGCCAGATGCATCACATGGTCGGCCGGGAAGTTCTGGGCGACGAACAGCATGTACATGAACGGCACCAGCGTCAGCCCGCCGCCAACACCGAACAGGCCGGCGACGAAACCGCCGAAGATGCCGAGCAGGGGATAGGTGAGCCACCAGAGGGTCATGAGTGTGTCGCCAGAAGTCGGGTGATGAACGCCCATTCGTCGGCCGTCACCGGCGTGATCGACAGCCGGTTGCCGCGGGCAAGGAGGCGCATGTTAGCAAGTTCGGGGCAAGCCCGCATTTCGGCCAGCGGCAGATAGCGCGTCTTGGCAACGAAACGGACGTCGCGCAACAGCCAGCGCGGCTGCTCAGGCGCCGATCTTGCATCGAAATAGGGACTATCGGCGGCGAACTGCGTGGCATCAGGATAGGGCTCGGAGCAGATTTCGCAAATGCCGGCGATGCCTGGCTCGGCGCAACCGGAGTGATAGAAGAAGGCTCGATCGCCGATCTTCATTGCATCGCGCAGGAAATTGCGCGCCTGGTAATTGCGCACGCCGAACCAGGGCACGGTTTGCCCCGGCGCTGCCGCGAGGTCGTCGATCGACACCTCGCCGGGCTCGGATTTCATCAGCCAGTACTGCATGTCGCGGTTCCACAAATGAAAACAGGTGGCAGAAGAATCTGCCACCTGTCTGGAGGAAGGCCCCCGCAAGTGCCGTCAGGCCGGCATCCTGAACCTGGGTTCAGAGTGGCTGCTTTCCTTCCGCTTCAGGCTCCCGCGACGAAGCGGGCGCACAACAGCGGTTTCGATGGTCCGCAACCGATGCCAATCAGCATTGGTTCAAGGAATGTATGGCCTTAACAAACACCGCAGGGGACGCTCGGCGGGCGGCGCCGGGATCAGTGACGGCCTAGATGTCGAGCCGTTGCTGGGGCGCAAGCACGGAATCGATCCGTGCTCCCATGTGGCCGATTCTACGCCTTGCGTCGGAAGTATCAACCGCTTCGCCGGGAGTTTTTTCTCCGGCGCCGGCGAGATGTTCGTGGGCGATGTTGAGTGCCGCCATGACGGCGACGCGCTCGGCGATGGTGCTCTTGGTGCGCTGGGCGATCTCGCGCATCTTGCCGTCGACCAGATCGACCGCTGCCAGCAGCGCATCACGTTCTTCCGGCGAACAGGCGACCCGGTACTCGCGGCCCATGATCTTGACGTCGAGGAAGTTCGGCTCGAGGCTCATCTCAGGCATCCTCCGGCACTTTGTCCATCAGGGCTTCGAGCCGTTCGCGGGCGGCTGTCATCGTCTGCCGCAAGTGCAGGCGTTCGGCCTCCGCCGCCACCATCTGGTTCTTCAGGACTTCGTTCTCGGCGCGCAACTGGTGGACCAGGGCAACGACCTGTTCGATCTTGGCTTCGAGCGCTTCGAGTTCGCTATTCATGGCGCGCACTATAGAGGGAGAAATGACGCTCGGTCAAGGACTAAGCTCCTATTCTAAAAGTGGTTTATAGAAAAGGCCGGCAATAATTCCGGTACGTATCCGGCGCCGGCGAGTTAGAATGCGCGCCGTTTCAGGTGCTGTGTGCGGCCATGCCAAGCGCAGTTAAACGGGAAAGCGGTGCGTCGCCTATGCGACCAAGCCGCTGCTGCCCCCGCAACGGTAAGCAAGTGCGGGCGTATCACAAGGCCACTGGGAGTTTTCCCGGGAAGGCGATACGTCAAGACTTGCGAGCCCGGATACCGGCCTGCGACGACCAGCGGATGTGCCACGGGGGTGTGGCGCCGGTTCTAGCGACCAGCCTCTTCTCCCTCGGCATGTCTTCGTCCAATGCATTCCGGCATGCGGGGACGCCTGCCGGGAAGGAGATTCCATGTCATTTCCATTCCACCGCGCCTGTGTCGCGGCCCTTGTCAGCAGTGCGCTATTGCCCGCTGCAGCCGCAGAACTACCCCTGATCGTCGTCACGGCCACCCGTACCGCCACGTTGAGCGACGAATTGCTCTCCGACGTTTCGGTCGTCGACCGCCAGCAGATCGAGCAGGCCGGTGCTTCGACCCTGTCCGAACTGCTGACGACGCTGCCCGGCATCCAGCATGCCGGCAATGGTGGCCGCGGAGCCAGCGGCTCGCTGTCGTTGCGCGGTACCAATACCAACCAGACACTGGTGCTGATTGACGGCTTGCGACTTTCTTCGGCGACCACCGGCGCCACGGCCCTGGAGCATGTGCCGCTGGAGCAGGTCGAACGCATCGAAGTTCTGCGCGGAGCGGCAAGTTCGCTGTACGGCAGTGACGCGATCGGCGGTGTGATCCAGATATTCACGCGCCAGGGCGAGGGACGGCCGCGTCCCAATTTCAGTCTTGGCGCCGGCAGCGAAGGCACCACGATCGGTTCGGCCGGCTATGGTGGCCGGATCGGCGGCACCCGCTTCAGCATCCAGGCCGGCTGGGAGCGCAGCGACAGCTTCAGCTCGATCCGTGCCGCCAAGGGCGGGCTGTACGACATGTACAACCCGGATGACGACGATTACCGCAACCGCAACGTCTCGGCCAAGGTCAGCCAGCAGTTTGGCGAGGCCTTGCAGATTGGTGCCGAGGTGCTGCATTTCAGTACCCGTAAGCGCTTTGACAGCACCAATTGCGACGATTTCGGCATGGTGTGCACAGCCGATTTCGACAATCGCCAGCAGCAGCGGCTGACTGCCTACGGGGCCCATGCCGCGCTGAAGGTCACATCCTTCTGGACCTCCAGCTTGCGCATTGGAGAGACGCGTGATGAGGCGCTCAACTGGCGTCATGATCCGACCGCTGCCGCTCCGGAGGTCCGCCAGCGCTACCAGACCACGCAGCAACAGCTGTCCTGGCAGAACGAGTTCGAGCTGGCCCGGCAGCATCGCCTGCTGGCTTTTGTCGACTGGCGCGAAGTCGAGGTCCGCTCGACCCAGACTTTCGTTTTTACGGAACAGCAGACCCGTTCGCTGGGGCTCGGCTACCAGGGCGCCATCGGCGCCCATTCGCTGCAGGCCAGCCTGCGTAGTGACCACATCGAGCGCCTGGGCCGTCACGAAACCGGCTCGTTGAGTTATGGCTACCAGCTGGCCGCGGGGTGGACCGCCCGCGCCGGCATCGGTAGCGCCTTCCACGCGCCGACCTTCAATGATCTCTACTGGCCCCTCGATCAAGTCAATTTCTTCCAGGGCAATCCGAACCTCAAGCCGGAGCGCGCCCGTACCCGAGAAATCGGGCTGCACTACGAGGCCGGCCGGAACAGCGGCGCGCTGACGGCTTACCACAATCGTATCGAGGATCTGCTCGACTACGTGCCCGGCGTCGCTCCGACCTGGATCGGCACCTACGGCAACGTAAACAGCGCGACGCTGAAAGGCCTGTCGCTGGCCGCCGCCCATCGCGGCCAGCAATGGGAATTGCGCCTGGCTGCCGATGTACTCAGTGCCAAGGACGACGATACCGGCAAGACGCTGCAGCGCCGCGCGCCGCGCACGGCGACGGTGGAAGTGCGCCGGCACTTCGGCGACTTCAGCATCGGCGCCCAGGTCCAGGGTAGCAGCCGTCGCTATAACGATCGTGCCAACACGCAGACATTGTCTGGCTATGGTCTACTCAACCTCGATGCCAGCTACGCCATCGACCGTGACTGGAAGCTGTTTGCCCGGGTCGGCAATGTCTTCGACAAGGAGTACACGCTGGTCCAAAGTACTATGGCGCCCTACAACGAATACGCCACGGCCGGCCGCAACGCCTTCGTCGGCATCCGCTACAGTCCGCAGTAAGGTCCATGCCCAGCCGCCGTCGTGCCGCCCTGATCCTCGCCTGCCTGACCGTGCTGGCCGTGGCCAGCATTGTTCTGGCGCTGATGGTCGGCAGCTATCGCGTGGCGCCGGCGGATGTGCTGGCGGCGCTCTTCGGCGGTGAAGCGGGTGGTGCCGAAGTTGTTCTGCAGCTGCGCCTGCCGCGGGCACTGGCCGGCTTTGCCTGCGGCGGCCTGCTGGCCCTGGCTGGTGCGCTGATGCAGGTACTTTTGCGCAACCCGCTGGCCGACCCCTACGTGCTTGGCATTTCCGGCGGAGCCGGGGTCGGTGCCATGTTTGCCATCATGATCGGCCTGCCGGTGCTCGCCATTGACGGGCTGGCCTTTGCCGGGGCGCTGGCCGCCATGTTCATCGTCTTCGGCCTGGCGCACGGTGACGGCAGCTGGACGCAGACGCGCCTGCTGCTGACCGGCGTCATCGTCGCTGCCGGTTGCGGCGCGCTGATCGCACTGATGCTTTCGGTGGCCGACGACCACAAGCTGCGCGGCATGCTGTTCTGGCTGATGGGCGACCTCGGCCAGACCAGCAGTCCGTGGCCTCCGTTGCTTGCCCTCTGCGTCGCACTGGCGGCGGCCATGCCCTTCGCCCGTGAACTGAACCTGCTGGCCCGCGGCCTGCTGCAGGCGCGGGCCTTGGGTGTTGCCGTGGACCGCTTGCGCTACGCGATCTATCTGCTGGCTTCGCTGGCTACTGCCGCCTCGGTGACCACGGCCGGCTCGATCGGTTTCGTCGGCCTCGTCGTGCCGCATCTGGTTCGCCTGGCCACCGGCAACGACCAGCGCCTGCTGCTGCCGGCTTCGGTGCTGGCCGGCGGTTCGCTGCTGGTACTGGCTGACACCGCAGCGCGTACCATCATCGCACCGCAGCAATTGCCGGTCGGCGTGCTGACCGCGTTGATCGGTGTGCCGGTATTCCTGTTCCTGCTCTCGAGGCAACCGCGATGAATGCGCCACTGCTCGAAGCCCGCCAACTGGCCGTCGATGTCGGAGGGCGCCGCATCATCGACCGTCTTGACCTCGCCCTTGCCGGCGGCGAGCGGCTGGCCATCCTCGGCCGCAACGGTGCCGGCAAGTCGACGCTGCTGTCGACGCTGGCCGGCCTGCGCCCGGCAACTGCCGGTGCCGTGCTGCTCGACGGGGAGGATTGCGCCTTGTTGCCGGCCCGCGTGGCAGCTTTGCGCCGGGCCTGGCTCGGCCAGTTCCAGAACGATCCCTTCGGTTCAACGGTGCTGGAAACGGCGCTGACCGGCCGCCATCCGCATCTCGGCCGCTGGGCCTGGGAATCCCCGCGCGATGCCGAACTGGCGCGTTCCGCGCTGGCGGCGGTCGGCCTCGACGGCATGGAAGGGCGGCAGATTCACACGCTGTCCGGCGGCGAACGGCAACGTCTGGCCATCGCCACGCTGCTGACCCAGGCGGCGCCGTTGTACCTGCTTGACGAACCGCTGTCGCATCTCGATCTCAATCACCAGATGGCCGTGCTCGAACTGTTCGCCGGTACTGCCCGCGACTGCGGTGCCGGCGTTGTCATGGTCCTGCACGATCCGGCGCTGGCGCACCGTTTCTGCGACCGCGCCCTGCTGGTCTATGGCGATGGGCAGACCTGCATGGGGCCCGTCGACGACATCCTGACGGCGGCGACGCTGTCCGAACTCTACGGCTATGGCCTGCGGCAACTGGAAGACCGCGGCCATCGCTGCTTCATTCCGGAGTAATCATGATTTCCCACGAACAACGCATGCAGAAGAAGAAGGCGGTCATCGACAGCCATATCGCCGCCGCCCAGGAAGAGCGGGGCGTGCTGGTGGTCAATACGGGCACCGGCAAGGGCAAGTCATCGGCTGCCTTCGGCGTCGTCGCCCGGGCGCTCGGTCACGGCCTGCAGGTTGGTGTCGTCCAGTTCGTCAAGGGGCGCTCGGATACCGGCGAGGAGGCTTTCTTCCGGCGGCAGCCGGGCGTTTCCTGGCACGTTGGTGGCGAGGGTTTCACCTGGGAAACCCAGGACAAGGAGCGCGATGCCAAAGCCGCCCAGGCAGCCTGGGATGTAGCCTGCCGCCATCTGGGCAACCCGGACATCGGCCTGGTCGTCCTCGACGAGATGACCTATGCCTTCAAGTACGGCTGGCTCGATCTCGACGCCGTCATCGCCAAGCTGCTGTCGCGGCCGCTCCTGCAGCACGTCATCATCACCGGCCGTGCCGCACCCCAGGCCCTGCGCGATGTCGCCGACACGGTCAGCGACATCGGCATGGAAAAGCATGCTTTCCAGGCTGGCATCAAAGCCATGCCCGGCCTCGAATACTAGGTCCGGTGGCGATGCCTGCCTGTCCTGCGCTGCTGGTCGCCGCTCCTGCCTCCGGTCAGGGCAAGACCACCGTCACCGCCGCGCTGGCCCGCTTGCACGCCCGCCAGGGACGGCGCGTCACGGTCTTCAAGAGCGGTCCGGATTTTCTTGATCCGCAGATTCACGCCATGGCCAGCGGCCGGCCGTGCCAGAACCTCGATCTCGGCATGTGCGGCGAGGCGGATGCGCGCTGGCGTCTGGCCCGCGCCGCAAGGGATTCTGACCTGATCCTGGTCGAGGGCGTCATGGGACTGTTCGACGGCACACCTTCGGCGGCCGATATCGCCGAACGCTTTGCGATTCCGGTCATGGCCCTGATCGATGCCGCTGCCATGGCCCAGACCTTCGGCGCCGTCGCCCACGGGCTGGCCAGTTACCGGCCCGGCCTGCCTTTCGCCGGCGTGCTGGCCAACCGCGTCGGCAGCCCGCGCCACAGCGAGATGCTGCGCGCCAGCCTGCCGTCGGGCATGGGCTGGTTCGGCGCCCTGCCGAAGCGTGCCGAGAGTCTGCCGGAGCGCCACCTCGGCCTGCTCCAGGCGGCCGAGATCGATGATCTGGAGGTGCGCCTGGACATGCTGGCCGATGCGCTCGCCGCCTCTGCCAGCGTCGACCTGCCGGCGCCTGTCGTCTTCGCCGATGTCATGTCGCCGGCAGTGCCGCCACTGCTTGCCGGGCGGCGCATCGCCATTGCCCGTGACGCGGCCTACGGTTTCATCTATCCGGCCAATCTGGAAACCCTGCGCTCGCTCGGTGCCGCCTTGTGCTTCTTTTCGCCGGTTGCCGGCGATCCCCTCCCTGATTGCGACGCGGTCTGGCTCCCCGGTGGTTATCCGGAGCTGCATGCCGCAGCGCTGAGCGCCAATGATCGCCTCTGGTCGTCGTTGCGCGCCCATGTCGCGGCCGGCAAGCCGCTGCTGGCGGAATGCGGCGGCATGATGAGCCTGTTCGAGGAAATCGTGGACAAGGCCGGCGGCTGCCACCGTTTTGCCGGCCTGCTACCGGGTCGTGCCGTCATGCAGCCACGGCTGACGGCGCTCGGCACGCAATTCGTTGACCTGCCGGAAGGCCGGTTCGCCGGACACACCTTCCACTACTCGAAGAGCGAGACGCAACTTGTCCCGCTGTGCCGCGCGCGAACAGCCGATGGGCGCATCGGCGAGGCGGTCTACCGCAGGCAGCGGCTGACCGCCTCCTACGTGCATCTCTACTTCCCGTCGGCGCCGGAAAGCATTGCCGTCCTGCTCGGCGCCTGAGAACTTTCTGGTTTTTTCGAAGTCTCTCGTAGTGACACATTGTTTTTTATGCAGCCGACGCCTGCGTACAATGCACGCACAACTTTGTCTGAAGGAGACATTCATGAATAAATTCCTTGCCATGGCCGCTGCCGTAATCATCGGCTTCACGCTGAACATCAACGATGCCGAAGCCAAGCGCCTGGGTGGCGGCAGTTCGAGCGGCATGCAGCGTTCGGCGACGCCGCCGGCACAGAACAACATCAGCCAGGCACCGCGCCAGCAGCAGGCCGCTGCGCCGGCCGCCGGTCAGGCCCAGCCGAAGCGCTCGTGGATGGGCCCGATTGCCGGTCTCGCCGCCGGTCTCGGCCTCGCCGCGCTGGCCTCGCACCTTGGCTTTGGCGAAGAACTCGCCAACTTCCTGATGATCGCCCTGCTCGCCATGGTGGTCATCGCCGCGATCGGCTTCTTCCTGCGCAAGAAGGCAGCCGCCCAGGGCCACGGCATGCAGTACGCCGGCGCCGGTGCCGGTGCAGGCCAGCCGGGCAATGTCGCCCGCCCGGACTTCACGCCGGCTGGCGGTTCGGCCTTCACGCCGGCTGCCCAGGCCGTTGAATCGACTGGCGGCAACATTCCGGCCGACTTCGACGTTGCTGGCTTCGTGCGCAACGCCAAGGTCAACTTCATCCGCCTGCAGGCCGCCAACGATGCCGGCAATCTCGACGACATCCGCGAATTCACCTCGCCGGAGATGTTCGGCGAGATCAAGCTGGCCATCGCCGAGCGCAACGGTGCCACGCAGGAAACCGACGTCGTGCATCTTGACGCCCAGGTCATCGATGTGGCCGAGGAAGCCAGCCGCTACATCGTCAGCGTGCATTTCAGCGGCCAGATCCGCGAAGAGCGCAACGGTCCGGTCGAGAGCTTCTCGGAAGTCTGGCACATGACCAAGCCGACGGACGGCAGCCGTGGCTGGGTCATCGCCGGTATCCAGCAAGTGCAGTAAGCGGATCCGGCAGCAGGGAAAAACCGGCGGCTTGTCCCGCCGGTTTTTTTACGTTCTCAGCTCGAGCAGCTGACTTCCAGCGCGCGTGCCCAGTCCGGGGGCAGGGTGGCGAATCCGGCATTTTCCGGCTGTTCGTCGTAAGGCCGGCGCAGGCAGTCGAGCAAGCGGTGTACGCCGGAAAAATCCTTCTCCCGAGCCTGGCGGATCGCCTGTTCGGCCAGCCAGTTACGCAGCACGTACTTCGGATTTGCCGAGCGCATCGCGGCCTGCCGTTCGGCATCCGGCCACGGCGTACGCGCCAGCCGGGCACGCCATTGTTCCAGCCACAGGTCGCAGGCGCTGCGGTCGATGAACTGATCGCGCAGCGGGGCATCGACAGTCGTCCGCTGTTCAGCGGAAACCTCGGCCGGTAGTTGTGACAGGGCGCGGAAGAACAGCGTGAAATCGGGGCGATGCTGTTGCAGGAGGCCGAAGGTCTCGCCGATGAAAGCCTCGTCGTCGTCGCTGGCCGTCCGGAAGCCGAGCTTGGCCCGGAAAAGGCGCTCGAAGGTGGTTTCGAAAGCCTCGCCATAAGTTTCGTCGATTGCCGTCCTTGCCTGCGTGGGGCGCTGCATGAGCGGCAGGAAGGCTTCCGCCAGACAGTACAGGTTCCATTGCGCGACATGCGGCTGGTTGCGGTAACTGTAGCGGCCGTGATGGTCGGAATGGTTGCAGATGTGGCCGGAATCGAAGGCTTCCATGAAACCGAACGGGCCGTAGTCGAGCGTCAGGCCGAGGATGGACATGTTGTCGGTATTCATCACGCCGTGCATGAAGCCGACAGCCATCCAGTGGGCGATCAGTTCGCCGGTACGTCGTGACACGTCGCGCAGCAGGGCTTCGTAGGGATTGGCGGCGGCGCGGCACTCCGGGCGGAAGGTGTCGATCACGTAGTCGGCCAGTTGTTGCAGTTCGCGGTGACGGTCGCGCGATGTCCAGTGTTCGAAGGAGCCGAAGCGGACGAAGCCGGGGGCGACGCGGGTGACCACCGCCGCCGTCTCGACTTCCTCGCGATAGACCGGGGCATCGGCGCCGATCACGCACAAGGCTCTGGTGGTCGGCACGCCGAGCGCGGCCATGGCCTCCGAACAGAGGAATTCGCGGATCGACGAGCGCAGTACGGCGCGTCCGTCGGCGCCCCGAGAGTACGGCGTGCGACCGGCGCCCTTCAACTGTATCTCCCAGTGGCCGCCGGTATTGCGCAGGCCGCCGAGCAGATGTGCGCGGCCGTCGCCGAGCTGGCCGGCCCAGACCCCGAACTGGTGGCCGGAATAGACGGCCGCCAGCGGATCGCTACCGGGCAGCAGTTGGTTGCCGGCAAAAACCTCGGCAAAGCGGGGGGCGGCAACGAATGAGGCTGGCAATTCGAGCAACGCGGCCACATCGTCACTGACGCCGACGACGTAGGGAGCAGGCAACGGCAAGGGCGCCAGCCGGGTGTAGAAAGCCTCGGGCAGGGCGGCAAAGCTGTTGTCGAAAGCAGGGAGCTCAGGGT
>WBUO01000453.1 GCA_008933675.1 Dechloromonas sp.
GTGCCTTAACAGCATGGGGGTTCGAGTCCCCCCTTGGGCACCATCTCCAAGCTTTCCCAAGTCGGGACAGCTTTGTGCAAAAGTGCACTTTCCCCTCCGAAATCAGGGGTTTGCGCGGCAAAGTCAGTCGGATCGGTTTGAACAACCTTATCCAAGTTTTCGCAGGTTTTCCCAGAATTTGGGGAAGCTATTGAGGAAGGTAGAATCGCAGCGAGTTTCGCCATCTCCGCGAAGAGCGGAATGCTCTGCGGATCGGTGTAACGGTCGGTCTGCCGCCACTCGCTGTGCCGAGCGAGTTTGACGCGGGCCAACTCCGAAACCTGCGCCTCGGCCAGCAAGCTTGCGAAAGTGTGGCGCAGTGCGTGGAAGTCCAAACGGTAGCCCATATTAGCGTGGCAAACCTCTTTGCCCGCTCGATGTGCTTTGGCGCGACTCTTCTCGTCAGGTAGTCTTCTTGCCGACACAGCTCGACCGATATGCTCTTGAAGGGAAGGTTGAATGAATCGAACGGCAGCAGCTCATAATCAGCCTCGGCAACGACTGATAGCAACGTGGCTTTGGTTTCGTTCTCAAGGTAACTGGACTGGGCTACCGTTACCTTGGCGACTGGAGTAGGGCCGGGTCTAGGGAACCTGGCCCTTCTCTTTTCTAGGTAAATTGCCAGCGAAATGACCTGAGGTCCTTGGTGAAGACCCTAACCAACACCCATGCGGCGCCGATATATCACAACGGCAAGCACGACCACACCGGCGAAGGCGGCGTAGGTGGAAGGCTCCGGAACGGCACTTGTCACAATCCAATCGCCGGTCGACGCCACCGTGTATCCGACCAGTGGTGCTTCGCTGGCGTCGAGCACCTCCGTGATACCCATCCAGGTGATATTCAGGGTCGACGACGCTGAGAGGGGAACCGTCATGCCGCGGGGCTGGACGAGACTGGCGGCCCGCCCAGTGATGGTCAGGTTGAATGATTCCCCAAACGTGAACGGAATGTAGAGATCGTAGACTTGGAAATTCGCACTACCACTGAGCACGCTCACGGGCGTTCCCTCCACGAGGTCGATGTCGATCATCCGCAGGCCGTCCACTTGGCCTTCGCCCCCGAACATGTAATTCGGGCTGGCTCCGAGACTCCACCGCACCGAAACAGGTTGGGCGCCGGTAAAGGTGGAGTTGATGGAACCGGGCAGGCTGAGGCTGCCGCTCGCTAGGAACTGCGCATGCAATCGGCCCCCGGTTCCCGCCAGCCCGGAGGCAGTAACTAAGATCGAGTCGGTCCACGCGGCTTGCGCGAACGTGCTCGTAGTCAGAGTATCGCCGTGGACCAAATTCGGATCGGACGAAGAAAACGCGAAGAGTTGCATCGACCCTAGGGAAGCCTCGGCCTGCGCCTGACCAAAGGCCGTGCTCAAGCTGGCCGAACCCGAGGTGCTTGACGGCCCATAATAGTCTTCGTCGACGGTGGCCCCGGCCGGGACAAAAGTCACCGATTCGAGGGTCAACGTGATCTGCGCGGTGCCTTGAACCGCCAGGAACAAACTCAGGGCCAGGCTGGTGAGAACAAAAGTCCGTTGGGGAAACAATGAGGCAGGACTCATGATGCTCAAGATATGGTGGGGTTGATGGCCGACAGCAGCGCCAACAAAACGGTCGCACGGTCGGGAACTAATGGGGTATGGTTGTTGTATGTTTCCAAGTGGACTCGTCAAGGTTTCCGAACGCAGGCCTCCGCTGAGCAGAGGATGAACGGTTCCATCTGCCTTGGTGGGAGGATCGTCCGCATGCGTTCGAGAGGAGCACAACCGCCGTTCGAGCAAGTTAAGACGCTGGCTGGTGGCCGAGGAGTTGCGTTCTCGCCGTCAGGGTTGAGATGAGCAGCGACCAATCCTCTTCCGAACTCAAGGCGATGTTTTCCCGCAAGCTGTAAGCCCATCTGCGTCCCAATTTTTGACTGATGCCCGCTAGATCGCTCACTCCGAGCGCACGCCCGATTTCACCCACTCGCTTGCGCCATGCCTTTGCTCCCGGTGAATGCCATGCGAATACACGACTGCACGCGATCCACAGCAGCTTCGCTCGCCGGTCAAATTCCACGCGCCGGGAGCCCTTCCAAGAATGCTTCCTGATCTGGAGTCCGCCCTCGAGGTATTTGCCCACATATTCTGAAATCGCCTCCTTACCTTTACGCAATGGCAGGAGTTCAGCCCGGCCGAGGCCGTAACGTGGAAGCACCTTGCGCAAGACGGACCAGAGCAAAGCCAGTTCCGGCGCAGTTGATGCCTTGTAACGGGCACGAAGTTCTCTGAACCGAGCTGTGCGCCCACGGAAACGCAGCTCCTCCTGGCATTCGTCAAACCCGGCCCAGTCGAACGAGTCCGGCCTAGTGTCCCACGGCACCGCCACCAAGAGGTGATAATGCGGCCGCCCGTTCCGCTGCGGCTCCAAGACGCGAATGAAGCTCAGAATCCATGCCCCATGTCGTCGGAGGTAATTGTTCCAACGCCGGGCGAATCCGGTCGGGTGCAGATTTTCCTCATCGGTCAGAGTGAAGAAGAGGCAGTGATTCCGGCCCCAATGCTGGACGAAGGCTTCTACGTTCTTGCGGAGGTGGAAAGCTGCTTTGGCTTCCGCCCCGCTGGGCAGACCCCAACGGATAAGGGTGTCGTGGTCCGGTTTCTCCCAGAGCGCGTTTTTATTG
>WBUO01000454.1 GCA_008933675.1 Dechloromonas sp.
GGACCTGATCGTCGGCGACGAGTGGCTGGCCAACTTCCTCCTCGATCTCACCGACGACGACACCGGCTACAACTTCGCCGACATCAAGGTCGAGATCCTGGGCGATGCCTACGAGCGCTTCCTCGGCAAGATCCTGCGCCCGCAGGGCCGCGGTGCCACCATTGAGGAAAAGCCCGAGGTGCGGAAGGCGGGCGGCGTCTACTACACGCCGCGCTACATCACCGACTACATCGTCGAGCAGACCGTCGGGCGGCTCCTCGAAGGCAAGACGCCCAAGCAGACCGAGAAGCTCAAGACCCTCGATCCCGCCTGCGGCTCCGGCTCGTTCCTGCTGCGGGCCTACGAGCGGGTGATGGAGCATCACCTCCGCTGGTTCACCGCCAACCCCGACAAGCGGCGCAAGGAAGACTGTTATGTGGACGCCGCCGGCAATGTCCGTCTGACCACCGCGCTCAAGCGCCGCATCCTGGAAAACAACATCCACGGCGTGGACATCGACGCGCAGGCCGTGGAGGTCACCCAGCTTTCGCTCTACCTCAAGATGCTGGAGGGCGAGAACCGCGAGAGCCTCCGCGCGCAGACGGAGCTCTTCAAGCAGGAGGCGCTGCTCCCGCCGCTCGACGGCAACATCAAGTGCTTCAACTCGCTCATTGCCTCCGATTTCTCCCTCGACCCGGCCGAGCTGGTCCGCGTCAACGCCGGCGACTGGGACGTGCAGTTCGCCGAGATCATGAAGTCCGGCGGGTTCGACGCGGTCATCGGCAATCCACCGTATGGCGCTACATTTGATGAATCATGCAAAAAATACATTACCGAGCGCTACAAGTCCTACCGCTACAAATTCGACAGCTACATTTACTTTATTGAGAAAGGCATTGATTTGGCGCGTCGAGGCGGACGAGTTTCATACATTACTCCGGAACTATGGTTGAAACTGGAAAGCTCAGAGCCCTTAAGACACTTTGTTTTTGGGTCCGGCACTCTGGAGACGGTTCGGATCTATGGTGAAGGCGTATTTGATCAGGTCGTAATCAGTACGGTCGTATTTGCTCTTCAAAAAGGTCTTGCGAAGGGTGGAACTCAAATTGTGAGCCCCAACAAGGTCTGGACGCTCGACCGCGAGACATGGCTATCCAGCGCAGGGCTTGTTATCGACTATAGGATTACGCCTGATGTCAGGTCACTGGTTGCCAAGATTTCGGGCAAAGGAACGGCGACGTTAGGAAACTTTGGAGAAGCAATTCAAGGAATCACGCCCTACGACAAATACAAGGGACAGTCTGCCGACCTGATCAAACGGCGAGGTTATCATTACGAATACAAGCACGACAAAGATTGTGGTAAGTGGCTCGCAGGCGAAGATCTCGCCCGATATTCGCTTAATTGGAGCGGTGAGTGGCTACGATACGGCCCTTGGTTGGGCGCTCCTCGTGATCCCAGATATTTCGTTGGCCCCAGGCTGTTGTTTCGAGAGATACCCGGTGAGGGTAAACGCATTATGGCCACTTTTGTACCCCAGGAGAATTTTTACCACGGACATAGCATCACACCATTTAAGCTCAACGCAGATTCAACGATTTCACCTAAATTCCTTTTGAGTTTGGTGAACTCGAAACTCCTAAGCTGGTATGGGGCGTTAATGTTGCCGAATTTAGGGAAGTCCACTTTTCCGAAGCTAAACCCGCAAGATATTCAGGCTCTCCCAATCGTTACTTCCCAGCACATCGGAGCCGCAATTCACGACCGACTTGTCGCTCTCGTGGACAAGCTGCTGACACTCACACCTGCATTGCGCACTGCCAAATCTGACGCAGAACGTGCTACGCTCCACGGCGCCATCACCAAGACGGACCGCGAAATCGACGAACTCGTTTACGAACTTTATGGCCTCACGCCCGAAGAGATCGCGCTTGTCGAAGGTGCGGGAAGTCCCGCTGCCGCCGGCGCGGCGGACTGACCCGCCCGGGCTGCCGCTGCCGAGCGATCCGCGCATGTGGCCGGCGTGGAAGCGGGCATTGCGCGCGCACCGGTGGTTCCTCGTGCCCCGGCCGCCGTTTGACGAGGATCAAAAGGCCCACGCCTATTTTGCCGCCCGGGCGGTCGTACGCGAGGTGATGCTGGCCCTGGATCTGCGCCGCTTCCCGGAAAAACGCTGGATGGACTGGCTCTGCCGCCGGGCCGAGGCCTACGCCCGGCTCAGCCGCCGGCTGCGTCCGCGCCTCATTGGACCGCATGACCGCGAGTGGCTCCGCGTTTACATGCGCAACTGGCTTTTCAGCGGCCTGCGGCGATCCGATTACGCCCTCGGTCGTCGACTGCCACCCGACATGTGGTCCGGCCATTCACCTCTGATCCACGGCCCCGCCCCGTGGCACGCCCCACGCCGCACCGCCGCTTGAGAGTGATTGCGATGCGTTGACGGAGTAAAAGCTAACCACGGATTGCACGGATCTGGCGGATGGAGCGTGGCGCAATGGCCACAAGAGGCACAAAAGGACATGTCTTTGGGTAGCGCCCGGCCTCCGGACGGGCGGGTCGGCGTGCGCAGGTCAAACGCGGTCCGTCCGGAGGCCGGACCCTACCCAAATCCGTGGTCAATATTCCCGTGCCACGATCTCCGCTCCCTGCAACTCCACGACGGCATCTCTCCCGGTAAAGTCCGGCAGCGTTGTCGGATCGGAGAAATAG
>WBUO01000071.1 GCA_008933675.1 Dechloromonas sp.
ATTTCTCGCTCAAGGATGCCGCAGCCCAGGTACGCTGCGTCATGTGGCGCAGCCGCGCCCAGCTGCTCGGCTGGCGCCTGGAGAATGGCCAGCAGGTGGAAGCACGGGCGCTGATCTCCTTCTACGAGCCGCGCGGCGAATTCCAGCTCAATATCGAGAACATCCGTCGCGCCGGCCAGGGCGATCTCTACGAACGCTTTCTGCGCCTGAAGACGCAACTGGAAGCCGAAGGACTCTTCGCCAGCGCCGGGAAACGCCCACTCCCCGCCTTTCCACGGCGCATCGCCATCGTCACCAGCCTGCAGGCAGCAGCCTTGCGCGATGTACTGAGCACCCTGCACCGGCGCGCCCCGCATGTTGCCATCAGTCTGTTCCCGACCACCGTACAAGGCGAAGGTGCCGGCCAGCGCATTGCCGATGCCATAGCTGCAGCCGGTACCGGCGATAGTGACCTGGTGCTGCTCTGCCGCGGCGGCGGCTCCATCGAGGACCTCTGGGCCTTCAACGAGGAATGTGTGGCCCGGGCCATCCGCGCCAGCTCGTTGCCGGTCATCGCCGGCATCGGTCACGAGACCGATTTCACCATTGCCGATTTCGCTGCCGATCTGCGGGCGCCAACCCCCACCGCAGCAGCCGAGATGGCCGCCCCCGAAGGCAACGCCCTGCGGCAGGGGCTCGACGACAGAGGTAAACGCCTGCTCCGCCATTTCGCCAGGCTGCTCGGCGAACGTCAGCAGCGCCTCGACTGGCTTGCCGGGCGCCTGCAGCACCCGTCAGAACGCCTGAACCAGCGACGGACTCTGCTCGATGCGCAGGGCCTGCGCCTGCGCCGGGCATTGCAACGTCTCGGCGAAAATGGCCGGCTGAAGCTTTCCGCTACCAGCCAAAGGCTGGCTGCTGCCCGGCCTCACCCGATGCGCCGCGGCGACACCGTCGAACACCTCTCCCAGCGACTGGGCCGGCAGATGCATTGGCAACGGGTACAGCAGCAGATGAAACTAAATGCGCTGGGATACGGTCTCAAGCAACTCGATCCGCATGCCGTGCTCAGCCGGGGCTACGCGCTGGTCACCGGCCCCGATGGCCGGGCTGTGCGCAATGCTGCAACGCTGGCCCCGGGTACCCCGCTGACGATCGAATTCGCGCACGGCTCGGCCCGGGCGACGGTCGATCAGGTTGTCGCCGTACCCGAAGCTGACTAGAATTTTCTTCCCCAACCCGCTCACCCACAACGGAGAACATCAATGGAACATCAACTGCCCGCCCTGCCCTTCGCCAAGGACGCGCTCGCCCCGCACATGTCGGCCGAGACCTTCGACTACCACTACAGCAAGCACCACAACGCCTATGTGGTCAACCTGAACAACCTGATCAAGGGCACCGAGTATGAAGCCCTTGACCTCGAGGCCATTGTCAAGAAGGCTCCGGCTGGCGGCATCTACAACAACGCCGCACAGGTCTGGAACCACACCTTCTTCTGGAACTGTCTGAGCCCGAACGGCGGCGGCGCGCCGACGGGCGCCCTGGCCGCTGCCATCACCGCCAAGTGGGGCTCGCTGGACGCCTTCAAGGCCGCCTTCCAGGCCTCCGCCGTCGGCAACTTCGGTTCCGGCTGGACCTGGCTGGTCAAGAAGGCCGACGGCTCGGTCGACATCGTCAACATGGGCGCCGCCGGCACCCCGCTGACCACCGGCGACAAGGCCCTGCTCTGCGTCGACGTCTGGGAACATGCCTACTACATCGACTACCGCAACCTGCGTCCGAAGTTCGTCGAGACCTTCCTCAACAACCTGGTCAACTGGTCTTTCGCCGAAGCCAACTTCGCCGGCTGAGACAGATCAGGCCCGCGGTGGCGGTCCGACGACAACAAAGGGAGCCTCGCGCTCCCTTTTTCATGGCACCGGCGGCATCAGCGGTGTTCAACATCGGCTTTCCCGATAGGTTCCTTCCAAGTATTCGACAAGACCTCGGTCGCGTTTCGCCATACCATTGCCGCCTTTCTCCGCTCCGTTATCCGTGATGACCCCGAACGTCGACTCCTTCGCAACACCCGCCATGTGGGCGGGTTTCATCGCCTTCGTCCTGGCCATGCTGGCCCTCGACCTGTTCGTCTTCGGCGGCCGCAAGGCGCACCGCGTGTCGGTGAAGGAGGCGGCAACGTGGGTCGTCGCCTGGATCTGCCTGGCGCTGACGTTTGCCGGCCTGCTCTGGTGGTACCTGAACGACACCCAGGGCGCCGAGATCGCCCGCCGCAAGACACTCGAATTCCTCGCCGGCTATCTGATCGAACAGTCGCTATCGGTCGACAACATGTTCGTCTTCGTGATGATCTTCGGCTACTTCGCCGTGCCGCCCGAACTGCAGCGGCGCGTGCTGCTCTACGGCGTGCTCGGTGCCATCGTCATGCGCGCCGGCATGATCCTCGGCGGCGTCTGGCTGGTTTCGCAATTTTCCTGGCTGCTCTACGTCTTCGGTGCCTTCCTGGTATTCACCGGCATCAAGATGCTGGTCTTCGCCGAAGCCGAGCCCGACCTCGACCAGAACCCGCTGCTGCGCTGGCTGCGCGGCCATCTGCGCATCACCACGAACTTCCACGGCGAGGCCTTCTTCGTCCGCCAGAACGGCCTGCTCTGGGCGACGCCGATGTTCCTCGTCCTCGTACTCATCGAAGCCAGCGACGTCGTCTTCGCCGTCGACAGCATCCCGGCCATCTTCGCCGTGACTACCGACCCGTTCATCGTCTTCACCTCCAACATCTTCGCCATCATGGGCCTGCGCGCGCTGTACTTCCTGCTCGCCGACATGGCCGACCGCTTCCACCTGCTCAAATACGGCCTGGCCATCGTCCTCGTCTTCATCGGCGGCAAGATGCTGGCGGCGCCGTGGTTCCACATGCCGATCCAGTGGTCGCTGGCCATCGTCGGCTGCATCATCTTCGGCTCGGTCGCCCTGAGCCTGGCCCTGTCGCGCAAGCAAGAAAACTGAAGGAAACCGCCATGACCACCTCGCACGATGATCTGCCGCAAGCCGGCACCGAGAGCCGTGATGCCGACGGGCGCCTGATCGGCATCAGCTTCGATTCGCAGCCCCCGATGGCGGCAGGCGACAATGCCTGGCTGATCGCCGTTGATGGTTCGCACCACAGCCAGCGGGCCGTTGCCGAAGCCATCCGGCTGGCTGGAGAACTGCGCGATGGCCGTTTGCAACTGGTGCATGTCCAGCACTGGATGAGCCGCGAGGCCGCCGAACGCGAACTGGCGCAGCGCGGCTGGGCGGCCACCCGGGAGGCGCGCAACGCGCTGGCAGCGCAGGGCCTCCCCTGGCGCCTGCATGTCGTGATGGGCGAATGCGCCGAGGCCATTCTGCGCGTCGCCCGCGAGCAGCGCTGTCGCGGCATCGTCATCGGCAGCCGCGGGCTGGGTGCCGCCGTCAATATCCTGATCGGCTCGGTGGCCGAAAAGGTCATTCACCTCAGCCCGCTGCCGGTGGTCGTCACTGGCGATTACCGGAAAGTCTGAGCTTCCTCGCCTCCGGCGACGCGTCAGCCCGCTGTAAGCCGGCTGACGGATAGTGACTTGACGGGCTTGCCAACCCCTCTCCAATTCATGTGCTGACGCCCGCCAGGAAGCAAGCTGCCGGATCAAAAACTAGTGGCAACACCAGTTGATACAGCCGCCACCACAGGCTAACCGCCGTCAGCAAACTGTAAGTTTTCCAGAACACACTCCAGCCGTCGTCCTGCGTCGCAGTTGCGGGGCACACCTAATCAAAATGGAGGAGTAAATATGGAACATGGCGGAAAGACCTACTGGCAAACAGTAGTTGGTCTGCTCACCAAGATCCTGATTGTCTGGTTCTTGATCTCGTTCGGCGCCGGCATCCTGTTCGTCGAGCAGCTGAACACCATCAAACTCGGTGGCTATCCCCTGGGCTTCTGGTTCGCCCACCAGGGATCGATCTACGGCTTCATCGCCCTGATCTTCTTCTATGCCAAGAAGATGGGTGATATCGACCGTCAATTCGACGTTCACGAAGACTAAGAGGGAACATTCAATGGATCTTCAAACAGTTACCTATCTGGTGGTCGGTGCCAGCTTCGCGCTGTACATCGGTATCGCCATCTGGGCGCGCGCTGGCAGCACGTCCGAGTTCTACGCTGCCGGCGGCAGCGTCCACCCGATCACCAACGGCATGGCCACGGCCGCCGACTGGATGTCGGCAGCCTCCTTCATCTCCATGGCCGGCCTGATCGCCAACATGGGCTACGGCGGCGGCCTGTTCCTGATGGGCTGGACCGGCGGCTACGTTCTGCTGGCCATGCTGCTGGCTCCGTACCTCCGCAAGTTCGGCAAGTTCACGGTGCCGCAGTTCATCGGTGACCGCTTCTACTCGTCGACCGCGTCGACGGTGGCCGTCATCTGTCTGCTGACCGCCTCGCTGACCTACATCATCGGTCAGATGACCGGCGTCGGCGTCGCCTTCTCGCGCTTCCTCGGCGTTTCGAGCGACACCGGCATCTACATCGGTCAGGCCATCGTGTTCCTGTACGCCGTGTTCGGCGGCATGAAGGGCATCACCTACACCCAGGTCGCCCAGTACATCGTGCTGATCCTGGCCTACCTGGTGCCGGCCATCTTCATCTCCCTGAACCTGACTGGCAACCCGCTGCCGCAACTGGGCCTGGGCTCCAGCATGTCCGGTACCGACGTCGCCCTGCTGACCCGTCTGGACCAAGTCGTCACCGACCTGGGCTTCGGTCAATACACGACGACGACTGCCGGCAGTACGCTGAACATGTTCGTCTACACCCTGTCGCTGATGATCGGTACCGCCGGTCTGCCGCACGTCATCATGCGCTTCTTCACCGTCCCGACGGTCAAGGATGCACGTTCCTCCGCCGGCTGGGCGCTGATCTTCATCGCCCTGCTGTACACGACCGCTCCGGCTGTCGGCGCGATGGCCAAGCTGAACCTGCACGGCACGGTGAACAAGGCTGTTGGCCTGGAAACGGCTGCTGACGGCTCCATGAAGGTGAATCCGGAAATCATCAAGGCTCGTGGTGATGTCTATGCGCCGGAAGCCAGCCTGGAAGTCGAAAAGCGTCCGGAATGGATGAAGCGCTGGGAAAAGACCGGCCTGCTGAAGTTCGAGGACAAGAACGGTGACGGCCGCATCCAGTACTACAACGACAAGACCAAGAACGCCGATGCCAAGGCCAAGGCCGAAGCGGCTGGCTGGAAGGGTAACGAGCTGACGGTCAACGCCGACATCATCGTGCTGGCCAATCCGGAAATCGCGCTGCTGCCGAACTGGGTTATCGCCCTGGTTGCTGCCGGTGGTCTGGCTGCCGCCCTGTCGACCGCTGCCGGTCTGCTGATGGCCATCTCTTCCGCCGTGTCGCATGACCTGGTGAAGAACGTGTTCAATCCGGACATCAGCGAAAAGAACGAGCTGCTGGCTGGCAAGATCTCGATGGCCGTCGCCATCGTCGTCTCCGGCTACCTCGGTCTGAACCCCCCGGGCTTCGCTGCCGGCACGGTCGCCCTGGCCTTCGGTATTGCTGCCTCCTCCCTGTTCCCCGCCATCATGATGGGTATCTTCTCCAAGAAGATGAACAAGGAAGGCGCCATCGCCGGCATGCTGGCCGGTCTGGCCGTGACGCTGTTCTACGTGTTCGCACACAAGGGCATCTTCTTCATCAAGGGTACCGACTTCGTCGAGATGATCGGCGGCGCCAACAGCTTCTTCGGCATCACGCCGGAAGCCTTCGGTGCAGTCGGCGCGCTGTTCAACTTCATCGTCGCCTTCGTGGTCGACAAGATGACCAAGGAACCGCCGGAGCACATCCAGCACATGGTCGAGAACGTGCGTATCCCGCGTGGCTCCAAGCTGGTCGATGGCGCCCACTAAGTAGTATTGAGGTAAGCTCTCCCGTCCGGACATCGGACGGGAGAACCAAAAACCCCGTTGGCGATGTCGGCGGGGTTTTTTATTGGGCGTCTGCCCCCCGGCTAAAACGCCAAAGCACTGAGGTTGAAGATGGTTTTTGATGTTCACGTGGCAATGACCTGGATTCTGTTCCTGGCCCTGTTCCCGATTTCGTTCTTCTGGCTGCGCCGCGCCTGGCGCATCGCGATCAACAAGGATTTTTCGGAAGTCGCCCTGAAGCGCGGTGAGCCGCCGCCGAATGCGGAGAAATACGCGCCCTTCGAAGCGGCAATCAACCTGATCTGCGGCAGCATCGCCGTCGCCGTGATCATCGGGGTGTTGACTGGCGAAATGGATTACGACACCTGGATGGCGGTCGCCGGCTCGACGATCTGGTGCAAGTTCTTCCTGAGTTTCGCACTGGGTCGCAACGCCCACCTCAATGCCGAAATCCGCAGGAAGCAGGAAGAAAAGGCGGCCAAGGCCGCTGCCGAAGCGCAGGCCAAGGCGGCCGGCGAACAGGGCTAAGCCTCGCGCCCGGCCGGCGCTCAGGCGAGCGCTGCGATGGCCGGCAGGAAAACTTCGGTGACCAGCACGCTGCCGGCACCGAGATGATGGCGCGAGCGCCGCGCCCAGAAGCACGGCGCCGCACCGGCAACGGCGCAGACCCGACGATAGAGGGGATGCCGCGCATCGAGGCACAGGTACTCGATCTCGTCGCGGACGAATCCCGGATAACGGAACAGCAGCGAACCGAGCGAACGCGCGCCGAGCCCGGCGAACCAGGCGCCCAGCCGGCCGCTGCGCGGCGAGGAGAGGACGCTGCGGGCGAAGATCACCGGCACGCCGTCGCACTCCAGCAACACCTCGCGCATCGGCAGACAGGCACGGCCGACCGCCTCATCCCTTGCCAGGCGGCACCCCTGCGCCAGGACCCGCACACGGAAGCTCCGGCAATGGCGCAGGCAACGCGCCGTCAGCGAATGCGGCTCGGTCAGCCAGCTGCGCAAGACACCGGGCAGGCCGCCGGCAACTTGCCGTCGCCAGCGCTTGCGCAACTTCACTGCGGCCGCGGTGCGCGTTCGAGGCCGCGCAATTTTGCGCCGGCGGCGATGCCGCGCTGGGTAAACCAGCCGCGATTCATTTCCAGCGCATAGCGGGCCGGACGCCGCGCACAGTGGTTGTCCTCGGTCTGCGGCTGCATGTCCTCGATGTTGATGATGGCGCCATCGGCATCGATGAAGGCCACCGACAACGGCAACAGCGTGTTGCGCATCCACATGCAGTGCGTGTTTTCCTGAGTGAAGACGAACAGCATGCCGCGCTGCGGGGGCATGCTCTGCCGGTGCATCAGCCCGCTCTGGCGGTTCTGGTCGGTGGCGGCGACTTCCGCCTCGATGCGGTGAAAACCGGCCGTCAGTTCAATCACCGGCATCGTCGTCTGCGCCCCGGCGGCAGCATTCAGCAGGCTGGCAGCCAGGCCGAACAGCAGCGTGCGTCCCTTCATGTCATGTTCCCCGTAGTGTGCGGATATCGCCGTCGATCCGGCGCCATTCGCCGGGACCCAGCCCGGCCAGCGTCAGCGTTCCGATCGCTGCCCGCACCAGGCGGAGCGTAGGATAACCGATCGCCGCGGTCATCCGCCGCACCTGGCGGTTCTTGCCTTCGCTGATACGGATTTCCAGCCAGCAGGTGGGAATCGCCGCCCGGTAGCGGATCGGCGGATCGCGCGGCCACAGGCCGGCCGGCTCGTCGATCAGGCGCGCCCTGGCTGGCCGGGCGGTGAAGTCGGAGAGGCGGATACCGGCACGCAGGCGATCCAGCGCCGCCTCGTCGGGCACGCCTTCGACCTGGGCCCAATAGGTTTTCTCCAGCTTGTGTTTCGGCTCGGCGATCTGCGCCTGCAGCCGGCCATCGTCGGTCAGCAGCAACAAGCCTTCGCTGTCGGCATCGAGCCGGCCGGCAACGTAAACATCCTTCACCGGAATGAACTCGGCCAGCGCCCGCCACTTGCCCTCCGGCGTGAACTGGCTGAGGACACCGTAAGGCTTGTTGAACAGAATCAGGGAAGACACGTGGCTTGAATCCGGAAGGCAGGACGAGGGGCGGATTTTCGCCGATTTTCCGGCACGCTGCCGCTTGGCAAACGCCGCCGGCCATCGGCCCCCGCAGTGATGACGAAAGCCACCGGACAAGTGTTGTATTCCGTCAGCAGACGGCGACTATCCCCGGCAAAGCCGCCCCGGCCAGATCGACAATGACGGGCGCCTGCGGCACGATGATTCGCGACACCGGAACTTACTGTCCCAGGAGAAACTGATCGTGAACAACCCAAGAATATCCGTATCGGCACTGGCTCTCGCCGCCCTCCTCACCCTCGGCGCTTGCGCCCCCTTCCACGGCCCCGGCTGGGAGAGGGATTACCCGGCGGTCGCCTACGGACGCCACCTCCACCCCGGCTACGGTTCGGTGCATGCCATCGAGCAGGTGCGTCAGGAAGACGGCGGCATCGGTGTCGGCGCCGTTGCCGGAGCCGTGATCGGCGGGCTGATCGGCCATCAGGTGGGCGAAGGCGATGGCAACAAGGCAGCGACGGTGATCGGTGCTGCCGGCGGCGCCCTGATCGGCCACCAGATCGAGAAGAAGGTCAGGGAACGGGATGAGCGCTTCCGGCTGGTCATCCGCATGGAAAACGGCAGCTACCAGACGCTCGAGCAGAAGGAGGATTTCGTCGACCTGCTGGTCGGCGACCGCCTCTACATCGACAACGAAGGCGCGGTCCGCCGCTACTGAGCCCCTTCCGCCGGGAGCGCCGGGGGCTGCGAGCGGGGCGGAGCCCTCCGATCCGCTGGCCGCCGCCTGCCGGCGCGGCGAATACCACCGCCCCCGCCTGCCCGGACCGGTACGCGGTGCCGGCCACTCAGTGGCTGGTGCCTTCCGATTTGGTGATCTTGTTCCAGACGTTGTACTTGCCGACCGGCTTCTTCATCGGCAGGCGCTTCACTTCCTGCAGCGTCTGCGCATCGTAGATGATCAGCGCGCCGTCCATTTCCCACAGGCTGGCCAGCACGTACTTGCCATCCCGGGTGAATTCGACGTGGGCGAAGGTCTTGCCCGGCGCAGGCTTCAATTCGGCGGCGATTTCCAGAGTTTCCTTGTCGATCAGCTGCATGGTGTCCTTGAACTCACGGCTCATCATCGAATCGATCCAGGCGTAGCGGCTGTTCTCGTGGCTGCGCATGAAGAAGCCGGGGCCGCGCGTCCGGATCTGCCTGATCGTTTGCCAGCTGGCCATGTCGATGATGCTGACCACGCCTTCGTTGAGATTCGGCGTCGCCATCACCGTCCGTTCCTGGCCGGCCGCATCCTTCCACTTCCAGCTGATGCCGGAACCGAGATGAGGCATGCCGGGCAATTCAAGGTCGGCGATCTTCTTGCGCGCATCGAGATTGACCACCTGGCCGCTGACCGCGCTCTTCGAATCGTTGCGCGAGGCGCCCATGACCTCGTCGTAGTTCTGCGTGAAGTAGAAATCGTCGAGATAGTCGTCGAGCTGGCTGCGCTGCGGATTGAGGAAGCCGTCAATGAAGGCGCCTTCGCGGTACTTGAAGTCGTGGATCATGCCGGCCGGAATTTCCGGCGCTTTCGGGTTGTAGGAGACTTCCCACACCTCCTTGACGTCCTTCAGTGCGGCAACGAAGCTCTGCCGCGGCGAGGCGTCGTAGACCGCCGAAACGCGCGAGGTCGTCTTGCCGTCCTTGTCGGCGACCGGCAGGATCTTCTTCAGCTTGAGGTCGGCATCGAGGATGACCAGGCTGTGCGGCAGATAGTTGGCCACCGCCACCCACTTGCCGTCGCCGGAGACCGCGGCATTGCGCGTATTGATCCCGGCACGCACCTCGGCAATGACTTTCAGGTTCCACAGATCGAACTTGGTGATCCAGCCGTCGCGCGAGGCAAAGAACACATAGCGGCCGTCGGGCGTGAATTTCGGCCCGCCGTGCAGGGCGTAGCGCGAGGGAAAGCGGTGGATGGGCTCGAGCTTGTCGCCGTCGAGGATGGAGACATGATGGTCGCCGGTTTCGACGACGACGAAGAGATTCAGCGGGTCGGCCTTGAATACCGGCTTGTCCGGCAGCTTGCCCGGCTCATGGACGATACGCGAGGCGGTGATCTCCTTTTCGCCCCAGGCCGGCATCGGCTTGATCGGCGTGTAGGCATAGTCGACCAGAGCCTTCACCTCATCGGCCGCCAGCTTGTCACCGAAGGCCGGCATCTGCGTCGCCGGCCGCCCTTCGCGGATGACCTTCTCGGCTTCCGTCTTGCGCAGGCGGGCCAGATTTTCCGGAATCAGCGCCGGGCCGATGCCGCCCAGGCGGGCTTCGCCGTGGCAACTGGCGCAATGCTGCTGGTAGGCGGCCGGAGCATCGGCAGCCTGGGCCATTTCCGACATGGCCAGCAACGAGCAGACGGCGGCACCAGCCGGGATCAGGATGTTCCACTTCATCATTTGGCGATTTCCTCGTCGGAGAGATAGCAGCCGGGATCTTCGGCCCAGGGGTCGCCGGTCAGCTGCTGGGCGCGGACGCGGGTATTGCCGTTGCAGATCGGCAGGTAGGCGCAGCTGCCGCAGCGCCCCTTGACCGCCCGCGGGTATTGCTTCAGCCCGGCCATCAGGGCATCCGAGGTGTCCGGCCAGATCTGCGAGAACGGCCGTTCCTTGACGTTGCCCAGGCTGTGGTGCCACCACATGGTGTCGGGGTGGACGTTGCCCAGATTGTCGATGTTGGCGACATTCACCCCGGAGGAATTGCCGCCCCACTGGCGCAGCTTGGCTTCGACATGGGCGGCCTGATCCGGGAAGCGGCGGCGCACCCAGTGCAGGAAATAGACGCCGTCGGCATCGTTGTTGCCGGTGGTGAACTCCTTGTCCAGGCCGCGCTGCTTGTACTCCCAGCAGGTGTCGAACAACAGGTCCATGGCCTGCCGGGTCAGCTGGTGGCGGGCGTCGTCCTTGCGATTCTTGTTGCCGCGCCCGGCGTAATTGAGGTGGGAGAAGTAGAAACGGTCGATGCCTTCATCCTCGACCAGCCTGAGCAGACCGGGCAGGTCGTGAGCATTGTCCTGGGTCATCGTGAAACGCACGCCGATCTTCAGGCCGAGATCGCGGCACAGGCGGATGCCCTTCAGCGAGGCATCGAACGCCCCCTCCAGCCTGCGGAACTGGTCGTGCGTGGCGCCGAGGCCGTCGAGCGAGACGCCGACATAGTTGAAGTCGCACTCGGCGATCCTGTCGATGTTGTTCTCGTCGATCAGCGTACCGTTCGACGACAGGCCGACGTAGAAGCCTTCGGCCTTGGCCCGCCTAGCGATGTCGTAAATGTCCGGACGCAGCAGCGGCTCGCCACCGGAGAGGATCAGCACCGGCACACGGAAGGCCTTCAGGTCGGCCATCACCGTGTAGATCTGCTCGGTCGTCAGTTCGCCGGGGAAATGGGTGTCGGCAGAAATCGAATAGCAATGCTTGCAGGTCAGGTTGCAGCGGCGGATCAGGTTCCAGATCACCACCGGCCCGGGCGGATTGCGTTTGGGGCCGACCGGCGTCGGGGCGACGATTTCCTGCAGGTACTGGGAAATGCGGAACATGGACTTCCTTGTTGTAGGGGCTTTGGCGTATTCAACGGCAGCCTAACCCGGAACTCCTTGATACGCGTCAACCGCTTCCGGACAACCGCGTTAATCGGGCACCCCGAGCCTTCCGCTATACTCGTCAGATGCTTCCCACCCCCATTGCAGCAGGCTCCTCCTCCCTTCCCGGTGCATGGTCCGCCCGGGTCAACGCCACCCTGTCGGCCGGCGAAACCGTCCAGGCCTGGCTGGAAACCGATCTCGACGACCGTCTGAACTTTTCCCAAGGCCTCGTGCTGCTGACCGAAGGCCGCCTGCTGGCCTGGACGTCCAGCACCGCCGCGGCCGAGGAATGGTCGCTGGCGGCCGGCCTGCGTCTCGACCACCACGACCATGCCGGCGTCGGCACGCTGGAACTCTTCGATGCGGCAGGCCGCCTGGCCTGCTGGCGCTACACGCTGGCGCGCAACCTGGCCGCCCTGCGCCTGATCGGCGAATTCGACCTACAGCGCGACAGCGTCGCCAGCGGCCAGCCCGTCGCCCGGCCGAGCGAGGACTTCTGCCCGACCTGCAAGGCGCCGATCCCGCCCGGCGAGGATGAATGCCCGGTCTGCAACCGCGAGGCGACCGTCGCCCCGTCGACCTGGACGCTGCTGCGCCTGTGGCGCTTCGCCCGGCCGTACAGGAACCAGCTGCTGCTCGGTTTCCTCCTGACGCTGGCCTCGACGGCAGCGACGCTGGTACCGCCCTACCTGACCATGCCGCTGATGGACAACGTGCTGATCCCGTTCCAGAACGGCCAGCCGATCGACTGGTCGCTGGTCGGCACCTACCTCGGTGGACTGCTCGGCGCCGCCGTGCTGGCCTGGGTGCTCGGCTGGGCACGGACCTACATCCTGGCGCTGGTGTCCGAGCGCATGGGCCGCGACCTGCGCACCCAGACCTACGACCACCTGCTCGGCCTGTCGCTGGAATATTTCGGCGGCAAGCGCACCGGCGACCTGATGGCGCGCATCGGCAACGAGACCGACCGCATCAACATCTTCCTCTCGCTCGACCTGCTGAACTTCGCCACCGACGTGCTGATGATCACGATGACCGCCGTCATCCTGTTCTACATCAATCCGATGCTGGCGCTGGTGACGCTGCTGCCGCTGCCGGTCATCGCCTGGTTGATCCACGTCGTCCGCGAGCGCCTGCGTACCGGCTTCGAAAAGATCGACCGCGTCTGGGCCGAGGTCACCAACGTGCTCGCCGACACCATCCCCGGCATCCGCGTGGTCAAGGCCTTCGCCCAGGAGAAGCGCGAGGGCCAGCGCTTCCGCGCTGCCAACGAGCACAACCTGCAGATGAACGACAAGCTGAACAAGACCTGGTCGCTGTTCACGCCGACGGTGACGCTGCTCACCGAGGTCGGTCTGCTGGTCGTCTGGGTCTTCGGCATCTGGCAGATCGCCAAGGGCGATTCGACGGTCGGCGTGCTCACCGCCTTCCTCGCCTACATCGGCCGCTTCTACACCCGCCTCGACTCGATGAGCCGCATCGTCTCGGCGACGCAGCGGGCGGCCTCGAGCACCAAGCGCATCTTCGACATCCTCGACCACGTTTCCAGCGTGCCGGAACCGACAAAACCGGTGCACCTGGAGAAAGTCACCGGTCGCATCGAACTGAAGCAGGCCAGCTTCCGCTACGGCACCCGCGCCGTCACCAAGGATGTCGACCTGGTCATCCAGCCGGGCGAGATGATCGGCCTGGTCGGTCACAGCGGCTCCGGCAAGTCCACGCTGGTCAACCTGATCTGCCGCTTCTACGATGTCAGCGAGGGCCAGGTGCTGATCGACGGTGTGGATGTGCGCTCGGTACCGGTGGCCGAGTTCCGCAGCCATATCGGCCTGGTGCTGCAGGAGCCCTTCCTGTTCTTCGGCACCATTGCCGACAACATCGCCTACGGCAAGCCGAACGCGACGCGCGCCGAGGTCATCGCCGCCGCCCGCGCCGCCCATGCCCACGAGTTCATCCTGCGCCTGCCGCACGGCTATGACTCGCTGGTCGGCGAGCGCGGCCAGGGCCTCTCCGGCGGCGAGCGCCAGCGCATCTCGATCGCCCGCGCGCTGCTCATCGACCCGCGCATCCTGATCCTCGACGAAGCCACGTCGGCGGTCGACACCGAGACCGAGAAGGAAATCCAGAAGGCCCTCGACAACCTGGTCAAGGGCCGCACCACGATCGCCATCGCCCACCGCCTGAGCACGCTGCGCAAGGCCGACCGGCTGGTGGTGATGGATCGCGGCAAGATCGTCGAAATCGGCAACCACGACCAGCTGATGGCCGCCGAGGGCCACTATTTCAAGCTGTACATGGCCCAGGTGCGCAATGTCGATACCGAACCGGAACTGCCGCGCGCGCCGGACCTGCCCAAAGCCCAGCCGGCCTGAGAACGCCATGCCCATCTCCGACATCCATGTAGAACGCGACGCCTTCGGCCGCCTGGCCGTGACCATTGCCGGCGGCGAGCGTTTCGTTCCAGTCACGCCGGTCCGCGCCTTCCCCATCGCCGCGCCCGAGGAGGGCCTGTCGCTGGTCAGCGCCGACGGCCACGAGATCGCCTGGATTGACCGCCTGGCCGATCTGCCCCCTGCCGCCCGCACGCTGATCGAGGCCGAACTGGCCAGCCGCGAATTCGTACCGGAGATCGCCCGCATCCTGGCCGTCTCCAGCTTCGCCTGCCCGAGCACCTGGCAGGTGGAAACCGACCGCGGCACCAGCGAGCTGATCCTCAAGGGCGAGGAGGACATCCGCCGCCTGTCGCCGACGCGGCTGCTGATCGCCGACAGCCACGGTGTGCAGTTCCTGGTACGCGACATGGCAAAGCTCGACCGCCACAGCCGCAAGTTGCTGGATCGCTTCCTGTGAAACGCGCGCCAGCGGTATTTTTTGCCGCGGGTAATCCACGGCTGCAGTAAAGCGTTAATAATTGACGACTGCCCTCATAACAAATTCGACACCGCTACGGAGCCGGGCGAGACCAACATGAGCAAAAAAGACATCATCTTCCGGGACATGATTTCCCTGCGCGGTCCGAGCATCTGGACCTATCCGCCGGTCATCGAAAGCTGGATCGACATCGGCGAGCTGGAAGACTTCCCTTCCAACAAGATTCCCGGACTTTACGAACGCCTTGCCGCCTGGCTGCCCAGCCTGGTCGAGCACCGCTGCAACTATGACGAGCGTGGCGGTTTCCTGCGCCGCCTGCAGGAAGGCACCTGGGCCGGCCACATCCTCGAGCACGTGGTCCTCGAGCTGATGAGCCTGGCCGGTCTGCCCGACGGTTTCGGGCGCACCCGCGAAACGACGACACGCGGCGTCTACAAGCTGATCGTCAGCAACTTCCACGAGGAATGCACCCGCCTGGCCCTCGAACAAGGCCGCGAACTGCTGCTCGCCGCCATCCATGACGAACCCTACGATGTCGCCGCCGCCGTCAAGCAGCTGCGGCGCAAAGTGGACCGCAAGTATCTCGGACCGTCGACAGCCGCCATCGTCAATGCCGCCGAGGCGCGGAGGATTCCGCACATCCGCCTGCTCGACGACGGCAACCTGGTGCAGCTCGGCTACGGCGCCGCCATGCGCCGCATCTGGACGGCCGAGACCGACGCCACCAGCGCCATCGCCGAGACCATCTCGCGCGACAAGGACCTGACCAAGGAGCTGATCTCCGCCGTCGGCGTGCCGGTGCCGGAAGGCCGTGAGGTGGACAGCGCCGACGATGCCGTCGAGGCCGCCGAGGACATCGGCTACCCGGTGGTCGTCAAACCGACCGACGGCAACCACGGCCGCGGCGTCTTCATCGACCTGGTGTCGGCCGAAGCGGTGAAGAAGGCCTACGCCATCGCCGTCGAGGAAGGCTCCGGCGTGCTCGTCGAACGCTCCATCCCCGGCATCGAGCACCGCCTGCTGATCGTCGGCGGCAAGCTGGTCGCCGCCAACCGCAGCGACTTCATCACCGTCACCGGTGACGGCCAATCGACCGTGCAGCAGCTGATCGACACCCAGGTGAACACCGATCCGCGCCGCGGCGACAGCGAACTGCATCCGCTGTCGATCATCCGCATCGACACCGCCGCCCGCCTCGAGCTGGAACGCCAGGAGCTGACCGGCGACAGCGTGCCGGCCGCGGGCCGCGTCGTGCTCATCCAGCGCAATGCCAACCACGCCTTCGACTGCACCGACGAAGTCCATCCCGACACCGCCGCCGTCGCCTCGCTGGCGGCTCGCGTCGTCGGTCTCGACATCGCCGGCATCGATCTCGTCTGCCCCGACATATCCCGCCCGCTTGCCGAGCAGGGCGGCGCCATCGTCGAGGTCAACGCCGGCCCCAGCCTGCTGATGCACATCAAGCCGGGCATCGGCAAGCCGCGCCCGGTCGGCCAGGCGATCGTCGACAACCTGTTCGCCGCCAACGAAAGCGGCCGCATCCCGGTGATCGGCGTCGCCGGCTCGCGCGGCAAGACGCCGGTGGCCCGCCTCGTCGCCCACCTGCTGCACCTGTCCGGCCGCCATGTCGGCGTGGCCTGCAGCGACGGCCTGTTCCTCGGCCGCCGCCAGGTGCAGAAGAGCGACGCCGCCAACTGGACCGGCGGCCGCCGCCTGCTGCTCAACCGCGCCGTCGAGGCGGCGGTGATCGAGAACGGCGGCAAGGTCATCCTCGGCGAAGGCCTGGCCTATGACCGCTGCCAGGTCGGCATCGTCACCAACGTGCTGCCGGCGGCCGAAGACCTGTCGCGCTGGGACATCCAGCCGACCGGCGGCGAGTACTACACGACCTGGCGGTCGACTTACCGCACCCAGGTCGACGTCGTTCTGCAGTCCGGCTACGCCGTACTGAACGCCAGCGATCCGCTGGTCGCCGATTTCGCCGAACTGTGCGACGGCGAAGTCATCTTCTTCTCGGCCGATGCCGAATGCCCGGCCCTGGAGGCCCACCTGAACGCCGGCAAGCGCGCCGTCTATGTCAGCGAAAGCCGCATCTACCTCGGCACCGGCCAGGACGAGATCCGTCTCTGCCGCCTCGGCGACGTACCGCTGATCGGCAAGTCGAAGAAACCGGAGACCATCGCCGGCGTGCTCGCCGCCGTCGCTGCCGGCTGGGCGCTGGGGCTGACCCAGGACGTCATCGTCACCGGCATCAAGACCTACGGCCTCGACCTGGCCGACCCCTTCGCCCTGCTGCCCCGCCGCGCCCGCAAGTCGGCCGGTGTCGCCAGCCGCATCTAACGCTCAGAAAGCCCAGAACATGGACGTTTCCCGCATCCGTGCCCTGCGCGGCCCCAACCTGTGGAGCCGCCACACCGCCATCCAGGCCATCGTCACCTGCGAGGGCGCCGAGTGCGCCATCGCCGACCTGCCCGGCTTCGAAAGCCGGCTGCGCGCCCGCTTTCCCGAACTCGGCGAACTGATCCCGACCGACCATCTCGATACCGTCTCCATCGCCCACGCCCTCGAATTCGCCGCCCTCGGCCTGCAGGCGCAGGCCGAGG
>WBUO01000455.1 GCA_008933675.1 Dechloromonas sp.
GTGGAACACATTCCCTGGAACGATCCCGCAAACCAAGTGCGGAAGCGGCGGCTCACGACTTCCACAGGTTGGCGCTACCTGCAAGGGACCGGGAAGGTCACCGGGAACCTGATCGGCGGCTGCGTTGAGGTCCTCGACTGGCTGCGCGGTACCGTCCTGTCGCCGCAGGCCCACCAGTTCGAAAAGGCCATCCTCTTCCTCGAGACTTCGGAAGAGGGACTGCCGCCTCACGCGCTGGAACGGACGCTGCGTGTTTACGCAGCGATGGGACTACTGCAGAAACTCTCTGGTATTTTGGTTGGCCGACCGGGCGGCCAGGTTCCAATCGAAACGTTTTCAGACTACGACAACGCGATCCTGCGGGTCGTCGCCGAGGAGGAGGGTCTTACGCACCTACCCATCGTGACCAACATGGACTTCGGACACACGGATCCCATGTTCGTCCTGCCTTACGGGGTGCGGGCTCAAATCGATTGCGACCAACAGCGGTTTGATATTCTCGAAAGCGCAGTGGTGGAAGCTGAGGCGGTTCATCGTAACGTTGTCCAAGAATGAAACTCGCCCTCTACAGTAATCAGACAATTGCCGAGACAGATAGCATCACTTCCAAACTGCTTGCACGAATTGGTAGAACAAGTCCAAGAATCGGGTACATTTCTTCTGCGCCAGATCCCCAACGGACTTTCTACGATTCAATTTCTGCATACTATCGACATTTCGGCGGATCCATCGGGAGTTACAACGACTTAGAAGATGGGTACAATCCTACAACTCTTGGAGACGCATTTGATTCGGATGCTCTACACCTAACTGGCGGGAATACCTTTCGCTTCCTAAACTGGATACAGAAGAGATCGATGAAGGAGAGACTTATCGAATACGCGAAAGGCGGAGGCACCTTGATCGGAGTGAGTGCGGGATCAATCATCATGACCCCAACTATCGAGTCTTCCGCACTATGTGGCGACACCAACGAAATCGGCCTATCCGACATGACAGGTCTCGACATTTTCCCTTTTCAGGTGATTCCGCACGCACACCAGATTGAGGGCCTAGACACTAAAGCTAGAGAAATCGTAAGAAAGAAGCTGGTTCCTGCTTACTGCATCAAAGACGATCAAGCTTTGTTCTACGATGGTACTAAAGTCGAAATCATCGGAGGAGCCAGCTTCTACCCCATTTGCTCCGAACAAAACAGGGACAACCATCCGCCGCAGCCATTTCGGGCCAGCGCTCAGCGCTGACCCTCTTGGCCGAGTTCATTCGTTCAAGAAGCCTCTGATCTCAGCTCGGGCTGAATTCCCTCGCCGTTACAGAGATCGCTAGCGTCTCGGCATTTCTTATTCTGATTTTTAGTCCGCCAATGCTGGGTCACTGCATTGGTCATCCGAGCTAACCATGTCCGATCCTTGGCGAGCTCGAGAATCTCCAACGACGAGAAATATTTGACGCTGTTTTGCGGTGGATTGCCCAACGGTTTGAGCAACCGGGCTACCGCCAAGATTGGCACGTCATGCGGCTGACAGTTCAGCACCCAGGCAGCCTGCTCGGCCGTTAAACGTGCCGGAAGCTGCCCCATGAGGCTGAGAAAACGATGCTGCTCCTCTTTCATTCTCCGTCTGTAGCGAGCTTGAAATCCGCCATGCTGGGATGCCGCGATCCCATCAGCTTCACGTTCCACCAGGAGTTTTCCTTGGTGACATACTTGGCGCAGTAGTCGGCAACATCATCCCGGTTGTTCACGGGCTCGATCCGCGCCCGGCCATAGCGGTCAAACCAGTCCTGCCAGATTTGCCGCCGCGACCGGTTCAGGCAATCGCACCACAGGGCATGCACGTGGAAGCCATCCCGCGAAGGATTCTGCTCCAGCGCGTAGAAGTAGGACACGCCCCACATTTCAACCCGCATGAATTTTTCATAGCACCGCTGGGCCGACTGGATTGATGCCTCCCAGCTGAACGTCATGTGCGAAATCACCTGCCACGGGGCCAGCGAGTGAACCCAATCACCCATCGCCACGTTCAATTGCGCGACCTTCAACCGGTCTGCTGGTTCAAGATTTCTTGCTCGGTTCATGTTTCAACTTGGATTTCTACCCATCTGGACACACCTCTCGGACAAGGATGGGTTGCCGGTGGCGCGCTTGCGCGCATCCACCGGCAATCCCACCCCACGGGGCCGCACGGCGTGGCCACGTTACGAACTATTCCAAGGGCAGCACCGAGCCGGCACGGACCAGGACGCCATTCTTGGCATCGAACGTGTTCGGCTCCATGAGATCGAACTCCACCACGATCTTCTGCCCGTCCTTGAACTGGCACGGGCAATCCTTCGCGGCCTGCTCGACACTCTGGACGCTGCGAGGGCACCACACCTGGACGGTGGGGGCCTTCCCGTCGGCACATTGAACTTCGTAAAGGTTCACGATGCCGACGACTTTCTTGGCCTTGTTCTGCACTTCTTTGAAGCGATGAGCTACAAACTTGGCGATGACCACGCGGCGGCCCGCCAGGAAGTGTTCTACTACGATTTCCTTTTTCATGTTTTCTTTGGCTTACTACGCGACAAGCGGCGCCACGGCCTTCGCCGTTGGAAATACCAACGATTTGTCCGTTGTGCTACCGGACACCGCGGGACAGGCGTGCCGGTCGACTGCAACGCACGCAAAGCCAGCCTGACC
>WBUO01000456.1 GCA_008933675.1 Dechloromonas sp.
ACAATATTTATTCTTCCTTTAAAATGCACAGCTTCTTTAGCCCAGATGGCGAAATTGGTAGACGCGCTAGTTTCAGGTACTAGTGTTTAACGACGTGGAGGTTCGAGTCCTCTTCTGGGCACCATCTGTTCTCCTCGGAATGTCCGAGGACGTCCAGTAAGCGGCTGGTTTTTCACCGCTTTTTCGATGAGACTCGCTGAGTGGAATCCAGGCTGATCCAGCCGGAACCATCAGCATACCATCAGCTTTGATGGTGTTTTTGATGGTTTCGGTCAGCCTATCGAAGGTGAAACCATCATGTCGCTTACCCACATCCAGATTTCGAACGCTAAGCCCAAGGAAAAAGCCTATAAAATGGCTGACGCCGACGCCCTGTACCTCGTGGTCAGGCCGAGCGGCGCAAAAGTCTGGCGAATGAACTATCGCTATCTCGATCGGCAAAAGACACTGTATTTCGGGTCGTGGCCCGATGTCGGCATCGCGTCCGCTCGCGAATTGCGTGACGAGGCACGCAAGAAGCTTATCGTCGGGCTTGATCCCGCAGCGGAGAAGAAGGTCGCGCGGATCACCCAGAAGATCGCGCAGGACAATACGTTCAAGGCGATCGCCGAGGAATGGCTGGTGAAAATCGAACGAGAAGAGCGCGCGCCAGTCACGCTTCGGAAGGTTCGATGGCTCCTCGACATCGCCGAACCGATGATCGGCAGTCGCCCGATATCGAAACTCACCGCGCAGGAAATCCTGGCCGTTCTCCGTAAAGTCGAGGCGAACGGCCGATATGAAAGCGCGCGGCGCATGCGGAGCGTGATTAGCAGAGTGTTCCGCTACGCCATTGCGACCGCCAGAGCCGACCGCGATCTCGCGGCCGATCTCCGCGGTGCGCTGATCACTCCGAAGGTGAAGCACCACGCCGCCATCACGGCCCCGAAGGAAGTCGGCGCGCTGCTCCGCGCTATTGCTGGTTACACTGGCCACGAACTCACCGCGTTCGCGCTTCGATTGACGCCGCACCTTTTCGTCAGACCGGGCGAACTGCGCAAGGCAGAATGGGCGGAGATTGATTCCCATGATGCCGTCTGGTCGATCCCGGCAGAGAAGATGAAAATGCGCCGCTCGCTTTGCGTCCCCCTGTCACGGCAAGTTCTTGCGATGCTCGAAGAGCTCCACGCGCTTACCGGCCATGGGAAATACCTCTTCCCGTCCTTTCGGACGCCCCGCCGTTGCATGTCGGAAAATACTGTCAGCGCCGCGCTTCGCCGTCTCGGCTACAGCCGGGAGGAGATGACCGCCCATGGATTTCGCGCGACGGCCGCCACTCTCCTAAACCAGATGGGAATGTGGCACCCGGATGCAATCGAAAGGCAACTGGCACATCTCGATGCCAATGCTACTCGCCGGGTCTACACCCGCGGCGAATATTGGGACGAACGTGTTCGCATGATGCAGCATTGGTCCGATTATCTCGACGAGCTGCAGGGCGGTGCGCAAATTCTCCGCCCGGCCTTCGGCAAGATTGCAACCTCGTCCGCCTAGCGGCCGATCAGGGCCTTGAGGCTCGTATAGAGGACCAGCGTGGACCGGCCGACTTTGACGACCTCAAGGTCGCCGGACACAATCAGCTCATAAATCCTTGATCGGCTGAGCCCTGTCAGTTCGACCGCGGTCGGAATCCGCACGGTCAATGGCTCGATGAAGACGATTTCGGACCGTGACGGATCGAGATCATGCATTTTCCTTGTCCTCGGGATGAGATCAATATCGCGAGCGCGGTTCCAACGCAGCATTCGCCATCGCAAGCGTGCCGGTCGCTACGCCTCCTCACAATCATCAGGGCAGGATCGTGCCGTTGAGCGGTATCGCCGCGCCGCGTGACTTCGTCACCACGTGGCGGCGGATAGCGCGACAGGAGAGAGGGGGAGCTTGGGCGAAGTCTGATCTGATCGCGAGAGTTCCAATGTCCGTTGTCCTTTCGACTCTCCATGATTCCGAACTGGAGGCTGCGGGGGCCGCACTTGTCAGACGCCTTGATGGTTTCTGGCACGGATCTACTGGAATGTGCCGTTGTCCGGCGCACGATGATCGAACGCCGAGCCTATCGGTTCGCTTCGGCGACACTCGACTCTTGTTCAAATGCTTTGCCGGCTGCGAAACGCGCGACGTGCTGCGCGCCATTCGGCGCCTCGATCCGAATGCCTTGGGCGCAAAGGGCGATGGAATTGCCAAGCAGTTCAAACTCGACCGATGGCTGCAACAGCGCGCCCGTGATCTTTGGAGGGTCGGACGGCCGATAAATTGGACTATCGCCGAGAACTATCTGCGAAATCGGTCCATCGACATCGCGCTCGACTGTCTGCGCTTCCATGATCAAACCCCGCTCGGGAAGGGCAAGGCGGCAATATTTCGTCCGGCAATGCTCGCCGCCGTCACTGACGATTCCGGGCTGCTCGCTGTCCAGAGGACCTTTCTCGATGACCGTGGGCGACGTGCGCGCGACCTTCGCCATCCTCGACGGCTGATAGGCCACCCCTGCGCCGGCGCTGTATCGCCGAGAACTATCTGCGAAATCGGTCCATCGACATCGCGCTCGACTGTCTGCGCTTCCATGATCAAACCCCGCTCGGGAAGGGCAAGGCGGCAATATTTCGTCCGGCAATGCTCGCCGCCGTC
>WBUO01000072.1 GCA_008933675.1 Dechloromonas sp.
GTTCTTGCGGCTTCCCGAAGCGGGGAAATAGGCGATAATCGGGCGCAGAGGGGAGATTTGCATGCGGATTAGATATTTTGTGTTTGGCGCTTCGGCAATCGTCGCCGCCCTGTTTTTCGGCGGTGCCTACTGGTCGCTCGATCGCGTCTTCGACAACGTGGTGCGGGCCAATGCCGCGCGTACGTCCGAAGCCACCACCCGCATCGCCTTCGCCTCCATGTACGAAATCATGAGCCAGGGCTGGCAGCGCAGCCAGGCCGATGCCTTCGTCAAGGCCATCGCCGGCGCCGGCAAGGACGGCGGCTTCACCGTGCAGATCTACCGCGGCCCGGTTGTCGAGCAGCTTTACCAGCGGATCGAGCAGCCGCCGCTCGACGGCGAGCTCGAACGGGTGCTGGCCAGCGGTCAGGCTTTCCGTTTCGACAGCAATGACTACGCCCGCCATATCTATCCTCTGCTGGCCGAGGAACGTTGCCTGGGTTGCCACAGCAACGCGACGGTCGGAGCGGTTCTCGGGGCCGTCGAAGTGCGCCAGGAATATGCCGGCCTGCTGGCCGATGCGCGACGCGACCTGATGCTGGCGCTTGCCGCCATCCTGCCGGTCGCCCTGTGTCTGGCGCTCGGCGCGGTCTGGTGGGTGAGCCGGCGCATCGAACGCTCGGTGGCGGCGCTGCAGGAGGATTTCGATCAGGTCAATGCGGTCGGCGACCTGCGCAAGATCGGCCTCGCCGAACACGACCTCGGCTTCGTCGAGCTGAACCAGCTGGTCGGTGCGCTCGGTCGTCTGCTCGACAAGCTGCGCGCGATCTCGGTGGACAAGGACATTCTGACCTTCGAGATCGGCCTGCTCGAAAAATTCGTCATCACCTCCGACGTCGTGCGCGACTGGCGGGAATACGTCGGCCGTCTGCTGACCGACATCAACAGCGTGCTGCCGGCGCACATGCTGTTCTCCATCTTCAAGATCGACGACGAACTGTTCGATCTGGAGATATTCTGGCGGGGCCCGGCGACGCTGCAGACGCGGGCCATGGCCGAGCGTTACATCCGCCAGGAACTGGCCGGGATGGGCAGTTTCTCGGATTTCGGTTCATGCAACATCTATCACCACGTCGCCAACCCGGAAAGCGCCCTGATCGAACTCACCGAGGAAGACGTTGCGGTGCGCGTCAAATCCTTCTTCGTCGATCTGCCGAAGATCGGCGGCATCGTCGGCATCGGCGTGCACGCCAACATCCTCGAGGACGAGACGCGCTATCTCGTCATGGAGAGTGTGCTGTCCACGCTGCTCAACGTCGTCGGCTCGGTCAAGGCCATCTACAAGTACACCCGCGATCTGGAGTACTACGCCACGCGCGATCCGCTGACCGACCTGTTCAACCAGCGCGTCTTCTGGGAGCTGAGTGCCTATGAGGTCGGTCGTGCGCAGCGGCACGGCTACAGCTTCGGCCTGCTGTTGCTCGACCTCGACAACTTCAAGCTGGTCAACGACAACTACGGCCATACCGTCGGCGACAGCTACCTGCAGCGTTTCGCCCGCCAGGTGCAGGGGGCGCTGCGCGACGGCGACATTCTGGCGCGCTATGGCGGCGACGAGTTCGTCGCCGTCCTGCCGGAGGCCGATGCCGGTGCGGTGGCACTGGTTGCCGAACGGGTCCGCCAGGCCATCGTCGCCCTCGAACTGGTGACGCCGGACGGCGTGCGCATCCGCGGTACGGCATCGATCGGCATGGCCGTCTATCCCGATCATGCCGACAATGCCAAGGATCTGCTGCTGTTTGCCGACAACATGATGTATCGCGCCAAATCGGGCGGCAAGGCGCAGGTCGCGGTGCCCACCGAGGAAGACGTGGTCGCCGTGTTCCGCGACATCTCGCAGAAGAGCGTGATGGTGCTCGATGCCATCGAGGCCCGGCGCATCGTGCCCTTCTTCCAGCCGATCCTCGATGTCGCGACCCGGCGCATCGTTGCCTACGAGGTGCTGTCACGCATCGAGCTCGGTGCGGAATTCATCCGTGCCGACGAGTTCGTCGAGATCGCCGAGAAGATGGGGGTCATCCATCGTCTCGACATGCTGGTCATCGAGCAGGCGCTGATGGTTCTCGCCGAGCAGGGGCACGCGGGCGAGGTGTTCGTGAACCTGTCGCCACGGGCGCTGGTGTTCAACGAATTCGCCCGCGATCTGCGGCGCATCATCGCTGCCAGCGGTATCGCACCGAACCGCGTGGTGTTCGAGATCACCGAACGCGACACGGTGAAGAACCTCGGCCTGCTCGAGCGCTTCCTGAACGACCTGAAGGCTGACGGCTTCAAGCTGGCGATCGACGATTTCGGCTCAGGCTTCTCGTCTTTCCACTACCTGCGCCGTTTTCCGATCGATTACCTGAAGATCGAAGGCGATTTCATCGCCAACATGCTGAACAGCGACAAGGATCACACCTTCGTCACCAGCATCCGCTCGCTGGCCCGCGAAATGGGCATCACCGTCGTCGCCGAGTACGTCGAGTCGGCGGAGGTGCTGGGCGAGCTCGAGCGCCTGGAGGTGCACCGCGCCCAGGGCTACTACATCGGCCGCCCGGCGCGGGCCTTGCAGCCGGTCGACTGGCGACCGGCCGATTGATCAGCGGCCGCTGTAAACCGGCGGCCGTTTCTGCATGAAGGCGTCGATGCCCTCGCCGGCATCCGCGCTCATCATGTTGCAGGCCATGACCTCGGCGGCGTAGGCGTAGGCCTCGTCGAGCCCCATCTCCAGCTGCCTGTAGAACATCCCCTTGCCGAGGCGGACGGCGACGGCACTCTTGGCCAGGATGCCGGCGGCGAGGCGCTCGATCTCGGCATCCAGCGCATCGGCCGGGACGACGCGATTGATCAGCCCCTTGCTCTTTGCCTCCATGGCGTCGATGAACTCGCCGGTAAGCAGCATCTCCAGTGCCGCCTTGCGGCCCAGGTTGCGCGCCAGGCCGACAGCCGGCGTCGAGCAGAAAAGACCGACGTTGATCCCCGAGACGGCGAACTTCGCGACGTCGGCAGCGACCGCCAGATCGCACATCGATACCAGCTGGCAGCCGGCGGCGGTGGCAATGCCGTGTACGCGGGCGATCACCGGCTGCGGCATGCGGGTGATGGTGAGCATCAGTTCGCCGCATTGCCTGAACAGCGCCTGCATGAATTCCTTGCTGTGATTGGCACGCATTTCCTTGAGATCGTGGCCGGCGCAGAAAGCCTTGCCAGCCCCGGCGATGACGACGACGCGGACGGATTCGCCGGCGGCGATGGCATCCAGTTCGGCCTGCAGCGCCGTCAGCATGTCCTTCGACAGTGAATTGAACTGGCCCGGACGGTTCAGGGTCAGCGTGGTCAGGCCGTCGGCGCGGTCGGCGCGGAGGACGAGCGGGTCGGTGGTGGTCATGGTGTCTCCATCGTTGGTGTTGTGCGGCCGGCCATGCGGCCGCCGGTCTATCAAGGAACGCTGATTCTACCTCCGGGTAGCGCGTTGCCGCCTGTGTAGCTTTTGGTACAGACCAGGGGCTGGCCGGCGCTTAAGGTAGCTCCCGCAGCATCCCGTGATCATTGAAGGAGAACAGCCAAATGCAAGCAATGCGATATTTTCTCGATACCCATGACCGCAGTCGCGGTACTTTCCCGGCACAACTCACTCCGGAAGAGTTCGAGGTTTTCTTCGCGCAGTACGAAGCCGCCTGTCAGGCCGAGGGCGTCATCCCGCTGCGTACCCATGTCGGCTATGCCGAGGGACGCGCCTTCTGCCTGAACCTGGCGCCGGATGTCGAAGCGGTATGCCGGGCACACGCGCGTGTCGGCCTGCCCTATGACGAAATTACCGAAGTCACCACGGCAACGCCGGGGGATACCTTCTTCCGTCGTCGTCCGTAATTCAGGAGCGGCGGGGAGACCCGCCGCTGAAACCTGGCGGGAGTTCATCATGGACCACGCACTACTCGATATCGGCATTCCGGCAGTTCTCATCGGTTTCGCCAGTCTGGCGCTGATGGTGCATAAGGAGCTGGGGCCGTTTTCCGGACTCAATGTCGCCGGTCGCTGGTTGCTCACCAGCCTGTTCGGCATGGGCTTTGTCGCCTTCGCCATCAAGATGGCCGTCGTCTTCGCCGTCGAGCGTCTTCCCGAGCAGACCATCGCGCCCCTGCTGAATCAGCCGGTGCCCGAGCGGCTTGCCGTCGAGGCGGCGGCGTCATTCTTCAACCCGGCCCCCGTCCGCCAGGCGCATTACGTCTGGCAGGCACTGCCGGAGCGGGCGCCCGGGCCGGCAGACAACCCGGGCAACGCGGCCAAGGTCGCGCTGGGCAAGCGCCTGTTCAACGAACGCAAACTCTCCGCTGACGGCACGCTGTCCTGTGCCAGTTGCCACGATCTCTATGGCCGGGCCGGCGCCGACGCTCGACCGACCGCGCTCGGCGTCGAGCGGCAGCGCGGGCCGCGCAACACCCCCAGCGTCTGGAACGCCGCCTTCATGTCGCGCCTGTTCTGGGACGGCCGTGCCGCCTCGCTGGAAGAACAGGCCATGGGGCCCATCCTCAATCCCATCGAAATGGGGCTGTCGTCGGCGGCCGAAGCGGAGCGCCGCCTGCGTCTCGATGCCAGCTATCGCCAGGAATTTGCCCGGGCCTTCGGCGACGACGAACCGATCAGTTTCCGCCGCATCGCGCAAGCCATCGCCGCCTACGAGCGCACCCTGATCACCGCCGATACGCCTTACGACCGTTTCGTGCGCGGCGACCCCACGGCCCTGACGCCCGCCCAGTTGCGTGGCATGGCGCTCTTCGAATCCATCGGGTGCGTACTCTGCCATCGTGGCCCCAGCTTCAGCGATGCCGGGCTGATCGGCGGTGAATCTGCCTTCCGCATCTTTCCGGCCAGTGCCACGCCTTACGAAAAACAATATGACCTGTTGCTCGAGGGCAAGCGTGCTGCCTGGCGTGTCGCCTCGCTGCGCAACGTGGCGCTGACCGGACCCTGGCTGCACAATGGCTCGGTGGACAGGCTCGACGATGTCGTGCGCATCATGGCGGGAGCCCAGCTTGGCCGCTCGGGGAAACTCAATGCCTGGATCAACGACGAGCGTCAGCTCGGCACGACAGACCGTTCTCCGCTCGGCGAGCGGGAGATTGCCGATATCGTTGCCTTCCTCGAAGCCTTGAGCAGCGAGCGGCTGGTGGCCGGGGGGCGGAAAGGCGCTGGCGGAGGGTGAGGCGGCCGGCAGCTGGTGATGCCGGGTGCCACCGGAGTCCGCCGTGTTCATCCGGCCGGCGATGGCGCCTCCGATCGGCCAGCGTCCCGCCCGGCGGCATTCGCGAAATGCCGTTGCCAAGAAGGGGGCGGATGAGCGCAAAGCGATGCGTCATGGCACGTTCGATGGGTTCCGCGTTGCATGATCCGCCTTCGGGCAGCGCCGATGTCTTTGCACTACACTCGCTGCCGGAGCCGCTCGTGATCCGGGGCGGCAGGGGGAGCAACGGGGGCAGCGATGGTCAGGCTTGAGAATTACAGTCCGTTTTGCAACCTGAGGGCGTCAGGGAAGAGCCGTTTGCGCGAGGGCGTGGTGAGCCGTCACGCAGCCTCGGCGACGCCCTTGCTCCTGAAGGGGCAGCCGATTTCCGGTGCCTATTTTGTCCTCGAGGGGCAGTTGCGGGTTTATTCGCTGGCGCCGAACGGTAGCGAGGCGACGATGTATTTGATCAATGCCGGAGAGACCTGCGTCTTTGCATTGAACAGCCTGTTCAACGATCTGTTGTATCCGGCATGGGTGCAGGCCGTCTCGGAGACGACGCTGGCCTTTCTGCCGGGGCCGCTTTTCCGGGCGCTTTTTGCCGAAGAACCGGTGATTCGCGACCTGACCGTGCGTACGCTGTCCACCCTGGTCTTTCGCCTGATGGCCGAGCTTGAGGAAGTGCATTCGCTCAAGCTGAATCAGCGCCTGGCCAATCTGCTGCTGACGCGCGCTTCGTCGGCGGGAAACCTGTGCATGACGCAGCAACAGATGGCATTTCACCTGGGTACGACGCGCGAAGTGGTGGCCCGGCTGTTGCGTGAGTTCGTCGCGCTGGATTATGTCGAGACGCGGCGTGGATTTCTGGTCATTCGCAACGTTGGCGGCCTGAGCCAGGTCGTCAGCGGCGGGGGCGGCTGACTGCCGGTCTGGTCATGAAGTGCCGATGGGCTGTGCGGCCGCGGTAAAATTGCGCCGATGAACTCCCCGCGCTACGTCCACCTCCGCCTGCATTCCGAATACTCCGTCACCGACGGCATCGTCCGCATCGGCGATGCCGTCAAGCGCGCTGCCGGCGACGGCATGCCGGCGCTGGCGCTGACCGATCTGGCCAACCTCTTCGGCCTGGTCAAGTTCTATACCGGGGCGCGCGGCAAGGGGGTCAAGCCGATTGCCGGGGCCGACGTCTGGATCGCCAATCCCGATTCGCCCGAGTCGCCGTTCCGCCTGTTGCTGCTGGTGCGCAACCGTGCCGGCTACCAGCAGTTGTGCGAACTGCTGACCCGCGCCTACACCGTCGAAGGCCGCCGCGAGCGCGCCGAAATCCGCCGCGAGTGGTTCGCCGAGTTCGGCAGCGACGGGTTGATTGCGCTTTCCGGTGCCCATCTCGGCGATGTCGGCGAGGCCTTGCTGAACGGCAATTTCGCGCTGGCCGGCGAGCGGGCCCAGGCCTGGGAGGCGGTCTTCCCCGGCGCTTTCTACCTGGAGGTGCAGCGCTACGGCCAGCCGCAGCAGGAGGCGATCGTCCAGCAGACGGCCGACCTGGCTGGCGAGCTGGGTCTGCCGCTGGTGGCCACGCACCCGATCCAGTTCATGCAGCGCGACGACTTCCGTGCCCACGAGGCGCGCGTCTGCATCGCCGAAGGCTACGTGCTGGGCGATCACCGGCGGCCGAAGATCTATACCGAGGAGCAGTATTTCAAGACCCAGGCGGAGATGACCGAGCTGTTCGCCGACCTGCCGGAGGCGCTCGAGAACACGCTGGAGATCGCCCGCCGCTGCAATATCGAGATGACGCTGGGCAAGAACTTCCTGCCCAACTTCCCGATTCCGCCGGGCATGACCATCGACGAATATCTGATCGACGAGGCGAAGAAGGGGCTGGAGGTCCGCCTCGCCGAGCTCTATCCCGATCCGGAGGAGCGCCAGAAACGCCGCCCGCAGTACGACGAGCGCCTGGCCTTCGAGTGCAACACCATCGTCCAGATGGGCTTCCCCGGCTACTTCCTGATCGTTGCCGACTTCATCAACTGGGGCAAGCAGAACGGCGTGCCGGTCGGCCCCGGCCGGGGTTCCGGCGCCGGCTCGCTGGTCGCCTACAGCCTGCGCATCACCGACCTCGACCCGCTGGCCTACGCGCTGCTGTTCGAGCGCTTCCTCAATCCGGAGCGGGTGTCGATGCCCGACTTCGACATCGACTTCTGCCAGGACAACCGCTGGCGCGTCATCGAGTATGTCCGCCAGCATTACGGCGCCGATGCGGTCAGCCAGATCGCCACCTTCGGCACCATGTCGTCGAAGGCGGTGATCCGCGACGTCGGCCGCGTCTTCGGCCTGCCATACTCGATGTGCGACCGCATCTCGAAGCTGATTCCGATCGTCCAGAACAAGCCGGTGTCGCTGGCCGAGGCGCTCGAGCAGGAACCGCAGCTGCGCGAGATGATGGAAGGCGACGGCGACGGCGAAACCGTCCGCGAACTGTTCGACCTGGCCGGCCGTCTGGAAGATCTGACGCGCAACGTCGGCATGCATGCAGGCGGCGTGCTGATCGCGCCGGGCAAGATCACCGATTTCTGCCCGATCTATCAGGCGCCCGCTGCCGATGCCTCGCCGGTCTCGCAGTTCGACAAGGACGATGTGGAGAAGGCCGGCCTGGTGAAGTTCGACTTCCTCGGCCTGCGCAACCTGACCATCATCGAACTGGCGCTCAAGTACATCGAGCGCATGACCGGCGAGAAGCTCGACCTGATGTCGCTCGGCTTCGAAGACCCGGGGGCCTACCAGATTCTCAAGGACGCCAACACGACGGCGATCTTCCAGGTCGAATCGGAGGGCATGAAGAAGCTGCTGAAGAAGCTGGCCCCCGACCGTTTCGAAGACATCATCGCCGTGCTGGCGCTGTACCGTCCCGGCCCGCTCGGCTCCGGGATGGTGGACGACTTCATCCTGCGCAAGAAGGGCCAGCAGGCCATCGATTACTTCCACCCCGACCTGACCGCCTGCCTGTCGCCGACCTACGGTGTCATCGTGTACCAGGAACAGGTGATGCAGATCTCGCAGATCATCGGCGGCTACACGCTCGGTGGCGCCGACATGCTGCGCCGGGCGATGGGCAAGAAGAAGCCCGAGGAGATGGCCAAGCACCGCGAGACCATCGCCGCCGGCGCCAAGGAGCGCGGCTACGACCCGGCGCTGGCCGAACAGCTGTTCGACCTGATGACCAAGTTCGCCGAGTACGGCTTCAACAAGTCGCACACCGCCGCCTACGCCGTCGTCACCTACCACACGGCCTGGCTGAAGAAATACCACTGCGCCGCCTTCATGGCCGCGACCATGTCCTCCGACATGGACAACACCGATACGGTGAAGATCTTCTACGAGGATACCGTCGCCAACAAGGTGAAGGTGCTCGGACCGGACGTGAACGCCTCGAACTACCGTTTCGAGCCGGTCGACCGCAATACCATCCGTTACGGCCTGGGGGCGGTCAAGGGCACCGGCGAGCAGGCGGTCAACGTGATCCTCAGGGCGCGTGAGGAAGGTGGCCCGTTCAAGGACCTGTTCGACTTCTGCAAGCGCTGCGACAAGCGCATGGTCAACCGGCGCACCATCGAGGCCTTGATCAAGGCCGGTGCCTTCGACGGTATCGCTCCGCAGCTGGAGGGCAGTGCTTCCCCCGACCGCCACCGCCTGCTGGCGTCGGTCGGTGTCGCCATGGACTTCGCCGAGCAGGCCGAGCGTGATGCCATGCAGACCAGCCTGTTCGACATCGCCGAAGTGGCCGACGCGCATGCGCCGGAGTATGTCGCAGTCAAACCCTGGGACGAAAAGACGCTGCTGATGGAGGAGAAGACGGCCCTCGGCTTCTTCTTTTCCGGCCATCCGTACAACACGCGCAAGAAGGAACTGTCGCGCTTCGTCCGCCGGCCGCTGAATCAGCTGCAGCCGGCCAAGGAGCTGACGACGCTGGCCGGCATCGTGGTCGGTGTCCGTTCGTTGATGACCCGGCGCGGCAAGATGCTGTTCGTCCAGCTCGACGACGGTACCGGCATGGTCGAGGTCTCCGTCTTCAACGAGCTGTTCGAGGCGGAGCGTGCCAAGATCGTCACCGACGAAGTCCTGGTCATCGAGGGCAAGGTCCGCTACGACGAGTTCTCAGGCAGCAACGCCGTTGCCGCCGACAAGCTGATGACGCTGGGCGAGGCACGTGCCCGCTTTTCCAGACATCTGCTGCTGAAAATGAACGGCAATGCCGACGCGCGCAAGCTGAAATCGCTGCTTTCCCCGTTTGCCCCCGGGCCGGCGCCGGTCCGCATCCGCTACAGCAATGCCGAGGCCGAATGCGAAATCCAGCTCGGCCAGTCAGCCAGGGTCCGCCTCGAGGATGAACTGCTCGAGGCGCTCGGCAGCTGGTTGCAGCCGGGGAATGTGGAGATCGTTTATTAGGCGTGAGTCACCGGTCAGCCGGTCACAACCGGCTGCCACTGCTCACACCACCAGATCCGTCTTGAAGCCGATGCGCACGGCACCCCAGTGGCGACCGTTGATCATGATCGGCATCGACAGGTCGTTGAGGATTTCGCCAGTGTCGCGGACGTAGGTCTGGAACAGCGAGGATTTCTGGTTCTTTGCCAGCTTGATGCCGACCGGGTCGTTGAAGATGCGCTTGTGCCGGCACTTGAGCAGGTCGACGGCGGGGTCGCCGCTCGGCGGATTGGAGAAAACGCCGTTGTGGGCCGGCGCATAGCCGTTGCTGTCGACGGCCAGCGAATAGGTCAGGCCGGGCACCTGGCGCAGCAGGTCGTCGTAGAGGCGGGTCAGCTCGCCGTCGCATTGGCCGTCGTAGGCCGTTGTGAAGCGCTTCGGATTGGAGCCGGGGATGTCCTTGTATGCCTGGTCGAAGACATTGACGCCACGCTCGGCCATCTTCTGCAGGATGGCGGCGACATTGTCGCGGAAGCGCGTGCACTGGTCGTGCAGGTTGTCGAAGGCGCTGTTGCCGGTACGGAAATCGGCCAGCGTGCATTGCAGGTCCTCGGTCGACTCGCGCAGGGTCTTGGCCGAGCCGAGGCACTGCTTCATGCGTCCGGAGATGTCCAGCGAGTGGTCGCGGATTTCGGCGACTTCGGCGTGAATCGATTCATTGCAGTCGCGCAGGTTGCTGATGGCGGTGGAAATGGCGGTCAGCTGCTCGGTGGTACGGCGGAAATCACCGACCATCGTGGTCAGGTCGGTGGCCGAGGTCTCGACGTAACCGTTGGCGCGGGTGACTTCGCCGACGATGGTCTGCGTCTTCTCCGAGGTATCGGCGACCAGGTTGATCATCGACTGCGTGTTCTGGCCGATGACCTGGGTGGCGGTCTTGACCTTCTCGGCCAGCTTGCGCACTTCGTCGGCGACGACGGCGAAGCCGCGCCCGGCCTCGCCGGCGCGGGCGGCTTCGATGGCGGCGTTGAGGGCCAGCAGGTTGGTCTGATCGGAAATGTCGTTGATCAGCGAGACGATCTCGTTGATCTTCATCGAGCTGGCGTGCAGTTCGGTCACTGTCGACGAGAAGTGCTCGATATGGTGGTTGGTCGAGCGCATCGTCGAGGCAACCGTTTCCATCTGAGCCAGCGAGCGCTGGGCCAGTTCGAGGTTGCTCTGCGTCGAGGCCTGGATCGCATCGGCATTCATCGTCACTTCGCTGACCGCCAGATTGACCCGGTTGCTCGATTCGAAGATGCCTTGCGCCAGCGTTTCCTGACGGCTGACGGCGTCGCCGGTCAGCTGCACCAGATGGTTCATCCGCGCCGCATCGGCAGCGATGCTGACCGAACGTTCGCGGGCATGTGAAATCAGGCCGCGGACACGGCCGAAAAAGCGGTTGATGTTGGCCGAGATACGGCCGGCGGCGTCGTTGCCGGCCGTCCCGACCGCGTGCGACAGATCGGCATTGCCGTCGGCGATGGCGGCAATGTCGCTATCGACCTTGTCGATGCGGTTGTTGCTGAAAAAGAGTCCCATGGAATTGTCTCGCCCCTGTTGTTTTGATGATCCGTATGCCGTGGCGCGGCTGAACGGATAATACGCCGGCCCGCGGGCCGGTGTCACGGAGGAGCGAGGTTCGGGGCGGGAATCAGGCCGGGCGCTGGCGGGCGGCCAGGCGGCCGAGCAGGAAGCCCTTGATCTCGTGGAAGGGGATCGGCTTGGCGAAGATCGTCACGTCCGGCGGCAGGCCGCGGGCAAGAATGGTTTCGCGGTCCATGACGCTGACCACGATGATGTCCATGCGGGCCAGGTCCGCGTTGGCGCGCAGGTGCCGGATCATTTCGAAGCCGTCCATGCCGGGCATCATCAGGTCGGCGATCAGGACGTCCGGCGGGCGTTGGCCAACCTGCAGCAGGCCCTCGAAGCCATTGTCGACGATGCGCAGGCTGATCGGCAGTTCCCAGCCTTCCATGGTCATCTGGTAAAGCAGCTGCAGGGTCGGGTCGTCTTCGGTGACCAGGATGTCGAGACGGTTTGCGCTGTCCTGGGCGCTCGGTGTCAGGTTGCGCCGCCGGGCCAGCAGGGCTTCCACCGAGGCGACGGGTATGCGGCGGTGGCCGCCTGTCGTCTTCCATGCTTCCAGGGCGCCGCTTTCCACCATGTTCTGCACGGTGCCAAGGGAAACGCCCAAGCGTTGTGCGGCTTGACGGGTGCTGAGGAATTCGGACTCTGCCATGATTTTTCTTGGGAATTTACATGCGTGGCAAATTCTAACGGGTTCTCGGGTGCAATCACAGTAGAAAAATATTCCAAATATGCCGGCCTGTGGTGCCGTTGCCACGATGTCGGCCGGCCGGGTGCGATGTTGGTAAAGGCGCTGGCGCTGGCATAATCGCGCCATGACAAAAATGACGGCAGGAGTTTCCGGAGGAGGGGCCGGGGCATGCTGAAGGTTCTGGTCTTCCTGCCAGTCCTCGGTGCTGCGCTGGTCGCCGTGCTGCCGGCGCGGCGTCCCCTGGTGCTGTGGCAGGGGGCGATGCTGTTTGCCGTTGCGGCGCTCGGCTATGCGCTGTGGCTGGCCGCCCGCTTCGATCCGGCCGGGCCGGCCGTCCAGATGTTCGAGAGCCGGGCCTGGAATGCCCGCCTCGGTTCCCATTTCGCCCTCGGCGTCGATGGCATTTCCCTGGCCATGGTGCTGCTGACGGCCATGCTGACCTTGATTGCCGTGCTTGTCTCGCGGCGCATGGAAGAAAACGCCCGCCTTTATTTCGTTCTCGTGCTGTTGCTCGAATCGGCCATCTTCGGGGTGTTCACGGCGCGCGACTGGTCGTTGTTCTATGTCTTCTGGGAAGCGACGCTGATCCCGCTATTCTTCCTGATCGAGCGCCTGGGCGGGCCGAACCGCCAGCGGGCGGCGCTCAACTTCTTCCTGTATACCCTGGGCGGTTCGGTGTTCATGCTGGTCGCCCTGCTCTTCCTCTACGACGCGGCGCCCGGCCACAGCTTCGCGATGAGCGACATGGCGCTGGGCGGCCAGGGTTTGCCGCCGACCACGCAATTGCTGATCTTCGCCGGCCTGTTCATCGGCTTTGCCGTCAAGATGCCGGTCGTGCCCTTGCACGGCTGGCTGCCGCTGGCCCATGTCGAGGCGCCCAGCCCGGTATCCATCCTGCTTTCCGGCGTGCTGCTGAAGATGGGCGCCTACGGCCTGATCCGCGCAGCCGAGACGCTGCCGGCGGCGTTGCTGGCAACGCAGGACTGGCTGGCCGGCCTGGCCTTCGCCAGCCTGCTCTACGGCGGCATCCTGGCCTGGCGCCAGCAGGACCTGAAGGCGATGGTCGCCTATTCCTCGATCGCCCACATGGGGATCGTCCTGCTCGGCATCGCCACGCTCAACGTCACCGGCCTGACCGGTGCCGTCGTCCAGATGGTGGCGCACGGACTGACGGCCGGCCTGCTGTTCCTGGTCGTCGGCCTGCTCTACCAGCGCACGCACAGCCGCGACCTGGCCGATTACGGCTCGCTGCTCGGCAGCGCGCCGCGTTTTGCCTTCTTTGCCGGGTTTGCGCTGCTGGCGGCAATCGGACTGCCGGGCAGTGCCGGTTTCATCGGCGAGTTGCATGCACTGATCGGCGGCTTCGGACGCTGGGGGGGCTGGATCCTGATCGTCTGCCTCGGCATGCTGATCGGCGCCGCCTACAGCCTGCGCGTTGTCGGTCGCCTGTGTCTGCCCGGCCCGGGCATGGTGCTGGCCGACATGAAGCGTACCGAAGCGGCTGCTGCCGCCATCCTGGCCGCCTGCATCGTCGTCCTCGGCATCTGGCCGGCACCGCTGCTCGCGTTGATCGCCGGCAGCATCGACGGCGTTGCACGCCTGTTCGGGAGCTGACATGGAAGCCGGCGAAGCCTTGTCGATCCGCGAACGCCTGGCACACTGGGTCGAGCAGCTCGAGCACATCCTGCCGGCCCAGGCCCCGATCCGCGACTTCGTGCATCACAATACCCTGCACGGCTTCCAGCATCTGCCGTTTGCCGAGGCACTGGCGGCGGCGCAGCGGCTGACCGGCGCAGCGACCTACTGGCCGGAGCAGCGCTTCCTCGCCTGCCATGCGGACGGTCGCATCAGCCGGGATGATCTGCTGGCTGCCCTAGACGAGTTCGGAGTCAGCGAGCCGGACGCCACGGTGGTGCGTGATCTGCGGCGTCGCGACGTCCTGCTGGCCAGCCTGCTGGCGCGCACCGAGATCGGCGGGGCGGCTCATGCCGGCTGGTGCGAACGCGAACGTATCCCGGCGAATGCCGAGTATCTGGCGGTGGCACGCGCGGCGCTGGCGGGTCTGGCGCAGGCGGGTGGCGGCGACTGGCACGCCGAGGCGGTGGCCCGCTGGCAGCAGCTGTGCGCCGGGGTGGGCAGCGAGCGGACGCTGCGCGGCCTGCTCGAATACCTGAGCGGTGAGGATGTGCTGGAGAAGGTGCGCACGGTGCTGCAGCGTCACCTCGCCGCCCATCTCGATCTTGGCGTTGCCGCCTGGCGCAATCCCCTGCGCGAGCGGGGGTTTTTCGCCGCCTGGCGGGCCAGTGCCGGCCTCGACATGTATTGGGAGCTCGATGAGCTGCCCAATGTGCGCGAAGAAATCATGCATCTGGTCGACGACCCGCTCGTCGTGCTGCACGAGGAGCTGGCGCGCCTGCTGCCGGATGAGCGGCTGTGGGCGGGCTACCTGCAGCGTCTGAGCCTCGAGTTGCCTGGCTGGTCCGGCATGTTCCTGTGGCGCGACCGGCATCCGGGGCGCGGCGACGGGACGCCGGTGCAGATGCTGGATTACCTGGCCGTGCGCGTCCTGCTCGAACGCCTGCTCTGCGAAGACCTGATCTGTCGTCTGACCGGGACGGCGACGGGCTTCGCCGAATTGCAGGCCTACTACACGCTGCATCCGGCCGAGTTCTACGTGCGCGATGCCCTGCGCCGCAATGCCCTGCCCGAGGCCCTGCAGCATCAGGTCGCGCATCGTGTCGGCGCCGCCCGCAGCGGCGACGTGAGCGGCTGGCAGGGGCTGGCCGAGGCAATCGCCGCGAGCAGTGTCGGCGCGGCCGATGAGGCCGGACGGCTGGCCGCCCTCTGCCTGCAGCTCGGCCTGACAGCCGGGGAGCTCGCCGCGCTTTCCGCCGGCGAAATCCGGGCGCTGCTCGACAATGCGGCGCTGCTCGCCCCCTGGCAGCGAAGCCAGGTCTGGTTGCAGGCCTATGAGCGCCATTATCGCGAACAGCTGTTTGCCGCACTGGCTGCCAACCGGGGGCGCCGGCCGATGCCGGCGACGCCGGCCGCACAGGTCGTGCTGTGCATGGACGACCGGGAGGAGGGGACGCGCCGCCACCTCGAAGAGATCGCGCCGGACATCGTGACCTATGGCGCTGCCGGGTTCTTCGGTGTCGCCATGTACTGGCAGGGGCTCGACGATGCGGCGCGCACGGCGCTGTGTCCGGTGGTCGTCACCCCGCGGCATCTGGTGCGCGAGGTGCCGGTCGCCGGCGCCGAGGGGGAACTGGGGCGGCATGCCGTGCGTCGCGAACGGCGTCTGCGCTGGCGCGAGCGTCTGTACCAGGCGACACGGCGCGAAGCGTTCGCCGGGCCGATGCTGAGCACGCTGGCCGGTGCGCCGGCGCTGCTGGCGCTGGGCGCGGCGACGCTGGCGCCCGGCTGGTTCGGCACGACGCTGCAGCGCTGGCGTCAGCAACATGATGGCCGGGTGGCCGGCGAACTGGCGCTGAGCGCGGCCGGAGAGCACGCTGACGGCGTGCAGGCCGGCTTCAGCGATGCCGAACAGATCGAGCGGGTTGCCGCCTTCCTGCGCATGATCGGCCTGACCGCCAACTTCGCGCCGCTGGTACTGATGCTGGGGCACGGTTCGGGCAGCGAGAACAATCCGCACCTTTCGGCCTACGACTGCGGTGCCTGTTCGGGACGCCATGGCGGGCCGAATGCCCGTGTCTTCGCCACCATGGCCAACCGGCCGGCAGTGCGTGCCGGGCTGGCGGCGCAGGGCCTGAACATTCCCGAGGGCACCTGGTTCGTCGCGGCCGAGCACAATACCTGCGACGACGGCGTCGAGTGGTACGACCTCGACCAGGTACCGCCGGCCTTGCAGCCGGCCCTGGAAACCTTGCTCGCCCAGCTGGCCGAAGCCTGCCGGGCGCATGCCGCCGAACGCTGCCGGCGGCTGGCATCAGCCCCGCCGCGGGCAACGCCGTGGCGGGCCCGGCAGCATGTCGCCGCCCGGGCTGCCGATATCTCGCAGGCGCGTCCCGAACTCGGGCATGCGACCAATGCCGCCGCCTTTATCGGGCGCCGGCAGATGAGCCGCGGGCTGTTCCTCGACCGCCGGGTGTTCCTGATCTCTTACGATCCGCTGGCCGATGCCGACGGGCAGATCGTCGAGGGCATCCTGCTCGCCGCTGGCCCTGTCGGCGCCGGCATCGCCCTCGAGTACTACTTCTCCAGCGTCGACAACGAGCGTTTCGGCTGCGGTTCGAAGATCACCCACAACCTCACCGGCCTGTTCGGTGTCATGGAAGGGGCCGACTCCGACCTGCGCACCGGCCTGCCGTGGCAGATGGTCGAAATCCACGAACCGATGCGCCTGCTGGTCGTCGTCGAGCAGACACCGGCCCTGCTCGACGCCATCGTCGCCCGCCAGCCGGCTCTCCAGGAACTGATCGGCAATGCCTGGATCGTGCTGGCCAGCTGCGACCCGCTGAGCGGTGCCATCCATCACTATTGCCCGCGGCGCGGCTGGCAGCCCTGGGCGGGGCGCAGCGTACTGCCGCAGGTCGGCCGCTCGGTCGACTGGTTTGCCGGCGAGAGCGGGCCGCTGGCGCCAGCCTTGTTGCTGGGAGGCGTCTCGTGATCGAACTGCTGCGCCTGTTGCCCGAGCTGGTCTGGCTGGTGCCGGTGCTGCCGCTGCTGGCGCTGATCATCATCGGCCTGCGCGTCCTCCTCGGCCGGGCCGGCGGCGACGCGGCCGAGCCGCTGACGGCCCGCCTGGCGGCGCTGAGCGCCCTGGCCGGCCTGCTGCTCCTGCTCGGCATCGACCTGCTGGCGCTGCTCGAAGGTGTGCCTGGC
>WBUO01000073.1 GCA_008933675.1 Dechloromonas sp.
GCCGCCACGGCAGCACTGATTGGCATCTCAACGGCCAGTTCGCGCGCCAGACGATCGACCTCGCGTGCCGTGTAGACCCCTCGGCCACGTGCCCCAGCTCATCGAGAATCTGCGGCAATGACTTGTTTTCGGCAAGCGCCAGACCGACACGCCGATTACGCGACAGATCACCGGTACAGGTCAAGATGAGATCACCCATACCCGCCAACCCCATGAAAGTCTCGCGCTGTGCCCCCAGCGCCACACCCAGACGGGCGATCTCCGCCAACCCGCGGGTCATCAGGGCAGCCCGGGAATTAAGTCCAAGCCCCAGGCCATCGCATGTTCCGGTGGCAATCGCCAGGACATTCTTGACCGCCCCGCCAACCTCGACGCCGATCAAATCGTCATTGGCATAGATGCGCAGGCGGGCAGCATGCAATTGCCGAGCCGCGCTACGGGCAAAATCAGCATTATTGGCCGCCAGGGAAATAGCCGTGGGCTGGCCGGCCGCAACCTCTTCGGCAAAACTTGGGCCGGAGAGTGCACCGAACACGGCTTCACTACCGAGAACCTCCATCACCACCTGATGCGGCAGCTTGCCGCTACCCGCCTCGAAGCCCTTGCAGACCCAAAGCACAGGAATCTGCTGAGCCAGGGATTTCAATCTCTCGACTGTCGGACGCAATCCGGCAATCGGTGTCGCAATGATCAGCAATTCCGCATCGCCAACCGCCGCCGCAAAATCGGTGCTCACCACCACCACCTCGGGAAGCTGGTAACCTGGTAAGAAACGATGGTTTTCGCGGGAGGCAATCAGGTCGGCGGCCACATCCTCCTCGCGCGACCACAGCGTCACCTGATGCTTGCCGGCAAATGCGATGGCCAACGCGGTGCCCCAGGCACCAGCGCCCAACAAGGTCAGTTTCATAGGCCCCAGACCTGAGTCGAACGAATGAAGCCCGTAGCCCCGTCACGGTGCTTGACACGCACCCAGCCCGGCGCAGCGGTACCTAGCCAATCGACAGCCACCCATTTATCAAGCTCGGCGAGCACCGGAGCTTCTGGGTTGTCAGCCTGCCGAATTTCCGCTCGTGCAGCAGTAACCACCAGACTGCGCTTTTCCGACAAGGCCCCCGCTTCGATCCATGCCAGGGTTCCCTCGGCGTCACGCACCTTGACCCACCCTTCGAGACGCACGACCACCTCGACCGGCGTCTGCCCCTTGATCAGGTACAGTTTCTGCCCCTTCTGCGAAGGGGCATCGTAGAGGATGGCCACCGGCACATCCACCGTGCGGTAATCGCTGGCCAGAGCCGGCCATACCGCGCCGGCAAGGCACAGGGCAAGGAGTGTCCGGTGCAGCATGGCAGCCTTACTGGATCGGCACCTCGGTTGCCCCCTGAGCCTGCTCCTGTTCCTGCAAGCGCTGCAGGTACATGCCCTCGAAGTTGACCGGTTGCAGGACGATCGGCTGGAAACCGGCGCGGCTGACTGCATCGGAAACCACTTCGCGCGCGTAGGGGAAAAGGATGTTCGGACACGCGACGGCGATCAACGGCTCGATCTGTTCCTGCGGCACATTCTGGATCCGGAACACACCGCCCTGTCCGACCTCGACAAGGAAAATCGTCTTCTCGCCGATTTTGGCAGTAACGGTCACCGTCAGCACGACCTCATAGACATTGTCCCCGACCAGGCGCCCCCCAGTGTTCAACTGAATCTGGATCTGCGGGGCCTCGCGCTCGAGAAACACTTCCGGGGCATTCGGCACTTCCAGGGAAAGATCCTTGACGTAAAGTTTTTCGATGCCGAACACGGGTTGCTGATTCTGTTCCATGGTTTTCTTTCAGAAAGTAGTGAATAGTCAGGACTTGGCTGCTTCCAGCAACGGCGTCAGGCCGCCCGCCGCATCCAGCGCATAAAGGTCGTCGCAGCCACCGACATGGGTTTCGCCGATGTAGATCTGCGGCACCGTACGCCGACCGGTTTTTTGCATCATCTCATCACGACGCTCGGGATCGGTATCCACGCGCACCTCCTCGATTGCCTCGACGCCCCGCGCCTTAAGCAACTGCTTGGCACGGATGCAATACGGACAAACCGCCGTCGTGTACATCAACACCATAGCGCTCATTTGTTACGGTTTCCCTTTTTGACCGGGTAGCCGGCAGCCAGCCATGCGTCAACTCCGCCGGTCAGCGAGTGAACCCTGGCGAAACCGGCCTTCTGCAATTCGGCACAGGCCTTGTTGGAGCGGATACCTGCCGCACAACAAACCAGTAGTGGCTTGTCCTTGAATTTTTCCAGCTCGTGGATTCGGTCATTCAGCTTGCCGGCGGGAATATTCCTGGCCTCCGGCAGATGCCCACCGGCGAATTCGTCAGCCTCACGCACGTCGAGAATAATTGCGTCCTCGCGATTGATCAGCTGGGTCGCCTCGACCGGTCCTACCGCGTTGCCCGCGGGCCGGAAGATAAGAGGCCAAAGCAGACCGAGACCACTGACGGCAACGATCCCAATTAACAAAATATTCTGGTTGATGAATTCCATCGGCATCTAGCGGGACTCCTCGCCACAAAAAACTTCGCGCATCATACCGACAAGCTGCAACGTACGTTGATCGCCAACGCGATAGTAAACACGATTGGCATCCTTGCGCGTGACCAGAACCCCCTTCTCGCGCAGGATGGCCAAATGCTGGGAAATATTGCTCTGCGAGGTGCCGACGGCATCGACGATATCCTGAACGCATGCTTCCTGATCGCCAAGCACGCAGAGCACCTTGAGGCGCAAAGGATGAGCGATGGATTTCAGCGCGCGGGCTGCCATCTCGATGTGTTCCTGCTTTTCGATCAGGTTGAAGGATGGGGCTTCCAAGACAAAACCTCGTTATCGGTGAATGGATCATTATAAAATAAGGACTTTCGATTCGCCGACCTTAATCACGATCAAATCCCTCATGCGCCTCTGTCTCAAATGCTTCACCGGCCAGCGGCGCGGACCGGTCAGCAGAACGAACGGCAAGAACCGGGCTACCGGCAGCACGCGCGGGACGGCGGCAGTAATTGCCGCCGTTTTAGTTTTTACCTCACCGGCGCTCGCCCAGAAAAAGGGAGCTGCCGCCTCTGCTCCCGAAATTGCCGAACACCGCGCCGATCTGGGCGAGCTTCGCACTCGCATCGAGACCCTGCGCAAGGAACTGAACGCCAGCGAGGAGAACCGCGCTGACGCCGCCGGGCGCCTGCGCGAATCGGAACGCCAGATTTCCCGCCTGCAAAGGGAATTGCACGAACTTGCAGAAAAGCGCACGCGACTGCAGGGACGACTGCAAACCCTGGAGCAACAATCCAGCGAACTAGGCTCGACCCTGGCCCAGCAACAGGCGCAACTCGAGCGTTTCCTGTACAAGCAGTACCTGCGCGGCTCGCCCGATTCGCTGCAGATGCTGCTCAATGGCGACGATCCGAACCAGATGGCGCGCGACCTGCACTACCTGTCAGCGGTCGCCCAGACCCGTGCGGAACTGATGAGTGAAATCTCCAGAACACTCGAGCGCAAGAAAGCGCTTGCCAGCGATACCCGCGAACGTCACGCGGAACTGGCCGAAGTCGAAGCAGAACAGCAGAAACACGCCGCCGAACTGAATCGTCAGCGCGACGAACGCAAGGCACTCTACGCCGAGATGTCGAGCAAGGTGAATGCGCAGCGCAAGGAAATCGGCAACCTTCAGCGTGACGAAAAGCGCCTGACACAACTGATTGATCGCCTGTCGAAGATACTCGCCGCCCAAGCCGCACAGGCTGCGCGCGCCGAAGCCGCCCGCGCAAGGGCCGCCGAGGCGGCACGCCGTAAGGCCACGGCCGAAGCCGACCAGCCTACCCCGGCGCGCACTGATCCACCGCCATCGCGCCAGGCCACGGTTGAAAACAATTACGAGCCCGCCGCCAGCGACGGCAGCTTTGCCCGCCAAAAGGGCAAACTGAGGCTGCCCGTACGCGGCAGGGTGAGCGGGCGCTTCGGCAGCCCACGCGAGGGCGGCGGCACCTGGCGCGGACTGTTCATTCAGGCAGCCAGCGGCAGTGAAATCAAGGCCATCGCCAATGGCCGCGTCGTCTTTGCCGAATGGATGCGCGGCTTCGGCAACCTGCTGATCGTCGATCACGGCAACGCCTATCTGTCGATCTACGGCAACAACGACTCCTTGCTCAAACAGGTAGGCCAGGCCGTCAAGGGCGGTGAAACGGTAGCTACGGTCGGCAACAGCGGAGGCAATCCGGAATCCGGTTTATACTTTGAGCTCCGTCACCAGGGGCAACCGATCGACCCGATGAAATGGGCAAGTGTGAAATGAGCAAAGCGAAAACTGTCAGTTTGGTAGTAGGCGGATTCCTGGCCGGCGCCATGATCAGCCTGCATATCCCGGCCCTGGCCGACAAGGAAGCCGCGCCCGGACTTCCGATCGAGGAATTGCGCACCTTCGCCGAGGTCTACAGTGCGATCAAACAGGGTTACGTCGAGCCGGTCGAAGACAAGAAGATGATCACCAATGCCATCTCCGGCATGCTGGCCAATCTGGACCCCCACTCTGCCTACCTTGACGCAGATGCCTTCAAGGATCTGCAGGTCGGCACTCAGGGTGAGTTCGGCGGCCTGGGTATCGAAGTCGGCATGGAGGACGGTCTGGTCAAGGTTGTATCCCCCATCGAGGACACGCCCGCTTATCGTGCCGGCATCAAGTCGGGCGACCTGATATTCAAACTCGATGAAACCCCGGTCAAAGGCCTGACCCTGTCCGACGCCGTCAAGAAAATGCGCGGCAAACCGAAAACACCGATCAAACTGACCATATTGCGCAAGGGTGAAGCCAAACCACTGGAAATCACCCTGATCCGCGAAGTGATCAAGGTACAGAGCGTCAAGTCCAAGCTGGTCGAACCGGGTTATGGCTGGGTTCGCGTCACCCAGTTCCAGGAAAACACCGTCGCCGACCTCGCCCGCCATCTCGGCACGCTGTACAAGGACGGCAAGCTGAAGGGACTCGTCCTTGACCTGCGCAACGATCCGGGCGGCCTGCTCAACGGCGCCATCGGCGTCTCCGCCGCCTTCCTGCCCCCGGACACAAAGGTTGTATCGACCGACGGCCGCAGCGAGGATGCAAAGCAGGAGTTTCTCGCCCGGCCGCGCGACTACCTGCGCGGCACGCGTGAGGATCCGCTGCGTGCCTTGCCGGCGGAAACCAAGGACGTACCGATGGTCGTTCTGGTCAACAGCGGCTCGGCATCTGCCTCGGAAATCGTCGCCGGGGCACTGCAGGACCACAAGCGCGCCCTGATCATGGGCACCCAGACCTTCGGCAAGGGCTCGGTTCAATCGGTACTGCCGCTGCCCGGCAACTCCGCGATCAAACTGACCACGGCTCGCTACTACACACCAGCCGGTCGCTCGATTCAGGCCAAGGGCATCGTTCCCGACATCGTCGTCGAAGAATCGGCCAACGGATCCTCCGCTGCGGGCAACCGCATTCGCGAGGCCGACCTCGAGCGCCACCTGAGCAACGATCGCGAAAAGGAAGCCCCGCGCAGCGAAGCGAAGCCGACTGCCAAGCCGGCCGGCAAGAACGGCAAGGAAAAGAACAACAAGGAAGAAGACGAAGACGAGATGCCCCAACGCCTCGAATATGCCAGCCAGAGTGACTACCAGTTCCAACAGGCGCTGAATCTGCTCAAGGGCTTGCAGATCATGCAAAAGCCGAAATAGTTGTCGGCGGGGAGGAACGATGCACAGTTCGGACCTGAAGAAGAAACGCGAAATCCAGTTTTCCAAGTTCCCTCCCGGCCAGGTGCCGGAAGCGGCTGACGATCTGCAGCGCGTCGAGGAACTGGAGGTGGAGGCCAAGTACGAAAAGCGTGCACTTGGCGTGGCCTACGACCTGCGTCAGCACACATTGCGTGAGCTCGATGAGCATCTGGTCGACAAGGGCTACCATCTCGACAACACGCTGATGACCAAGCTGACGCGGGCGCTGATCTATTACGTCGAGGACACTCAGCTGCACAACCTAGGGGCGCCGGAAAAACGCCTCAAACGCTCCGAACAGGAAGCCTACGTCAAGGCCTGGGAACATCACCCGCATGGCGACCATGACGATACGCCGCCGGAGTGGCGGGAATACAAGTAGCTTGCCTGTTGGCCAACTGCCAGCGTGAGGGGTGATCGGCGGCCCGCTTTTTCGCCAATCACCCGCAAACAACCACGACACCACACCATGACCGACGAGCAGCTTCTCCGCTACAGCCGCCACATCCTGCTCGACGCGCTCGGCATTGAAGGACAGGAGAGGATACTCGCCACCCATGCACTGGTCGTCGGGGCCGGCGGCCTCGGCTCGCCGGCGGCGCTGTACCTGGCCTCGGCCGGCGTCGGCAGGATCACGCTGGTCGATGACGACAGCGTTGACTTCACCAACCTGCAGCGGCAGATCCTGCACACGCAGGCGCGCGTCGGCATGGCCAAGGCGGAATCGGGCCGCCAGGCGCTGAGCGCGATCAATCCGGATATCGCCATCGTTCCGCTGCAGCAGCGCCTTTCCGGCGAAGCGCTCGACGCCCAGGTCGCCACGGCCGACCTGGTGCTCGACTGCACCGACAATTTCGCCACCCGCCACGCCATCAACCGCGCCTGCGTCCATCACCGCAAGCCCCTGGTCTCCGGCGCCGCCATCCGCTTCGATGGCCAGATCAGCGTCTATGACCTGCGCCACGACGATGCACCGTGCTATCACTGCCTGTTTCCCGAAGGCGACGACGTCGAGGAGGTACGCTGTGCGGTGATGGGCGTTTTCGCACCGCTGACCGGCATCATCGGCACCATGCAGGCAGCCGAGGCGCTGAAGCTGGCAGCCGGCATCGGCGAAAATCTGAGCGGCCGCTTGCTGCTGCTCGATGCGCTGGAAATGGAATGGCGCAGCGTCCGCTTCAAGCAGGACCCGGCTTGCGCCGTGTGCGGGCCTAACGGAAACGGGCGATCAGGCGAATATCTTCGCCAATCTGGCGCAGATCGCGAACAGCCAGCAGGCGCTTGCCGTCCAGGCTAGCCAGCTCGGGCAGATTGAACAGGCCGCTGGCCGCATGGCCGAGCAGGCAGGGCGCCAGATACAGCAACAGTTCGTCGACCAGGTCTTCACGCAGCAGCGAGCCGTTCAACTTGAATCCGGCCTCGGCATGCACTTCGTTGATGCCGCGCCGCCCCAGCTCCGCCAGCAGGTCCTTCAGTTCGACCTTGCCGGCAGCATTCGGCAGGACCAGCACTTCCGCTCCGGCCGCCTGCAAGGCGGCCATTTTCGCCGCATCGTCCACAGCGCCTGCAACCAGCACCGGGCCACCGTGCAGGATACGGGCGTTCACCGGCGTTTCCAGCTGGCTGTCGACGACCACGCGCAGCGGCTGACGCGGGGTCGGGAAATCGCGCACGTTCAATTGCGGATCGTCGTCGCGTACCGTGCCGATGCCGGTCAGCACCGCGCAGGCGCGCGCCCGCCAGCGCTGGCCGTCGCGCCGCGCCGCGGGACCGGTGATCCACTGGCTGAGGCCGTTGTTCAGCGCCGTCTTGCCATCCAGGCTGGCCGCGGCCTTGAGGCGCAGCCAGGGGCGGCCGCGCGTCATGCGCGCGACGAAACCGATGTTCAGTTCACGCGCCTCATGCTCGAGCAGGCCACAGGCCGTCCCGATGCCGGCCGCCTGCAGCAGGGACAGCCCCTTGCCGGCAACCAGCGGGTTGGGATCGCTCATCGCCGCAACGACACGGCTGACGCCAGCGCCGATCAGTGCCTCGGCGCAAGGCGGCGTGCGCCCATGGTGACTGCAGGGTTCCAGGGTCACGTAGGCGGTCGCCCCGCGTGCCTGCTCGCCGGCGGCCCGTAAGGCATGCACTTCGGCATGCGGCTCACCTGCCTTCTCGTGCCAGCCTTCGCCGACGACCACGCCATCGCGCACCAGGACGCAGCCGACGCGCGGATTGGGACTGGTCGTCCACAGGCCGCGCTCGGCCAGTTGCAGCGCCAGCGCCATCCAGCGATGGTCGGCGGCAGAAAAGCTCATTTCTTGCGGGGTGGCGGCGAGACTTCGCGAATCGCCCGGGAGAAGGCGTCGACGTCCTCGAAATTGCGATAGACGGAAGCGAACCGGATGTAGGCGACCTTGTCGAGCTTCTTCAGCTCACGCATCACCAGTTCGCCCAGCTGCTGCGTACTGACTTCGCGCTCGCCGGCCGACAACAGGCGCTCTTCGATATCGGCGACGGCAGCATCGACCGCCTCGATGCTGACCGGCCGCTTGCGCAAGGCCAGATCGAGGCTGGCGCGCAGCTTGGCGCGGCTGAATTCGGTGCGCAGGCCGTTCTTCTTGACCACCTGCGGCAGCTGGATTTCTGCCCGCTCGTAAGTCGTGAAGCGCTTGTCGCAGGCATTGCACTTTCTGCGGCGACGCACGACATCGCCGTCGTCGTTCAGACGGGTATCGGCTACCGCCGTATCTTCAGCGCCGCAGAAAGGACATTTCATTTGGGATCAGACTCCGGAGAATTTCAGCGCGCCGCCCCAACAAGGCGCGCCCCCCGCAGACAGCAGCCAGACTACGGCAAGGGGGTGCAACGCCGTCGGGGCAAGCGCTGGAATTCTCACGCACCGTAGACCGGGAACTTCTTGCACAGCGCCGAGACCTTCTCGCGGACCTTGGCGGCCACGGCCTCGTCGTTCGGTGCATCAAGCACGTCGGCGATCAGATGGGCGATGGTTTCCGACTCGATCTCGGTGAAGCCGCGCGTCGTCATGGCCGGCGAACCGATGCGGATACCGGAGGTGACGAAGGGCTTCTGCGGATCGTTAGGGATGCCGTTCTTGTTGACCGTGATGTGGGCACGGCCCAGCGCCGCTTCGGCTTCCTTGCCGGTGATGTTCTTGGAACGCAGGTCGACCAGGAAGACGTGGCTCTCGGTGCGGCCGGAAACAATGCGCAGGCCGCGCTCCTCGCCCAGCACGCGGGCCATGACGCGGGCGTTCATGATCACCTGTTCCTGATAGCGCTTGAACTCCGGCGAAGCGGCTTCCTTGAAGGCCACCGCCTTGGCGGCGATCACGTGCATCAGCGGGCCGCCCTGCAGGCCCGGGAAGATGGCGGAGTTGATCGCCTTCTCGTGTTCGGCCTTCATCAGCACGACACCACCGCGCGGACCGCGCAGGGTCTTGTGCGTAGTCGTCGTGACGACATCGGCGAAGGGCACAGGGTTCGGGTAGAAGCCGGCAGCGATCAGGCCGGCGTAGTGGGCCATGTCGACCCAGAAAATGGCGCCGACTTCCTTGGCGATCTTGGCGAAGCGCTCGAAATCGATGCGCAGCGCGTAGGCCGAAGCACCGGCGACGATCAGGCGCGGCTTGTGCTCGCGGGCCAGCGCTTCCATCCTGTCGTAGTCGATTTCTTCCTTTTCGTTCAGGCCGTAGGAAACGACGTTGAACCACTTGCCGGACATGTTCAGCGGCATGCCGTGGGTCAGGTGGCCGCCTTCGGCCAGGCTCATGCCCATGATCGTGTCGCCCGGCTTGCAGAAGGCCATCAGCACGGCCTGGTTGGCCTGCGAACCGGAGTTCGGCTGGACGTTGGCGGCATCGGCACCGAACAGCGCCTTGATGCGGTCGATGGCGATCTGCTCGGCGACGTCGACGTGCTCGCAACCGCCGTAGTAGCGCTTGCCCGGGTAGCCTTCGGCGTACTTGTTGGTCAGCTGGGAGCCTTGGGCTTCCATGACCGCGGTGCTGACGTAGTTTTCGGACGCGATCAGTTCGATGTGGTCTTCCTGACGCTGGTTCTCGGCCGTGATGGCCTGCCACAGTTCAGGGTCGACGTTTGCCAGGGTGTCTTTCGCGGAAAACATGGGGAATGCCTCAAGCCATTGAAAAGGGCGGGAATCTTATCACGAAGGCAGCTCGTCAAGGGCGCCCGGCTCCAGATGGGCAGTTTCGCCCCAGCTCTCGATCGACCAGGCACCTTCACGGCAAACGATCCAGTTCAAGCCGGCGTTGGGGATCAGGAAATCGCGCGGCATCTCCAGGCTGTTGCCACGGACGAAACGATTGACGATATCGAGCACGCCGCCATGAACGACCGCCACCACATTGCCGCCGGCGTGGCGCCCGGCGATCTCCTGCAGGGCATTCGTCACGCGGGAGAACATGGCGTTCAGGCTCTCACCGTTCTCGAAATCGTAATCGGCATTACGCCCCTCGAAAGCGGCATAGCCATCAGGGTGGTCGCGCTTCGCCTCATCGTAGGTCAGACCTTCGAAAACGCCGTAGCGCCGCTCACGCAGCGCCGGATTGGCTGATGGCACCAGCCCCAGCGCCCGGCCGATGGCCTGCGCCGTCAACCACGCGCGCTGCAGGTCGCTGCTGTAGATGGCGTCGATGCCGGCCCCCATCAACCAGCGGCCGGCTGCTTCGGCCTGGCGATGCCCGGTGGCATTGAGCGCAATGTCGATCTGCCCCTGGATCCGCCGCGCCGCATTCCATTCGGTCTCGCCGTGGCGCACCAGACAGAGGCGGGTCGTGGCGTTAGTAGGGATTTCCACCATGGTTTCGCTATCACCTTCGCAGTAAATTTGGCCCACTGGGATTTTCAATCAAACTCCGGCCACCACTAGAAGCCGGGCATTTTACCAATCGAGGAGGACTTTCCGTGACCCTTCTGCTCAAGCTCTCGCAGCTGATCGACTGGCTCAACGAGCGGGTCGGCAAAGGGGCGTTCTGGCTGGTTCTGATCATGACCGTGATCAGCGCCGGCAACGCCACCTACCGTTTCATCTTCAACGACAGTTCGAACGGCCTGCTGGAAATCCAGTGGTACCTGTTTTCGGCTGTCTTCCTGCTGTGCGCCGCCTACACGCTGCAGAAAAACGAACATGTGCGCATCGATGTGGTATCCGGGCATTTTTCGCCACGCGGACAGGCCGTGATCGACATCATCGGCTCACTCTTCTTCCTGCTGCCGATGGTCATCACGGTGCTCTGGCTGTCGCTGCCACTGGTCGCCGAGTCGTACCGTATCAATGAATACTCGGCCAACGCCGGCGGCCTGATTCGCTGGCCGGTCAAGCTGCTGCTGCCGATCGGCTTCACGCTGCTCGCCCTGCAGGCCATCTCCGAAACGATCAAGCGCATTGCCTTCCTCGCCGGTCGCATTGACGATCCAAGCGCCAAGGTCAAAACCCTGACACCTGAAGAACAGCTGGCCGCCGACCTTGCCGCAGCCGCGCAAGCCAAGGAGGCCAAATAATGGAATGGGTCATCGCCAACATGGCGCCGCTGATGTTCGGTGCCATGGTCTTGTTCCTGCTGTTCGGCTATCCGGTCGCCTTCGCCCTGGCTGCCAACGGCATCTTTTTCGGTCTCATCGGCATCGAACTCGGCCTGCTCCAGCCGGCCCTTTTCCAGGCACTGCCGGAGCGCATCTTCGGCATCATGGCCAACGACACGTTGCTGGCCATCCCCTTCTTCACTTTCATGGGCCTGATTCTTGAACGATCGGGCATGGCCGAGGATCTGCTCGACACCATCGGCCAGCTGTTCGGCCCGATGCGCGGCGGCCTGGCCTTCGCCGTCATCTTCGTCGGCGCCCTGCTCGCTGCCACCACAGGCGTCGTTGCCGCCTCGGTGATCTCGATGGGCCTGATCTCGCTGCCCATCATGCTGCGCTACGGTTACGACAAGAAGCTGGCCTGCGGCGTCATCGCCGCCTCCGGCACGCTGGCCCAGATCATCCCGCCGTCGCTGGTGCTGATCATCATGGCCGACCAGCTCGGCCGCTCGGTCGGTGACATGTACGAAGGCGCCATCGTCCCGGCCCTGATCCTGACCGGTCTCTATGTCGGCTACGTGCTCCTGCTCACCATCCTCAAGCCGCAATCGGCCCCCGCCCTGCCGCCGGAGGCCCGTTCGCTGCGTGGCCTGAAGCTCTTCGTCCGCGTCATCACGACGATGGTGCCGCCGCTGATGCTGATTTTCCTGGTCCTCGGCACGATCTTCCTCGGCATCGCCACGCCGACCGAAGGTGGCGCCATGGGTGCGGCCGGCGCCATGATCATGGCGATCATGCGCAAGCGCCTGTCGTGGAAGCTGCTCAAGCAGGCCATGGAGACCACCGGCAAGCTGTCGTCCTTCGTCATCTTCATCCTGGTCGGCGCCACCGTCTTCGGTCTGGTCTTCCGCGCCGTCGATGGCGACCTCTGGGTCGAGCACCTGCTGACTTCGCTGCCGGGCGGCGAAATGGGCTTCCTGATCGTGGTCAACATCATGGTCTTCCTGCTCGCCTTCTTCCTCGACTTCTTCGAACTGTCCTTCATCATCGTGCCCCTGCTGGCGCCGGTGGCGGACAAGCTGGGCATCGACCTGATCTGGTTCGGCGTGCTGCTCGCGGTCAACATGCAGACCTCCTTCATGCATCCGCCGTTCGGTTTCGCGCTGTTCTACCTGCGCTCCGTCGCCCCACCGTCGATCAAGACCACCGACATCTACTGGGGTGCCGTACCCTTCGTCTGTATCCAGATCATCATGGTGGCGCTGATCATCATCTTCCCGAACATCGTCAGCTACGGCGACGACGCCCAGCGCGAGATGCAGCGCCTGGAACGCGAAGGCAAGGCGCCGGAACTCGATCTTGAATCGATGATGACGCGCCCGGCCGACGAGGAGGCTGACGGCGAAGCAAAGGCCGAGGCCGATGGCGATGATGGCGACAAGCCGGAAGCCAGCGACGCAGACGAAGAGAAGTCCGACAACGACTTCCTGAAGCAACTGCAGAGCAACACCAGATAGGCGCCTCTCCGGGCACCACAAGGCGAGGCTGCGGCCTCGCCTTTTTTTCGTCTATCGAGGGCATTGGCGTAATTCATTGGCCAGCGACAGATTGCCGACGCATCCTGAGACCTGTGTGGATCGACATTTTCAGGAGGACATCATGGATATCGGCATCAGCAAGAAAGACCGCGAAATAATCGCCGAAGGGCTGTCCCGCCTGCTGGCGGACTCCTTCACCCTGTACCTGAAGACCCACAACTTCCACTGGAACGTCAAGGGCCCGATGTTCAACACCCTGCATGTGATGTTCATGGAGCAATACACGGAGCTGTGGAACGCGCTGGATCTGATCGCCGAACGCATCCGCGCCCTCGGCATCGCTGCGCCCGGCACCTATCGCGAGTTTGCGGCGCTGACGGTGATCGAGGAAAGTCCAGGCGTGCCGAACGCCGGCGAGATGATCCGGCAGCTGGTGGCCGGCCAGGAAGCGGTGACCAGAACGGCACGCGAGATCTTTCCGATCGTGGACAAGGCCGGCGACGAACCGACGGCCGACCTGCTGACCCAGCGCATGCAGATCCACGAAAAGAACGCCTGGATGCTGCGCAGCCTGCTGGAAGCCTGAACGCCATCAACGCCCGTCGGACGCCCGGCACCGCGTGGCGTCCGTCCTGGGCCGCCGAGCTACTCGGCGCGGACGTCGAACCAGCTGGCGCCGGTCAACAGCAGGAGTTCGTCCGGCGTCAGCGGAAAGACGGAAAACGGCGTACCGGCCGCCGCCCAGATACGGACGAAGCGGCGCAGGTCGCCATCGAGCAGCAGGCGCAGCGGCTGCGCATGGCCGAGCGGCGCGACGCCGCCGATGGCGTACCCCGTCGCATCGCGGACGAAATCGGCATCGGCGCGACCGAGTTTTTCGCCGACCAGCGCCCCCACCTTGCGTTCACACACCCGGTTGTCGCCACTGGCCACGACCAGGATTGCCTGACCGCTCTGCTTGCCGCGAAAGACGATGGATTTGGCGATCTCCGCCACCGAGCAGCCGATGGCGGCGGCGGCCTCGGCGCTGGTCCGGGTCGGCTGGTCGAATTCGACAACGGACGCGTCCAGCCCGCGTTCGCGCAGCAACTGCTGCGTGCGCAGCGCCGTCGGATGGCTCGCCGGCTTCATGCCCCACCCCCGCTCACGGCCGCCAGACCCAGGTGATGCCGCGCCGCTCGACCTCGACGCGGATTTCCTCCATGGCCCGGTCGACCAGGGCCGGCGCCCCTTCGACGCCCAGTTCCAGATGCTTCCTTTCCTTGCCGATCAGGGACGGCAGCGAGAACAGGCGCAACGTCGGGTAGTCGGCGACGATGCGCTCCATCAGGTCGAGCAGCGCGCTTTCGTAAGCCGACGGCCCGGTCAGCAGGAAGGCTTTTTCGACCTTGTCGCCGACGGGCTTGAACTCGTTCCGGTAGAAAGTATCGAGCGCCCATTCGATCATCGGATGGGCCATCTGCGGGAAGCCCGGCACGAAGTAATGGTCGTTGGCCATGAAGCCGGGAATGCGGTTGAACGGGTTGGGCACGATCTGCACGCCTTGCGGGAAGGTGACCAGCAGCTTGCGCTTGTCGGTGATTTCCTCGTTGGCGAAGCGCACCTTCAGCTCCTCGAAGCCCTCGGGATGCAGTTCGAGCTCGACGCCGAGCGCCGCCGCGACCGCCTGTCGGGTGTGGTCATCCGGGGTGTTGCCGATGCCGCCGCAGGAGAAGACCACATCGCCGGCAGCCATCGTGCGCTTGAAGGTGTCGGTCAGCCGCTGCCGGTCGTCGCCCAGGTATTCGACCCAGGACAGTTGCAGGCCGCGTGCGCCCAGCAGCTCGGCGATCTTCGCGAAGTGCTTGTCCTGGCGTTTGCCGGAGAGGATTTCGTCGCCGATGATGACGGCGCCAAAGGTGCGACTCATGCAGATTCTCCCTCGAGGGTGACGATGGCGCCGCCGCGTGAGCGGCGCAGGGCTTCCAGCCCGTAATGAACGAATGACAAGGCGGCCAGCGCCGGCACCAGCAGGCCGAGCAGGGGGATGTGGGCAAACAGCGCCATGGTCAGGCCGAGCATGAACAGCGGCGCCTTGTTCTTCTGGCGCAACGCCGTCCACTCACCAGCGGTGGCATGCATGGACAGCGCATCGTAGGCGAAGGTTCGCCGGTTCAGCCAGGCCATCAGCAGCATCGGTATCAGCAGCGAGAAGCCGGGGATCAGCCACAACGGAATGGTCGCCAGCCAGGCGGCGACGAAGATCAGCGAAGCCAGCACGCTGTTGACCGCCGCCGCGACGAAGCTGTCCTTGCCCATCGGCGCCACATCGCGATACTCGGTTTCCGACAGGTGCTTGAGCATCAGCGGCATGATGACGATGGCGGCGAGCAGCGAGGCGCACAGGTAGGCAATGGCGAAGATGGCCAGCCAGCCGCCGAGATAGGCGAGGATGGTGGCCAGCCAGGCGAGGCCCCAGGCAGTCAGCCAGGTCATCGGCGGAAATCCCAGCAGGTACTGGACGACGGCGCCGAGCGCCCACACCGCCAGGGCGATCGACAGCAGCAAAGACAACAGCGCCGGCGTCAGCACGTAGAGCCAGACCTTGCCGCTTTTCAGGTTGGCGAAAGTACGCGCCAGCGCCTGCATGACTTCACCCATTCTTGATTCCTTCCCATTGCTTTTGCAGCCGCTTCACCGACACCGGTACCGGCGTGCGCAATTCCTGAGCGTACAGTCCGACGCGCAATTCTTCCAGCAGCCAGCGGAACTGCTCGAGTTGCGGATCGACCGCGCCCATCTTCGCCAGCTGGATCGCGCGGCGTTCGTAGTTGGTCCACAGCGGCGCGTACTCTGCCATCAACTGGGCGTCGCGGGCGGGGTTGGCCTTCAGCTTGTCGAGACGGACGCCGATTGCCTTGAAATAGCGCGGGTAGTGCTGCAGGCGCTCGAAGGGCGTGTCGACGACGAAGTTTTTGCCGATCAGCCGCTTCAACTGCACCTCAATGTCGGCGACGGCCGCCGCGTGCGCCTTGAACGCCGGCAGTTTTTTGGTCACCGCCTGCCATTCGGTCAGCACGGTACCGACCAGGCGGCAGACTTCCTGCATGATCAACCCGAGCCGCGCCTTGGCCTCGGTACAACGCACCTTGAAGGCTTCCGGCGTGGTCGGCAGCGGTTCGGTCAGGCAGGCACGCTCGAACGTCAGTTCGACGATCTGCCGCTTCAGGTCGTCGCTGCTGCCCAGCGCCATGAACTGCATCGCCATCTGGGTCAGGCCGGGGACGTTCTTGTCGAAGTACTTCACCTGCTCCCTGAACTGCAGCATGAACAGGCGCGACAAGCCCTTGCGGTGCGCGTCGGCAGCTTCCTCGGCGGAGTCGAAAACCTTCAGGCTGACCGTTTCGCCGTCGTCGATCAGCGCCGGATAGCCGATCACCGTCTGTTTCCCGACCGGCACTTCCATCAGTTCCGGCAGTTCGCCGAAGGTCCAGTCGGTCAGTTGGGTGTATTCGGACGGCGTTTCGTGCAGTTCGGCGAATTCCTCCTTGGCTTCCTTGCCCCATTCGCCGCGCAGCGCGACCAGGCTGCGGTTCATGTCGAGCTGCCGGCCGTGTTCGTCAATCAGCTTGTAGTTCATCGAGAAGTGCGGCGGCAACGCGTCGGGGCGGAAGGCGTCGGGCGTCACCGCCCAGCCGCGCGCGTTCAGCCCGCGCGCTTCGAGGATGAACTCGATCAGCGGGTTGATGATGCCCTGGTTGAGCTTGCGGTCGTTGCCTTCGACAGCGGCCAGGACCTCCTCGACGAATTCCGGCACCGGCACCAGCTTGGCGCGGATTTTCTGCGGCAGCGTCTTGATCAACTGCACCAGTTTTTCCTTGATCAGGCCCGGCACCAGCCATTC
>WBUO01000457.1 GCA_008933675.1 Dechloromonas sp.
TGGATCAACTAGCATTTCTATCCTACTGCAGCACCCGGCGCTTAAAATGATCGCCAAAACCCATACCCCCTCTTTAGGCTGACGACATGCTCGAGACCCGTCACGACAAGGTGCGGTGCGGGAACAACAATTCTTCGGTCTTAAATTTTCACCGAGTTGGGCCTCTCCCATGATTCGGCGCCTCATCATCCACATCGGGCGACACAAATCCGGAACGTCCGCCATACAACTTTACCTTGCTGAACATCGGGCCGCCTACGCCAGTGATGGTGTTATTATTCCTGAGTTTGGTTGCGAGGAAGGAACAGACAACGACCCCAGCGACAGAGTGGCTCACCATCGCGTAGCTATTGCGTTCTCTTCCGACAGTGAGAGTGGGCATGCCGAGCAAGAAAAATGGCGTACCGCTCTGCACGCGGCTGCAGAACGCGGACATACTGTTGTGCTGAGTAGCGAGGCATTCCAAAATCACGTCGATTTGTCGGCACTTCGAAGATTGTGTCGGGGTTTTTACGTAGAAATTGTCTGCTATTTCCGGGAATACCTGGACTATGCGCTTAGCGCTTATGCGCAAGAAATAAAGAAGAATGGCCTGAGCGCAGGATTCTTTGAGTTTGAACGTACTTTTTCCCCCATGCTTCCGCCCTTTATCCGACGCTGGGAGGAATTCGCGAACATTTGCCACTGGCGGCTATATGATCAGGATCGACTGATCGGTGGCGAGGTTATCGGGGATTTTCTTGCAACTGCCGGGCTACCCGACTTTGGCGGGAGCCGCTATCGCGCTACAAACCCCCGGATTGGTGGTAGCCTTCTAGGGTTCAAATTGCTGGCGAACGCTGCAGGATTACATTCCCGAGCGCTTGGACGGGCGCTAGAACCTCTGACCGCAAAGAAACCGAATTTCCGTCAGCCCTGGCGGCTTTTACCTGAAACACAGGCGTTCCTGCGGTCTCGCCGAGACTATAATGCCGTGCTAGCCAGTCGGTTTGGCAATTTCGAACTCTGCGACACATCTTCTGGTGCACTGCCTTTCTCCAGCCCGACGCTCACCAACGATTTCGAGTCCATCCTAATGGAACTCGATAGGTTCCCTGAGCTTCGTAGTCACCCCCTGTTCAACGCATTTTTGGAGAGAGCGCCATCTCTTCCCGCCAATTTATAACGCGCGCACGCGCGCCGCTACGGCTAGGCTTAGCTGGCGGCGGAACCGATCTGTCTCCCTATTCCGATTTATACGGGGGAGCGACCCTGAATATCACCATCAACCGTTTTGCCTTTGCCTCGATAGAACCGCGTAATGACGGCCGGATCGAGTTCCGCGCAGACGACCTAGAGCACCACGAAGTTTTCGAGCTGGAAGATGATCTTTCCTCCGCAACATTGCTGCTACATCGTGGCGTTTATGAGCGGATGGTGGCCGAATTTGGCGGGGGTATAAGGTTCAGTGCCACGATTCAGACAAACGTTGAAGCACCAGCGGGTTCGGGGCTCGGGTCTTCGTCAGCGCTAGTGGTGGCACTAGTAGATGCTTTTCGCAATCATCTGAATGCACCGCTGGGTCAGTATGATGTGGCCCACCTAGCTTATGAAATCGAGCGCTTAGATCTCGGCCTAGCGGGGGGCAAACAGGACCAGTATGCAGCCGCTTTTGGGGGTGTGAACTTCATTGAATTCCTTGGGCACGACAGGGTAATTGTCAATCCTTTACGCATTCCGCGCGACATTCTCAATGAACTGGAGAGCCGACTGGTAACTTGTTTTTCAGGCACGTCCCGACATTCAGCGGACATCATTCAACGTCAGACCACGAGTGTGCACAACTCTGACCCCATCGCCGTGGAAGCGATGCACAGCTTGAAATCTGACTGCCTGGAGATGAAGCGCACCTTGATGAGAGGTGACTTCGACGCAATGGCTGAAATTCTATATCGATCTTGGCTTGCAAAAAAAGCCACAGCCTCCACTGTGTCCTCTGCCCACCTCGAAGACATGCTTGCGTTCGCCGCGAAGCATGGCGCCCAGGCTGGCAAAGTATCGGGAGCAGGCGGTGGCGGTTTTATGTTCTTTCTCGTTGATCCGACGCGACGCTACGGATTAATGACGGCATTGCGACAGGCATGGGGCAATGCGGATCCAGTAGTTTTTTCTGAAACCGGCTGCCAGAGTTGGCGAGTACCATGCAGACGCTGACCCCACCGCAGGCCGTCATTCTATGTGGCGGACTAGGTACGCGACTTGGGCCGTTGACGGCGAATTGTCCGAAGCCTTTGTTGCCCGTTGGCGGCGTGCCGTTTCTTGAAATTCTGATCATTGAGTTGGTTCGTCAGGGTGTACGACGGGTTGTTCTTCTAGCAGGTTTCGAAGCCGACCAAGTCGAGGTCTTTGCTAATAACTTGCCTCGCCGTTTGCCTCACCCAGTCGATATTATCGTTACGCGTGAAGCTCACCTAGCTGGTACCAGTGGCGCCATGTGGCAGGCCCGAGAGCACCTCGAAGAGCGCTTCCTTCTGCTAAACGGCGATAGTTGGTTCGACATCCTCATCGCCGATGTCGCTACCGCTCAGCTTAGCCGGCCAGGCGCGATTGGGGCGCTGGCTCTACGTCCAGTCGATGATGGCAGTCGCTATGGCCGCGTCAGGCT
>WBUO01000074.1 GCA_008933675.1 Dechloromonas sp.
CAGTCGGAAATGGACCATGCCGATTCGGGATTGGAAGGCGGCGCTCACTCGCTTTACCATCCAGTTTGAAGACCGGATCAACAACGTTTAATCCCAACCCCGTTTACACAAAATTCCGGACACCCTCGCGATATCCTGGTTACGTTTGCTCCCCAATCTCAGAATCAAGCCTCCCGTAACGAAAAGGAGGCTTGTGATGCCGAAAATTGATCTTCCCGCGGAACTTCGTGTGTTCCGCATGACGCAAATTGTTGCGATGGTCGGAAAGTCTCGTTCATCCATTTACGCCATGATGAACGAAAAGTGCCCCAGCTTCGATCCGACGTTTCCGAGGCCTTTGCGCCTGGGGAAACGCACGGTTGGTTGGGCAATGAACGAAATTCAGGCCTGGATCGCGGCAAAGGTCAAACAGCGGGATTCGGAAGTGGAGGTGACGCGATGAACGCACTTTACCCACTTCCTGTGTTCCCGTCCGGCGTGTTCCCGTACCTTATTGAGGATGCGCTCCTCGAAGTCACCCGGTTTGTGCAGGCCCCGATGCCGATGACGGCATCGTCGTTCTTGAGCGTGATGTCGGCGGTTGTGCAACGGGTTGCCGATGTTCGCCTGCCCATCGGATCGATCCGGCCGACCTCGCTCTTCACATTGACTATCGCAGAGAGCGGGGAACGCAAATCGACGGTCGACGATTTGGTGGCGAAGCCGCTCCGCAAACACGATGCCGTTACCGAACGTCGATATATCGAGCAGCGTCAAAATTTCGAGAAGGAATTCGATCGCTGGCAAGTAATTCGGATCGCCCTAATGAGGGGCATGGCGAAGCTTGCGGGAAAGGGTGAGCCTACAGCCGGGATCGAACAAAAACTGGCCGACCACGACGCCGTCCGACCGATCCCTCCTCGATTGCGACGGATCATGCGACAGGACATGACTCATGCGGCAATCATGGATGGGCTCGAAGGGGAGATGGAGTCGATTTCGTCTGTGCGAGCGAAGGTGATGCGGTTTTGAAAAGCGATCTCCTGCAGCAACGTTTCTCGACAATCAACATGGCTTGGGGCGGCGAGTCTATTTTGACAGATCGAGCCGGCAACAGCCGTGTGGCCGTAGCCCCTCGATGCACGTTCGCGGTGATGGTGCAGGATCAGGTACTGCGAGCGTTTCTGGCTAAACGTGGCGACGTGTTGCGCAGTTCCGGTTTCCTTTCACGCTGCTTGGTCACGCGCCCCGTGTCGGCGATCGGGTTCCGCGTTGTTTTCAGCGAACCACCTCAGTGGAGGTGCTTGGATGTGTTCCATGCTCGCCTCGAAGAAATCCAGGAGGAGGGCGATCTGCGACTTGTCGCGAACGTTCCTCGTCGGATCATCGAGTTCGACACGGAGGCGTGTCGTCATTGGGCAGGCCTCGCAAACGATGTGGAGGCAATGCTGCGGCCAGGCGAGTACCTCGAAGAGGTGGGCGACTTCGGCGCCAAGTTGATGGAACATGTTGCCCGCGTTGCCGCTATCCTGCATGTGTTCTCGCGCCAGGATGGATGCATTTCCGTCGATACAGTGGAGCGCGCGTACGCGATTGTCAGGTTCTTTGCGGAGGAGTTTCGATTCTTGTTCTCGCCGTCGCTCGAAATGCCGCAATCCGTGGTTGATGCCCAAAAGATTGAAAGCTATCTGCTCAGCAACGTTTGGAGGCATGGCAACAATGCCATTCGTCGCAACGATGTCCAGCGAAATGGCCCGGTTCGTGGGCGTGATCGCTTCGTTCCCGCTATAGACGCGCTGATATCACAAGGGCGGATTTGGCTGACACAGGATCACCCCAAGGCGCCCGTAATCGTCCACCTTAATCCCGGCTTTCGGTGATCTACCTCTTCTCTAACTACATAGATTTCAAGTAACCCGGCTGCACGTGATGCGCTCGTGCGATTCTGTCGCACGAGCGCATTGATTTTCAGCCCCCAACACCATGTGCCAGCGTCGCTTGCACAGCGAATCTGATCAATAAATCCGACTACGGGGAGTGCCCGGAATTTTGTGAAAACGGGGTTTGCCAATAAGGTCTTCCAGTTTCCGATAGTCCGCCAGCAGTCCGTCCGGCAATTTCTTGGGGACTGTTTTCTTTGCTAGGGCCGTCATCGCTACTTGGGGCGTGACACATCCGCAAGGCTGGGAAAGGGGTGAATAGGTGTTTCTCTTCGAAATTCCCGTTAGCACCTGTGATTCATTCTTCTCTTCACCGGTGACGTTCTCGGTTTGCCACGTACCTCTCCTTGTCGTCGTAAGACATTTGATTGATACGCGCAGGCCCGAGATGTCCCTCAGGCGTTCGATCGATGCCCTGTTCCTTGAGCGTTCGGTGATCTACCTGCGCTGAGTGGCCTGCCGATTTCAGAGCAGCGTTTTGCAGTTCGGCACAAGTTTTGCGCATTTGAATGAGTTCATCTCGAAGCGCGAGGCGGTTCTTCCCTCCGCTTTCCTTCCTGCACCCGCCGCATTCTGGCTGCTTGGCGTTATAGCGGCTGAATGTCTGTTCGGGTGATCGTTCGATGCCGTCGTGCATGCGGTCGGAGAACATCAGATGGAGATGCGCATTGCGTTTCCCTTCGATGGCTGACTGGGGTGCATGCACCGCGTATTGATAGGGCTTGTCCCGGATCATCGTCTTGATCATCTCCTGGACCAAGGCTTGCTGCTGCTCTCGTGTCAGTTCATCAGGTAGTGCGATTTCGTGCTCTCGATAGACAGCACCATTGGCACGTTCGTGCTTATCGCCAGCCTTCCAGAATAGTGCCGGATTGTCCTTTGCCCATGCAGGCATGTTGCCGTATCCCGCAGCGATTAAGTCCTCGCGTCGGTGGTGTTTGCCTTGTCGGGCAATGTAGGCCGCATGATCTGCTGCACTACCTTTCTTTCCGCTTTTGATCGTGTGATGGAAACTCGCCATGACGTTACTACCCTTTCTTCTGTAAGAATGAAAAAAGCCAGCGATTTGATTCGCTGGCTCTAAGTAGGGTAGGTAATCTTTAGGTTTTGACGTCAGATATCGAGAAAGGTTAAGTGCGCGTCCTTTTATTACCATTGAGGATCCATCGGTTTTGTCGTTCTCGTTGATTTATCTATCATTCAACATGATTACTACCCGCACAACATATAGGCTAATTTAAAAAATAATTGAGACGACATTTTCGGGCAGCCAGTGCTTGGGTTGTAATTCGCCAATGCGACTATTGGACTGAGTCGCCATCGCTAGGTGGACGGCCAGTGTTGATCAGACAGCGGACCTCAAACGATCATGGAAACAAAGGTCAGCTTTCCTGACTAGCGAACGCGGGCTATCGACCCTAAGCGGAAGTGGCCGATGTGGGGAGCGTGTAAGAATTTTTGTGTAAACGGTCATTCGGCAGGAAACTGCCGCGCCCCAAGGAGCGATGATGGCCGTAGCAAAGAAAGCAGTACCCAAGGAGTTGCTGGACAGCCTGCTGGCTGACTATCGGAAACCGGAAGATCTGATTGGTGAGAACGGCTTGCTCAAGCAGCTCACCAAGTTGCTGGTCGAGAAGGCGTTGGAAGCGGAAATGGCCGACCATCTCGGCCACGGCAAGAATGAGCCGGTAGAGAATCCGGCCGGCAATACGCGCAACGGGAAGAGCCGGAAGACGCTCAAAGGGGAGTTCGGCGAACTGCCGATAGAAATTCCCCGTGACCGCCACGGCACCTTCGAGCCGCAGTTGATTCCCAAGCACCAGACCCGCTGGACGGGCTTCGACGACAAGATTCTGTCGCTTTACGCCCGAGGGATGACGGTCCGCGAAATCCAGTCACACCTGGAAGAGATGTACGGCACGGAGGTATCGCCGACGCTGATTTCATCGGTCACGGATGCCGTGATTGAAGAGGCCAAAGCCTGGCAGTCACGGCCGCTGGATAGCATCTACCCCATCGTTTATCTGGACTGCATCCACGTCAAAGTCAGGGATGGCAGCGTGCGCGTCAAGGCCGTCTATCTGGCGATTGGACTCAACCTGGCCGGTGAGAAGGAAGTGCTTGGCCTGTGGATTGCCCAGACAGAAGGCGCGAAGTTCTGGCTGCAAGTGGTCACGGAACTGAAGAATCGAGGCGTTCAGGATGTCTTCATTGCCTGCGTCGATGGCCTGAAGGGATTTCCAGAAGCCATAGAGGCCGTCTATCCGCGTGCTGCCGTTCAACTGTGCGTGGTCCATATGGTCCGGCACAGCCTGAACTATGTCTCGTGGAAAATGCGCAAAGCCGTTGCCGCTGACCTGCGGCGGATATACACCAGTGCCACGGCCGATGAAGCCGAGCAGATGCTCGGTGAATTCGAGGACAAATGGGACGATGCCTACCTGCCCATCAGCCAGTCCTGGCGCCGAAATTGGTCGCGCATCACCCCGTTCTTTGATTACCCGCCCGAGATACGGAAAGTCATCTACACGACCAATGCGATTGAATCGGTGAACATGAGCCTGCGGAAAATCACCAAGAACCGCGGCTCGTTTCCGAGCGATGAGGCACTGATGAAACTGTTCTACCTGGCGCTCCGCAACATCAGCCAGAAATGGACCTTGCCCATTCGGGATTGGAAGGCCGCACTGACCCAATTTACTATCCAGTTCGAAGACCGGATGAACAACCTTTAATTCAAACCCCGTTTACACAAAATTCCGGACACGCCCTGCTCTGGGTGCGTCAGGCCGATGGCCGCTCCTGGCCGGTAGCGCCAGGTCAGCCATGTCCCTGGTAAGCGGTCGTCGAAGGGGAATTATTCCTCGGATGTCAGCATTCGGGCGAGCATCCCATCATGCAGCCCCGGTCAGAAGCGGCCGAAGGAAAAAGCGCGTCGAAGCTGTCGTTGGTAAACCACCTCGCTATGCCACCTGGCCGCGAATCGGCATCACGTCTGCGCCAGTCTTGAGCTTGTCGAGGTAATCTGCCCAAAGCTGCATCATCTCCTTGCGCTCTTTCAGGAACTTGGTGCGGTTATAGGCTGTGCCCAGGCTATCGGATACAGAGTGGGCCAGTTGGTGTTCAATGACCTCTGGCTTTTGGTGCAATTCCTCGTGCAGGATCGTGCGGGCCATTGCTCGGAAGCCGTGCCCGGTGATCTCCGTCTTGGTGTCGTAGCCCATCCTACGCAATGCGGCGTTTATTGCCGCATCACTCATCGGTCTCTTGGGATCACGACCAGGAAAAACGTGATCGCCTCGGCCGGTCAAGGCGTGCAGTTCCCGGAGGGTTGCTACGACCTGGCTTGCCAAGGGAACTAGGTGCTCTGTCTTGGTCTTAGTGATGAAGTAACGCCACTCACCTTTGTCCAGATCGAATCCGGTCCACATTGCCTTGCGCAATTCGCCAGGGCGGACGAATACCCTTGGCGCAATTTCAAGCGCACATTTCACGACGAAGGTGCCCCGGAAGCCGTCAATCGCTCTCAATAGCTGACCAACATCCTTGGGGTTGGTGATGGACGGAAGGTTTTCTGTTTTCGGGGCAGGGATGGCGCCTTTGAGGTCAGGGCAGGGGTCGCGTTCGGCGCGGCCAGTAGCGATGGCATAGCGGAAGCATTGGCTGATTTCGCTCTTGGCCTTGTGGGCGGTATAGCGAGCGCCACGCGCATCAATTCGGCGCAGTACGGACAGTACCTCAGGGGCCGATATCTCTGAGATCGGTCTGTTGCCCAGCCAGGGGAAAACATCTTTTTCGAGGCGGGCGAGAGCTTTCTTGTACTGTGCCTCCTCGATGTTGCTGCGCTTGTACTCCAGCCATTCGCGGCAGATGATCTCGAAACTGTTGGCGACGATGGTTTCCCGGATCGCTTTGGTTACTTTGCGATGTTGGCCCGGGTCAATGCCGTTGGCCAATTGCTTGCGAGCTTCGTCTCTGCGTTCGCGAGCCTCTTTGAGGCTGATGTCAGGATAGACCCCCTGAGCAAGCGTTTTTTCCTTGCCGTCGAAGCGGTACTTTTGTCGCCAGTACTTCGAACCATTTGGGTGAACAAGTAGAAAAAGCCCCTTTTCGTCCGAAAGCTTGTAGGCCTTGTCTGCTGGCTTGGCGCTGCGTACGGCGGTGTCGCTGAGTGCCATTTGGGGGTATCTCCTCTGGGGGTATCGCCTTGTACCCCAGTTTATACCCCTCTGTACCCCCGGATTGCAATAGACCGCTTTGGACTCTTGTGGACGTAAAAAAGGCCAGTAACCCTGTATTTGCGAGGTTTTCTGGCCTTTTCTGGACTGCTTTGGAACTGTATCTGGTGCCCCGAGCCAGACTCGAACTGGCACACCTTTCGGCGGCGGATTTTGAATCCGCTGCGTCTACCGATTCCGCCATCGGGGCGAATGGAGCGCGGATTATCCCCGAATCATCGGCCCTGTTCAAGCGAATCTGCGTGCTATTCCCGGCACGGGAAGCTGCGCGACAGCGCGCCGGCGACGAGGTTGGCGGTACTGGCAGTAGAGCCCGGCGGCTGGCGGTCGAGGTGAGCGTTGACGGCGCGTACCAGGCGGGCCGACAGATCGGCATCCTTGGGCAGGCAGAAGGCATTGAGACGGATGCCGACCTTGTCGGCCAGGTAGTCGCCGACGGCAAAGCCATCGGCGAAGCCGGCCACGTAGGCGATGCAGCGGGCGCTGCGGATCGCGTCGTGGGGGTCGCCGCTCTTCTGGTCGTCGTACAGGGCCTCCGCCGTCCGGCAGTCGCCGCGCAGTTCGTCGGCCGTGTATGCGTAAGCCGGGGTGACGAACAGGGCGGCGATCAGCCAGAGGAGTCTTTTCATTTTTCGAACCAGTTGAGCTTTTCGTGCAGGCTGACGACGCTGCCGACAACGATCAGTGCCGGCGGCTTGATGCCCGATTCCGCGATGCGTTGCGGCAGTGTACCGAGTGTGGCGAGCAATGTCTGCTGGTCGGGCTGGGTGCCGTTGCGGACGACGGCGGCCGGTGTCAGCGAAGGCAGGCCGTGCTTGATCATCTGTCGGCAGATTTCTTCCGCCGCGCCGATGCCCATGTAGAAGACGACGGTGTGACAGGGGCGGGCCAGGGCCGGCCAATCGAGGTTGACCGTGCCGTCCTTGAGGTGGCCGGTGACGAAGGTGACGGCCTGGGCGTGTTCGCGATGCGTCAGCGGAAAGCCGGAATAGGCGCCGCAGCCGGCGGCGGCGGTGACGCCGGGGACGACTTCGAAGGGGATGCCGGAGGCAACCAGGGTTTCCAGTTCCTCGCCGCCGCGGCCGACGATGAAGGGGTCGCCACCTTTCAGGCGGACGACGGAAAGCCCCTCGCGGGCCAGGTCGACGAGCAGCTGGTTGATCGAATCCTGCGGCAGCGTATGTTTCGATGCCTCTTTGCCGGCATAGATGCGCCGGGCATCGGGACGGGCCAGATCGATGATGCCATCGCCGACCAGGTGGTCGTAGACCAGTGCGTCGGCATTGGCGATCAGGCGGGCCGCCTTGACCGTCAGCAGTTCCGGGTCGCCGGGGCCGGCGCCGACCAGCCAGACCTTGCTCTTTTCCATCGTTTTGCTGTTTTGCATGCTTTCTCCCTGCCTCTCGGCGGCCATCCTAATGCCCTCATCAGCACCTGCCAATAGCGCCAGGTCATTGATTGCATCCGCCTACACCCAAAGCACTAGTCACCTAGTTCGTATTGACTACAAGGCTTTGAATATCAATGTTTTTTAATGCTTCAAAAGCTTGATTGGCATCAAGGATCGATAGTTCCCGGCAGTTCAACCTTGCGTCCATCGCGTTTGGGGGTTGAACGCATTTTTGTTTGTTCTAGGAGAGAGAAGATGAAAAGAAGCGTAGTGGGGATGCTTGCCTTGTCGGCCATGACCATGGCCATGGGTTCTGCCTTTGCTCAGGGAGCGAAGAATCTCGAAATGACCGCGGCCGAGAAGGAACAGGCCAAGAAGATCTACTTCGAGCGTTGCGCCGGTTGTCATGGCGTGCTGCGCAAGGGCGCCACCGGCAAGAACCTTGAGCCGCACTGGTCGAAGAAGGACAAGGACGGCAAGGTGACCGAGGGCGGTACGCTGAAGCTCGGCCAGAATCGTCTGGAAAAGATCATCGGTTACGGTACCGACGGCGGCATGGTCAACTTCGACGACATCCTGACCAAGGAAGAAATCGCACTGATGGCCAAGTACATCCAGAACACGCCGGATGTGCCGCCGGAATACAGCTTCAAGGACACGATGGATTCCTGGAAGTTGATCGTGCCGGTCGACAAGCGTCCGACCAAGCAGATGAACAACATCAACCTGAAGAACGTCTTCTCGGTCACCCTGCGCGACACCGGCGAAGTTGCCCTGATCGACGGCGACACCAAGGAAATCCGCAGCATCGTCAAGACCGGTTATGCGGTGCATATCTCGCGCCTGTCCGCTTCCGGCCGCTATGTGTACGTGATCGGTCGCGACGGCCGTCTGTCGCTGATCGACCTGTGGATGGAAAAGCCGTCCGTCGTCGCCGAACTGAAGATCGGTTTCGACGCCCGCTCGGTGGATACCTCCAAGTTCCAGGGCTTCGAGGACAAGTACGCGATCGCCGGCTCCTACTGGCCGCCCCAGTACGTGATCATGGACGGCGACACGCTGAAGCCGCGCAAGGTTGTGTCCACCCGCGGCATGACGGTCGATGGCGAATACCATCCGGAGCCGCGCGTCGCCTCCATCGTCGCTTCCTTCATCAAGCCGGAGTGGGTGGTCAACATCAAGGAAACCGGCCAGATCCTGCTCGTCGATTACTCCGACATCGAAAACCTGAAGACGACCACCATCGCCTCCGCCAAGTTCCTGCATGACGGCGGCTGGGATGCCTCCAAGCGCTACTTCCTGGTGGCCGCCAATGCCTCCAACAAGATCGCCGCGGTCGACACCAAGACCGGCAAGCTGGCTGCTCTGGTCGACACCGCCAAGATCCCGCACCCGGGTCGCGGCGCCAACTTCGTGCATCCGAAGTTCGGTCCCGTCTGGGCCACCGGTCACCTCGGTGCCGATGTCGTGACGCTGATCTCGACGCCGTCGGACGATCCGAAGTTCGCCCAGTACAAGCAGTACAACTGGAAGGTCGTGCAGGAAATGAAGCACGTGCCGGGCAACCTGTTCGTCAAGACGCACCCGGTGTCCAAGCACTTCTGGGCCGATGCGCCGCAGAACCCGGACAAGGATCTGGCTGAATCGGTCGCCGTCTGGGACATGAACGACCTGTCGAAGCCGAAGGCGATCCTCAACGTTGCCAAGGACTCCGGCCTGCCGCCGACCAAGGCCGTCAAGCGCGCCGTGCATCCGGAATACTCGGCTGACGGCAAGGAAGTCTGGATCTCCCTGTGGGGTGGCAAGACCGACCAGTCCGCCATCGTGGTTTATGACGACGCAACGCTGAAGGTCAAGAAGGTCATCACCGATCCGAAGATGATCACGCCGACCGGCAAGTTCAACGTCTACAACACGCAGCACGACATCTACTGATCCCTTGCGGATTTCTTGATATGGCATAAAGCTACGGGGGCGCAAGCCCCCGTAGCATATCCAGCGTCAGATACCGCATTGTCGGCGGCAGCCCCGCCGGAATCGACAACTCCTGAGGAGATTGAAACCGATGAAAAAGAATTCCGTATCCCTGGCCGTGCTTGGTGCCCTGATGGCCGCCGGCAGTTCCCTGGCCTTTGCCGCTCCCGACTGGAGCAAAGTGCCGAAAACCGATATCCATGTCTTCCACCCCGGTGCCACGCCGGTCGAATGGGTGCAGGGCAAGGGTGAACACAGCGGCGCCAGCGGCCTGAAGAAGGGTGAGACCTGTGCCGGCTGCCACATCGAGGACGGCAAGCTGAGCCTCGACATCAAGCGCCTGCAGAGCAAGGAACTGGAGCCCAAGGGCGCACCCAAGGTCGGTACCTATCCGGTCGGCGTGCAGGCCGCCTACGATGCCACCAACCTGTATGTCCGCCTGACCTTCAAGGCCCCGGCCGGTGGTGCCGACAAGTCGGACAAGGAAAACGAAGTCAAGGCCAGCCTGATGTTCCCCAACGCGCAGGTGCCGATGGGCGAGCAGATCGGCTGCTGGGCCACCTGTCACCAGGATGCGCGGACCATGCCGGGGGCCGACGACAAGAAGACCAAGTACGTCAAGGCCGGCGCCTTCGACCTGATGCAGTGGCGCAGCAGCAACAAGTCCTTCGACGGCAGCGTCACCGACAAGCGTGCCATGGAAGGCGGCAAGGCCGGTGCCAAGGCGGAAGGCGCCAAGGCCGGCGATACCTACACCGTGACCTTCACCCGCAAGCTGGCCGGCAACGCCACGCTGGCCGCCGGCAAGGCCGTGACCTTCGGCATCGCCATTCACGCCGACAACGCCGGTGGCCGCTTCCACCACGTCTCCTTCAACCAGACCATCGGCTTGGGCGCGGACGGCGACATCAAGGCCGTCAAGCAGTAAGCATCGTCATGTCGCCCGCTGTCATCGCGTTGTACCGATGGCGGCTCTCGAAGGGAGCGCCGGTCCTGCTGGCGCTCTTTTCTCTGGCGGCTACGGCGCAGACGGTGGTCGAGGTACGCATCGCCGACTACCGTTTCGATCCGCCGGCCGTCAGCATCAAGGTTGGCGACAGTGTGCGCTGGATCAACCGCGAGAAACGCACCAGCCACTCGGTGCAGTTTCCCGATGAAAACGGCCTTGAATCCGAGCGCCTGTTTCCCGATGAAGAATACGTGCGGCGCTTCGAGCGGCCTGGCCGCTACGCCTACCAATGCGGGCCGCACCCGGAAATGAAAGGGGAAGTGCTTGTCGCCGAATAAACTCCTGCCTCTGCTCGTGTTGCTGGCCGTGGCGCCGGCCTGGGCCAGCGAACCGGCCCCGGCCAGGCAGAAGGAACTGGTGCACCTGGTGCGCCAGGATTGCGGCTCCTGCCACGGCATGACGCTGCAGGGCGGCCTCGGCCCGTCGTTGCTGCCGGCCGACCTGCGCGACAAGCCGGCCGAAGGGCTGGCGGCAACCATCTACTACGGTCGCCCGGGGACGCCGATGCCGCCGTGGAAGCAATTCATGTCCGAAGCCGAAGCGCAATGGATCGTCGATAAACTGATGAGCGAGTTCCCCCAATGAAGCTGATCCTGAGTCTTTTCCTCGCCGCCCTGCTCGGCGCCTGTGCCACTCCGCAGCCACTGCGCGGCACCGGTGATCTCGGTCTGGTCATCGAACGCGCTACTGGCCATGTGACCCTGGTCAACACCAGTTCGCGCCAGCCCTATGCCCGCATCGCCGGTCTCGGCGATCTCTCGCACGCCTCCGCCGTCTATAGCCGTGACGGCCGCTACGCTTTCATCTTCGGCCGCGACGGCGGGCTGACCAAGATCGACCTGCTGGAAGGGAAGATCGTCAAGCGCGTGATCCAGGCTGGCAACGCCATCGGCGGCTCGATCTCGCAGGACGGCAGGATCGTCGTCGCCCAGAACTACACGCCGGGCGGCATCAAGGCCTTCGATGCCGAGACGCTCGAACTGCTCGCCGAAGTGCCGGCCGAATATGCGCCGGGCCAGTTCTCCAAGGTCGTCGGCCTGGCCGACTCGCCGGGCAACAAGTTCGTCTATGCGCTGTTCGACGGCGGCGAGATCTGGGTCACCGACTTTTCCAATCCACGCCAGCCGACGACGCAACGCTACCCGGCCGGCAAGCAACCCTACGACGGCCTGGTGACGCCGGACGGCCGCTATTTCCTGGCCGGCCTGTTCGGCGAGGACGGCGTGGCCATGCTCGACCTGTGGCAGCCGGAGAAGGGCGCGCGCAAGATCCTGGAGAACTACGGCCGCGGCGAAGAAAAGCTGCCGGTGTTCAAGATGCCGCACCTGCGCGGCTGGTCGGTTGCGCAGGGCAAGGCCTACCTGCCGGCAATCGGCCGGCACGAGGTACTGGTGGTGGACGTCGCCACCTGGAAGGAAGTCGGCCGCATCCCGGTGCGCGGCCAGCCGGTGTTCGTCATGGCGCGGCCGGACGGGCGCCAGGTGTGGGTCAATTTCGCCTTCCCCGACAACGGCAAGATGGATGTCATCGACACGCTGGCCGGCAAGGTGGTGCATGCCTTCGAGCCCGGCAAGGGCATCCTGCACATGGAATTCACGCCGCGTGGCGAAAACATCTGGCTTTCGGCACGCGACGATCATAAAGTCCTGATTTATGACACGGCGCGCTTCACCAAGCAGGGTGAAATCGCCGCCGACAGTCCGTCCGGCATTTTCTTCACCGCCCGCGCCGCCCGCATTGGCTTCTGATGACCGATAGCTTCGAATTCCGCCTGCTGAACGAATTCCAGCGCGACTTCCCGCTCTGTCCGGCGCCGTTCGCCGAACTGGCGGCGCGCCTAGGTGTCGCCGAAAAAGCGGTACTCGGAACCCTGGAAAAGCTGCGTCGCGAAGGCAAGATTTCCCGTGTCGGTGCCGTCTTCGCGCCGAAGCGCATCGGTGCATCGACGCTGGCCGCCATGGCAGTGCCGCCGGAGCGCCTGGAAGCGGTGGCGGCGGCGGTTAACCGCTTCCCCGAGGTCAATCACAACTACGAGCGCGAACACCGCTACAACCTGTGGTTCGTCGTCACCGCCGGCAGCGAGGGGCGGCTGCAGGCCTCGCTGGGCGCCATCGCCCAGGCGGCCGGCCATCCGTTGCTGTCGCTGCCGCTGCAGGAGGAGTTCCATATCGATCTCGGTTTCTGCCTCGATGGCCAGAAGGACAAGCAGATCGCTGCCGCCCGCCGGATCGAACCGGCGGCGCCGATCGACGAAGCTGAACGCCGTCTGGTCTCGGTGCTGCAGGAAGGCCTGCCGCTGTTCATCCGGCCCTTCGCGCTGATCGCCGAACGGATCGGCGCATCCGAGTCCGACGTCCTCGGGCGTATCCGGCACTGGCTGGCGGACGGCGCCATCAAGCGTTTCGGCGTCGTCGTCCGCCATCACGAACTGGGCTACCGGGCCAATGCCATGCTGGTGCACGACATCGCCGACGATCGTGTGGGTGACCTAGGCCGGGTGCTGGCCGAGGAGCCGGCGGTGACGCTGTGCTACCGGCGGCCGCGCGTGCTGCCGGACTGGCCGTACAACCTGTTCTGCATGATCCATGGCCGCGAGCGCGGCGAGGTCGAGGCCATCATCGCCGACCTGCGCCGCCGTCACGGCCTGCAGGATTGCCCGCACGACGTGCTCTTCTCACTAACCCGCTTCAAGCAGCAGGGGGCTCGCTATGCCTGAGCTCGATGCCATCGACCGCCGGCTGATCGATGAATTGCAGGGGGGTTTCCCGATCTGCGCCGAACCCTATGCCGAGGTGGCCGGGCGCCTGGGTATCGGCGAGGAGGAACTGCTGGCTCGCCTGGGCGAATTGCTCGGGCAGCGGGTGTTGACGCGTTTTGGCCCGATGTACCAGATCGAGCGCATTGGCGGAGCTTTCACACTGGCGGCTCTGGCCGTTCCCGAGGCGCGCTACGAGGAGGTGGCTGCCCAGGTCAATGCCCTGCCGCAGGTCGCCCACAACTACCGGCGCGAACACCAGCTGAACATGTGGTTCGTGCTGGCCACCGAGACGCCGGACGGCATTGGCGAGGCGATTTCCCGCATCGAGCGGACAACCGGCCTGAACGTGCGCAATTTTCCCAAGGAGCGCGAGTATTTCGTGGAGATGAAACTGGCGGTGCGTACATGATCGACGATATCGACCGCGCGCTGATCGTCGCTACCCAGGGGGGGCTGCCGCTGGTGCCGCGTCCCTATCACGCTGTTGCCGGCAGGCTGGGCATCGCGCCTGAAGAGGTCATGGCGCGCCTGGAGAAGTTGCTGGCCAACGGCGTCATCCGCCGTATCGGCGCCGTACCCAATCACTACGCCATCGGCTGGACCGCCAATGGCATGACCGTCTGGGATGTGCCGGAGGAATCAGTCGACGAGGTCGGGGCGGAAGTCGGCGCCCTCGATTTCGTCACCCACTGCTACCGCCGGCCGCGGGCACTGCCGGAATGGCCCTATAACCTGTTCGCCATGGTCCATGGCAGCACGCACGACGAAGTGCGCAGCAAGGCCGGCATCATTGCCGGGCTGCTCGGTGCGCGCAGCCGTGCCCACGACATCCTGTTTTCCTCGCGCATCCTGAAGAAGAGCGGCCTGCGCATCTGAGCCGGCCGCTCCCCGTCCAGGCCTTTTACTGGCTCTCGGCGATGCGCTTGGCGATATGCGCCAGCGCCTCTTCCACCTGGTCGATCAGGATCAGGCACAGGTCGCCCGCTTGCAGGCGCTTGAGCGCCGCATCAATGGCAATGAACTCGCCGTCGATCGCCTCGACATGTTTGACCCGTTGCGAGTTGGCCAGGCCGGCCCGCAGCAGGCCGATGACTTCGCCGTCGGCGCGGCCGCGCTGGCAGGCATCCTGGTAGAGGATCACGTCATCGAAGGCTTCGCCGAGGATTTCCGTCTGCTGGCGGATGTCGTCGTCGCGCCGGTCGCCGGCGCCGCTGATGACCACCAGGCGGCGGCTCGCCGGCATGTTTTCGACAGCCCTGACCAGCGCCAGCATGGCGTCCGGGTTGTGGCCGTAGTCGGCGATCAGCGTTGCGCCCTTGTAGTCGAAGAGGTTGAAGCGGCCGGGGGCAGTGGCCGAATCGCTGATGAAGCCGGCCAGCGCTTGCTCGACAGTCGCCCATTCGTAGCCGAGAGCCCAGGCGGTGGCGACGGCAGCCATGACGTTCTCGATCTGGAAGCCGATCGTGCCGTTGCGCGTCAGCGGTACGTTGGCCAGCGGAATGCGATGCTTCCTGCGGCCTTCGCCGCAGACGACGTCGCCATTCTCCACGTAGAGCACGCGCTTGCCCTGGGCGCGGTGCGTGGCCAGCACGGGGTGTGTCGGGTCGAGTGCAAAGAACGTGACATCGCCCGAGCAGTGGCGGGCCATTGCCGCCACCACCGGATCGGCCGCATTGAGTACGGCGGTGCCAGCTGGTGCGACATTCTCGACGATGACGCGCTTGATCACCGCCAGGTCGTGCACGGTGGTGATGTAGTTGAGGCCGAGGTGGTCGCCGAGGCCGATGTTGGTGACCACGGCGACGTCGCACATGTCGAAACCGAGGCCTTCGCGCAGCAGGCCGCCGCGCGCCGTCTCGAGTACCGCCGCGTCGACGTCCGGGTGGGCGAGGACGTTGCGGGCGCTGCGCGGGCCGGAACAGTCGCCATCGTCGATGCGCTTGTTCTGCACGTAGATGCCGTCGGTGCTGGTCATGCCGACACGCAGGCCGTTCTGCTCGAAAATGCGGCCGATCAGGCGGCTGGTCGTCGTCTTGCCGTTGGTGCCGGTGACGGCGACGACCGGAATGCGGCCGTTGTCGCCATCCGGGTACATCATGCCGACGATGGCCTCGCCGACCGGGCGACCCTTGCCGAAGGACGGATCGAGGTGCATGCGCAGGCCGGGGGCGGCGTTGACTTCGACGATGCCGCCGCCCTGGCTTTCCAGCGGCTTGAGCATGGTGTCGCAGACGACGTCGATGCCGGCAATGTCCAGGCCGACGGTCTGCGCCGCGGCGACGGCGGCGGCGGCGAGTTCAGGGTGGACGTCGTCGGTGACGTCGGTGGCGGTGCCGCCGGTCGACAGGTTGGCGTTGTTGCGCAGCACGACACGCACGCCGCGCTCGGGTACCGAGTCGGCGGTATAGCCCTGTTCGGCCAGGCGGGCCAGGGCGATCTCGTCGAAGCGGATCTTGGTCAGCGAGGTGGCGTGGCCATCGGAACGGCGCGGGTCGCTGTTGACGATGTCGACCAGCTCGCGGACGGTATGCGTGCCGTCGCCGACGACCAGCGGCGGATCGCGGCGGGCGGCGGCGATCAGCTTGTCGCCGATGACCAGCAGGCGCCAGTCGTGGCCGGGCAGGTACTTCTCGACCATGATGTCGTCGCGGAACTCGATGGCGACGCGGTAGGCGCGGCGGATCTGTTCCTCGGTCGTCAGGTTGACCGAGATGCCCTTGCCCTGGTTGCCGTCCTGCGGCTTGACGACGACCGGCAGGCCGATTTCCTGGGCGGCGGCCCAGGCGTCGTCCTCGTCCTCGACCGGGCGGCCGGTCGGTACCGCGACACCGGCGGCATGCAGTAGCTGCTTGGTCAGTTCCTTGTCCTGCGCGATGGATTCGGCGATGGCGCTGGTGAAGCTGGTCTCGGCAGCCTGGATGCGTTTCTGCTTGCTGCCCCAGCCGAACTGCACCAGGCTGCCCTGGGTCAGCCGGCGGACGGGAATGCCGCGCGCCTGGGCGGCGCTGACGATGGCTCCGGTCGAGGGGCCGAGACGGATGTCCTCGTCGAGGTCGCGCAGTTCCTTCAACGTGCCTTCCAGATCGAAGGGCGTATCGGCCAGCGCCGCCTGGCACAGTTGCTCGGCGCGCTCGAAGGCGAGACGGCCGACATCTTCCTCGGTGTATTCGACGACCACCTGATAGACGCCCTTGTCGACGGTCTGTGCCGTCCGGCTGAAGGTCACCGGACAGCCGGCCTGCGCCTGCAGGCCGAGGGCGGCGAATTCGAGGGCGTGGGCGATGGAG
>WBUO01000458.1 GCA_008933675.1 Dechloromonas sp.
GGAGCAGCGGGATCGAAGCTAGGGTTTTCATCGCAGGGTGATCTTGTTGCCTTGGGGCAGGCCGGGATTGGAAAGGGTGACGCCGTCGTTACCGGTGACGTGGACGGTGAAGGTGCCGAGGTCGCCGAAGTCGATCAGGTCGCCGTCCTTGACGATGACGGATTGCTGCCCGCGGACAAGCAGCTGGGCGCCGCGGCCGCCCTGGGTGACGAGCAGTGCCTTGACCTGGATCTGGCGCTGGACGTCCAGTTTGCTGGCCGTCGGCAGACCACTGAAACTGCCCGGGCTGCGCCGCCCTTCGCGCAATTGCGGGGAGACCTCGAAGGGGTCGGCCAGCGTGTCGAGGCGGCGCCCGGCTGCTTCCGGGCGGCTGGCCGGCGCTTGGCCGGTGGGCGGCTCGCCGGGTTTGCCGGCCTGATTCCTCACGCTCTCGGCGTAGCGGCCGATGATGGCCAGGTTCTCGCGCAGCGAGGGGTGCAGATCGTGGTTCTTGTCGCGCGCCAGCTCCTGTGCCGGGTTCTGGGCATGGGCCGGCAGCAGGCAGCAGAGGGCGATGAGGCCGTACAGGTACTTGCCGGCGGCGTTGGGTGGGGTGGTCGAAGTCATGGTTTTCCTAGCCGCCGCCGGTCGATACGGCCAGTACGGCCTGAAAGAATGCGTAGTAGACGAAGCCGACGATGCCGCCGATGAACAGCGTCAGCACGGGCTCGATGAGTGCCGAGAGAATCTTGACGCGGGCATCGAGCTCCTTCTGGTAGTGGTTGCCGAGCGCCTCCAGCACGGTTTCCATTTCACCGCTGCGTTCGCCGATGGCGGCCATGTGGCGGACCAGCGGCGGGATCGGGGCGCGATCGAGGGCGACGGTCAGGGCGCGTCCTTCGATCACCATGTCCGCGGCCTGCTCCAGAGCCCGGGTCAGCGCCGCATTGCCGGTGATCTGGGCGACCGAGCGCAGGGCTTCGAGCACGGTCAGCCGGCTTTTGAGGAGCAGGCCGAAGGTCCAGGAAATCTGCGCCATGGCGGCGGCCATCAGCGTGCTGCCGACGACCGGCAGGTGCAGCAGCAGGCGGTCGATCTGCAGCCGGGCGGCAGGCAGGCGGTGGAGGACGATGAAGCCACCGATCGTGCCGGCGATGGCGAAACCCAGCAGGGCGCCCCAGCGACTCAGCCAGTCGGCGACATCGAGCATGGTCTGCGCCGCCCAGGGAATCGATTTGCCGCGCGACTGCAGGAACAGCGCGAAGCGCGGCACGACGGTGCCGACGAGAAAGCTGATGACGCCGATCGAGACCAGCAGCACGATCGACGGGTAGGTGAGGGCGGTCATCAACTGGCGCCGGATGTCGGTTCGCCGTTCCGTGAGCACGGCCAGGCGTTCGAACACGGCGTCGAGCTCGCCGGACGATTCGCCGGCTTCCGCCAGCTTGACCGCGATCCGCGGGAAGGTCGAGCTTTCCCGGGAGAGTGCTGCCGAGAAGCTGCTGCCGGCACTGATGCGCTCGGCACAGCGGGCGAGTTGCCGGCTCAGGCGCGGCCGGCTGGCCAGCCGGCCGGCCGCTTCGAGTGCTTCGAGAATGGTGTGGCCGGCACGCAGCATCAATTGCATCTGGCGGTAGAACAGCATCAGGTCCGTATTGCGCACGCCGAGGGCGCCGTGCAGCAGCCTGGCGAAGGCCTTGACGGCATCGAGCAGCGTACGGCTTTCCAGTTCGCCCTGGTGCAGGTCGAGAATGCGCAGCCCCAGACCGCGGACGAGCAGTCTGGCCTCGTTGACATCGACGGCCTGGATGCGCCCGGTCATTTCCTTGCCGGCAGGATTGAGGGCGATGTAGCTGAAGGTTGCCATCGTCGGCTCAGCGCCTCATGTGCAGGTAGGGGCGGACTTCGCCGAGGCTGGTGACGGCGCGCAGTACCTTGTCGCGCGCATCGTTGCCGAGGCGCCAGTAATCGCCGGCGGCCGTGCTCAACTCCCGCTCACTGGCGTCGTTGGCGACGCATTCGGCGAGTTCGGCATCAAGCCACAGCGATTCGAACAGGCCCACCCGGCCGCGATAGCCGCTGCCCAGGCAGCGCGGGCAGCCGACCGGCATGCCGATGTCGGCTGTTTCCGTCTCGCCGACCTGCAACAAGGCCCGCTCTTCAGGGGTAGCCGGACGGATTTCCCGGCAGTGCGGGCAGAGCATCCGGACCAGGCGCTGGGCGATGATGCCGTGCAGCGTGGCGCCGACCAGGAAGCGCTCGCAGCCGATGTCGGAGAGGCGCGTGATGGCGCCGACCGCGGTATTGGTGTGCAGCGTCGACAGCACCATATGGCCGGTCGTGGCGGCCTTGAGGGCGACGTCGGCGGTGTCGAAATCGCGGATTTCGCCGACCAGGATCACATCCGGATCGTGGCGCAGGAAGCTGCGCAGGGCATCGGCAAAGCCGACCTTGCCGCCGACCTGCACCTGGGAGACGCCGGGGATGACCTGCTCCACCGGATCTTCGGCGGTCAGGATGTTGAGCGTGTTGGCGTCCATCTCGCGGAGTACGGCATAGAGCGTCGTGCTCTTGCCGCTGCCGGTCGGCCCGGTGACCAGCACGATGCCGTGCGG
>WBUO01000459.1 GCA_008933675.1 Dechloromonas sp.
ATCGTGGAAAGTGCCGGTGCCACCGAAGCCGCGCCGGCGGCCGGCTCCGCCGACCTCATCGTCGACATCACCTCGACCGGCTCGACGCTCGCGGCCAACAACCTGCGCGTGCTCGAGGACGGGCTGTGGCACATCGGCCGGGTTCGTCCGGAGCGCATCTTGCCGCCGATCTTTGGCGAGCCTTGGGGCTATCGTCATCGCGCGCGTCTGGCCGTACGCAAGGTCGAGCGCAAGGGGGGCGTGCTGATCGGCTTCCATGAGAAGCGCAGCAGCTATATCGCGGACATGACAACGTGCGCGATTCTGCCTCCACACGTCTCCGATATGCTCATACCATTGCGGGAGCTGATCGGGGCATTGTCCGTCGTAGAGCGCATGCCTCAATTGGAGTTGGCAGTCGGTGAGCACTGCACGGCGCTGGTTCTGCGCATCCTGCAGCCCTTGACCGCTGCTGACGAAAAGATGCTGCGAGCTTTTGCCGACCGCCATCAGGTTGTTTTCTATCTGCAGCCCAAGGGGCCGGATACGGCTTATCGCTTTTATCCCGAAGACGCTCCCCAGCTTTCCTATGCCTTGCCGGAATTCGCGCTTGAGCTGGATTTCAGGCCGACGGATTTTACCCAGGTGAATCATGCGGTGAATCGCATACTGGTTCGTCGAGCCTTGAGTTTGCTCGATCCGCAACCGGGTGAGCGAATCGCCGACATGTTCTGCGGGCTGGGTAACTTCACTCTGCCGATAGCCCGTTCCGGCGCGAGCGTGGTAGGGATTGAGGGCAGTCCTGCGCTGGTCAAGCGGGGGCGGGAGAGTGCAGTCGCGAATGGGCTGAGCGAGCGGGTGGAGTTCGGCGTTGCCAATCTGTTCGAGAGTACCGAAGCGTCGTTGGAAAAATTGGGGCGTTTCGACAAGATGCTGATCGATCCGCCAAGAGAAGGGGCGCTCGAACTGGTCAAGGCGCTGGGCGCGAATGCCCCGGGGCGTATTGTTTACGTTTCCTGCAATCCCTCAACCTTGGCTCGTGATGCGGCGATCATGGTTTCGGTCAAGGGCTATCGTTTTGCCGCCGCTGGTGTTGTGAACATGTTCCCGCACACCGCTCATGTCGAGTCGATTGCGGTTTTTGAACGCGATTGATCGTAGAAAAAAAGGGCGGCCGAGGCCGCCCTTGTTGTTTTCGATAAGACTTGCTCAGTCGCGTTCGCCCGTGAAGGCCATGATCAACTGCAGCAGGCTGACGAAAACGTTGTAAATGTCCAGATAGACCGCCAGCGTTGCGCTGACGTAGTTGGTTTCGCCGCCTTGGACGATGCGGCTGATGTCGTAGAGAATGTAGGCCGAGAAAATACCCACGGCCGCTACGGCAATGGTCAGCGACAGCGCCGGAATCTGGAAGAAGATGTTGGCGACGGCTGCCAGCAGGATCAGGATCATGCCGGCAAACAGGAATTTGCCCATGCCCGTGAAGTCACGCTTGCTGACGGCGGCGATCGAAGAGAGGGTGAAGAAGATCGCGCCCGTGCCGCCTGCTGCCATCGCAATCATCGAGGCACCGTTGGAGAAACCCAGCGCGAACTGCAGGATGCGCGACAGCATCAATCCCATGAAGAAGGTGAAGCCCAGCAGCAAGGCGACACCGAGGCCGCTGTTCTTGTTGCGCTCGATTCCCCACATGAAGCCGAAGGCGATGCCGAGGAAAAGCAGGAAGGAAATCAGCGGACTGCCGGCAAAGAAGCTGAACCCCATCTGGATGCCGACCATCGCGCCGAGGACTGTCGGGATCATCGAGAGCCCGAGCAACATGTAAGTGTTACGCAGGACACGGTTTTGTCCGAGCGCAATTTCGGGCGAACTCTGGCGGGCGATATCGAAATTGGTGTTCATGCAGGACATCTCCTTTATATGGTTTCGTCAAAGGTTAAGACTAACGGACTGGGCGATAAGTTTCAACGCCCTATGTTCGCCGGAAATGCACCCCCTCGCGACTGTGCTATCATGCGCGCCGCCAGGGTCTGTGGCAGAGCGGTTGAATGCACCGGTCTTGAAAACCGGCGTGGGGAAACCCATCGTGAGTTCGAATCTCACCGGACCCGCCAGGCGCCCCTTCATTCAGAGTCTCAGAAAGTCTCCGACTTCAGTCGAGCGCGCCATGGTATCGGCGTAACCCAGATCAATGAGCGCCTGGGTGTATGGTTTCTCGAAGAGCAGGTAGCTGGTGAGCGTTCCATTGCGCCGGCTCATTCCCCCGATTCCGCCAAGCATCATCTTCATTGCCCAGGGCAAGGCCTTGGCGTGCTCGGATGCAAAGCGTTCCAGGCGTTCGGATGGCGAAATGATCAGTGAATCAATGGGACGGAGCGGAATATCGCTCTCCGCCCTGATCTCGGGGGGGATGGCATTCAGGGTGCGGTTGATGCGCTGCATGCGCTCGATGTCTACCGCCAGGCTGTCCAGGAAGATTGTGGACAGGGCGTGGCCGGCTATTTGTGCCAGCGAGGGGTGGCTATCGACGCGTCGTCTATCCTGGTGTTCGTTTTTGCGCCCGGCGCCGACGATCAGGATACGCTCGGAGCCTAGATGAATGGCTGGAGATATC
>WBUO01000460.1 GCA_008933675.1 Dechloromonas sp.
TTCTAAGAGTCCGGATGACAACGGCTCTTCTCGAAGAGGATTGGAATCGTATAGGCTTGACAGTACTTTCGAGTGACGAAGACAGGACTCTTGTCCTTTTTTCTTCGTCTGGAGAAATGGCGGCTTTCCGTAACCGATTGACAGCTTACGGACGCGGGGCTCCCGTCGGACAGCAGAACCCATCCTATGCGGCTTTTGTTGGTGGGATAGAGACAATCGGCGTAATCGAGGCTCGTGACAGAATTGGAGCGCGAGCTCGCGAGGAAGGCTTTTCTGCTGCTACAGATTTTCAGGCCGACACGAATTACACGCTGGACGTTGAGCTTTGGGATATTGGACGACGGGAACTACGCGAACGCAGTCTTGAGCAGATTGTCCGATACGTGGATGCGCGCGGAGGCGAAGAGCTTGATCGATATATTGGTCCCTCGATCACCCTGGTAAGAGTGCGCTGTGACGGAGCTGTTGTGCAAGCTCTACTTGCCGTTGAGGAGATAGCTGAAATAGATCTGCCGCCGGCTCCTGACATCGTCACGGGTGGGCTGGTCGATATGGAATTAGGTCAGTTGGGTGCGATAACACCTGTCGCTGAGGATGCGCCTCTGATTGGCATTATAGATAGTGGAGTGAATGATCATCCACTAATTGCTGATATAATCGCTGGCGCAATTGCCGTACCAGAAGAGCTTGGAACGGCCGATGATTTCGGACATGGTACAAGGGTTGCAGGCATAGCCGTCTTCGGAGATTTGCGTGCTCAGCTTGTGGCCGGCTCACTAGAGCGAGGGGCGCGCGTTTGTTCTGCGAAAGTCGTCGATCGTCAAGGGGCATTCCCTGATCGCCGTTTAACTCCGGGCCAAATGCGTGAAGCTATTACGCGGCTCAATCGAGAATTTGGGTGCCGCATCTTTGTGATTGCTCTCGGTGATCGCCGCCGCATCTATGACGGCGGGAAGGTCGGACCTTGGGCTGCGACGCTCGACGAACTTGTCGCTGAACTTGATGTTGTCATTATCGTGTCTGCGGGAAATCGCGACAGTATCCGCGGCGGAAACCGTATAGAACAGGCTATCACCGATTATCCGGGCTACCTGATGGAAGCCGCAAATCGACTGGTTGAGCCTGCCGGGGCTTTGAATGTTGTTACCGTAGGATCCCTTGCGCATGGAAATGGCATAGCGCCGAACATCGCTGCAGATGTAGGTGTTCGCCCGATCACGGACGCGGAAGAACCTTCTCCGTTTACCCGAATTGGCCCAGGTATTCGGGGGGCGATAAAGCCGGATATTGTCGATATCGGCGGCACGTTGATTTACGATCGGAGCGTGCAGCGCCTTCGAGATGGGCGCGATATTCCGGAAGCTGGTGTCTTGTCCTTACATTACCAACCAGTCAATCGGCTGTTCACTTCCTGCTCCGGAACTTCGTTCGCAGCTCCCAAGGTTGCTTTCAAAGCTGCACAAATCCTCGCCCGTTTTCCTGCGGCGTCGGCCAATTTGATTCGTGCGCTACTTGCTAGCGGTGCTGTGATGCCCGAAGCAGCTTCGGCGCGGCTTGCACTCCTTGGCGATGAGGGTCTACGAGCGATCTGTGGCAACGGCATGGTTGAGCTTGAGCGCGCCGTGTTTTCCGACGATGCGCGTGTCGCCCTCTATGCAGATGACGAGCTTGAGGTCGACCACTTCGCGATATATCAAATTCCCATTCCTGAAGTATTCCAAAGTGAGCGAGGCCGCAGAACTATCAAAGTGACGCTTGCGTATGATCCCCCAGTTCGACATACGAGGAGAGATTATGCGGGGACCACGATTGCTTTTCGACTAATTCGTGGATGTGAACCTGATTTCATTTTTGATCATTTTCGACGACGTAGCCCGGACGAAGATCGTTTTCCAGAGATGGAAAATCGCTTTAGTTGTGCCTTGAAGCCCAGTCCAACGGTTCGCGAGAAATCGAGCCTTCAAGCAGCGACCGTTTCATTTTCGCGGGATGTTACTCACTATGCAGACACTTATCATCTCGTAGTGAGATGTGCTGGAGGTTGGGCTGGGGCTATTCGTCAATCGTTCGCAATAGTCGTGGAGATTGCTCATGAAGCTGAGGTACAGCTTTATGAGCGCGTCCGCCAACGCATTCGTTTGCGTGTATAGTTGTTTTATATCGTAATTTACGCTGGCGCTTAGACAAAAAATCCCCGTCTGCAACTTGTTTATACAAATGTTGTTGCGTGGATTATTTGTATAAGTTTATTTATTGGATTCTTTGGTAGGTTTATTCCTTTCTAAGGATTGCGTATGCTGAAAGTTTAATTTCTTAGCTTTATATTTCAGAATTTTGACTGATGAGATCCACCAAGTATATTTTTCTCGCGGCGTCCGCAGCCGCATCGCGGAGAGCTGTTCGGTCAGTTCGGCCAGGGTCGAATCCGGCTTGGCCTTGAGGAGGCCGGCAACGAGATAGACGGCCGGTTCGCCTTGGGTTGCCGCAGCGCACCCGCCCGCAACTGCGGTTCGGCGATCCGTTCCGTTACGAGCTTCTTCACCGCGCGTTTGAGGCGGTCAACGGTCCAGGGCTTATACCAACGGCC